>CAOKJJ010000017.1 GCA_948468465.1 uncultured Eubacterium sp. | reverse complement strand
TTGAAAAACCGGTAATCTTTACCCTTTTTTATCTCTAAAAGCGAAATCTCTGCCCCGCGGGAATTTCGCAAAAAAAATCAGGAAAAATAATGAATGATTTTAACTTTATTCTATCCATTATTTTCCAGCCATCCTATCACCTCTTTCAGCGACGGCAGTTCCGCAGCTGCCATTTTGCGAAATTCATCACTTGGAACTCTCATATCAGGAATACAGATAACGTCTGTACCTGCAGAATAAGCTGCCTGTATTCCTGCCTCGCTGTCTTCCAGTACAAGACAATTTTTCGACGGTTCATCCGCGTACTCACAAGCTTTTATAAAAATATCCGGATAAGGTTTTCCCCTTTTGACTTCCGAACCAAATACCATATAATTAAAAAAAGCCGCAATTCCATTTTGATGCAGTACCCCAACCGCACGCTCCTGTGTACTGGAAGATGCCAATAATATTTTATACTGGTTTCTTTTCAAATAAGATAATAATTCTACGGCTCCTTCTTTCAGATTTACTCCTTGTTTAAAATACTCCTTTTCTTTCAAGTCGGTAAATAAAAGTCCCTCTTCTGCGGAAATTGGAAGATGATATTCATCAATGATTGTCCGCATATTAACCTCAGACGATTTACCGCAATAATGATGAATATAGTCTTCAAGTGTTATATGTTTCCCATATTTGCCGGTCAAATCCCGATACAGCTGATAAGATATGATCTCACTGTCAATCAATAAACCATCCAGGTCAAAAATAACTGTATTTTTCATCATATTAACTCCTGCCTTTGAACATTTATTTTTAGAATTTTTCAGACATTTTATATATCGCAACAGTTCAGATACCCTATTGAACTTTTACGCATCCGGCTGTTACTATATATCTTCTATTTAGGATACTATCATAAAATATAGTCTTGCTGCTTTATAAAAAACGACGTATAATATAACAAAAGCGACAGGAGATACATTTATGATCAGACAGCCAAGTTATATCCTTACAGATGACTGTGGAAAAGAAGTCCAGGAAAACAATTTGCTTTTATTAGATTTAACGGTCAATGATGGAGATATTCATCAATTTGCAGCAGACCACATTCCATCACATTGGCATAAGGAGCTTGAGATT
Organism: uncultured Eubacterium sp.; assembly: GCA_948468465.1. The sequence goes on along the minus strand of CAOKJJ010000017.1, from coordinate 42,728 downwards.
TTCTGTTTATTAGAAGGAAACATTACCATCCATGCGGGAGATCACACCTATCACCTTCAGGGAGGAGACGGATGTTTTATTAATACCGAGATCATTCATTCTTTTACGCCAGAAGTTTCCTGTCCATGCCGGTACCGTTCCTTTGTATTCAGTCCAGATATTATCGGCGGCACACCAGGAAGTGTATTCGACACCGTATATGTACGCCCTCTGCTTGAAAGCGGTGTACCATTTCTAAAATTTCAACAAGGAACAGATGACAATATTTACTTTAAACAATTTGACCTTGCCTTTACAGCATACGAATCAGAAGCATATGGATATGAATTTCAGGTCAGAAATGCTTTGTCAAATATATTATTACATGCCAAATCAAAAAGCGTTAATGCAGCCAAATGCTCCATTTCATCCATCCAGGAAAACCGGTTAAAAAGCATGCTTCTATGGATCGACCGTCATTTAGAAACTGCTTTTACCGTTTCTGATATCGCAGCTGCCGCAAATATCTGCACCAGAGAATGTCAGCGTATATTTAATCAATATCTGCATTACAGTCCGATCGAATATGTACAGAGAAAAAGAATATTTCATGCCGCAAGGCTGCTGTCAGATACCGATATGCCTGTTACGGATATTGCGCTCAGCTGCGGTTTTTCAAATCCGAGCTATTTTTCTAAGCAATTTCGAAAGCTTATGAAAAAAACTCCTGTAAACTATCGGACTGAAGTCAGAACAAGTCAGAATACAATATGGAACCATATGCAAATAACTTAAACCATTCGCATACAGTTCCAGACAAACTTTGATAACCTGTGAAAGAATACTGTTTTAATTTTTCTGCGTATCCGGGACAAACTGATCCGGATAAATTTGGCTTCCGCAATAACCGCAGACTCCACACCGGGGTGAATTGCAAACATGCTTTTTACGGGTTTATCCCCAAAATAAGTATCTTCCGGATCACAATCATAGATGACACCATTAATGTCAAACTCACTCAGATGCCCGCAGCATTCTACCCATATATCTCTTAAAAACTGATCTAAAGCCTTCAATGTCTCCGTCTCTTTTATTTCCACAAACATTCAATAATCTCTGCTGTATTTCGAATAAATAGCCAGTTCAAAATATCCGTATTTTTTACTGCCAATTTTCTCTATCCATTTTTTCTGACGTTCTTCACAAACTGGCAAATGTTTGTTCATATAGCTTAATGTGTATTCCTTGCCGCAATATTTGCATTTACCTTTTGTACGCTTTGCCATTTTCGGTTTCCTTTCTAGCTTTGATCACTCTAACCTAATGTGCTTAATATATTTTATTACAACTTGCTTTGTAAAAATATTATCCGTTTACATTTGAAATAATTCGTTTTCTATCAATTCTTTAGATAATATTTCTCTTTTATATCTCTTCACTTGAATATTCATTAACATATCTAAAAAATTTTCTCTAGCATTCTTAGATAATATTTTTTCCAAACAAACACTATTTTTTATGTCTATAATAATATCTATATCCCGCAAATTAATAATTTTATTATTATCTTTAAATTCTCTTAAAACACCGCCTATCAAATAAATATTGCCTATTTCTTCCAACTGCTTTTCCTAAAGAACGGGCCATTGCTGACACTTCCATAGAATGAGTTAGTCTTGTTCTTGTAAAATCATTTTTCTGTAACGGAAATACTTGTGCTTTATCCTGAAGTCTTCTTACAGATGATGACCCAATAATTCTATCATAATCTGCTTCAAACTGATTTCTTACTATAACAGACACCGGATCTTTTTCTGTTTGACTGTCTGACATTCTTTTTCTGTCTTTACATAACAATTTTTCCCATTGCAATTAGCCCATAAAACTCTCCTCCTTCTGAAATATAGGTTGATTATACCAAATTCACGGATCAACTGCAAGAATTTAATAACTCAAAGGAAAAACAGATAAAAAAGACAGGCATTCCATATTATTGATCTGCCTGTCTTTCTCATGTTCACACGTCATTGTTTACCTGTCAATATCCACAAGTGTATACACCCTGCTCCCAAGCCCTATTTCATCTGCATGCTCCAATGTAAGCAGCCCGTTTCTGCTTTCTATCCGGTTTACAAGGGAAGCGCCATCGCCGTTTTTCTGTTCATAAATCAGATCCACGCATGCCTGGTCAAGTGCAACCGGATCTGAAGACGCCAGTATCCCGATATCATGCATATCTGGCTCTGCCGGGTGCCCGTCACAGTCACAGTCCACGGAAAGGCGGTTCATAACATTGACATACATGATCCGCTTCCCGTTTCCAAGATAATCCGATACCGCTTTTTGAAAACGACGCGGCAACCGGGATAGTTCCATACATAACGGGGAAGCGATCCCAAGCGCACTGCCTGCCGCAATTCCCAATAAGCCGATTTTTCTGCTGGATAAACTCTGGAATACTCCATGGATTTTTTTCTTTGCAAATACAGAAACCACAGAACCGATTGCCATGCCTAATATCCATTATTTGAAAATCTGCCTGAACTGAATAACAAAATAATACCAGAGATAAACAAATTCCCTGTATAAAACCTCCTGCACTATGTTCCTCCGTCACTTTTTATTCCGCTGCCTGATTTACACAATTCACCGCATTCAGGCTGCGTGGATATCCAATATACGGCAGGCACTGGGATATCACCCGAATCAGGAAATCCTTATCATTTCCAAGGTTCATGTTTCCTTTGGCGTGTGCTTTAAGCTGAGACTCACACCCTCCCTGCGCCGCCAGAAAACAAAACGTAATCAGTTCCCGCTGTTTCAAATCCAGGCCATCCCTTGTATAATAATCTCCAAAACAGTTCGCGGCAAGCCACCGGTTGATATGTCCTGCCTTCCATGCCTCTTTCATATGCTCACCAAAAATATCCGCCTGTGCCTGTGCCCCTTTTTCCAGCCTGTTTTCCATCGTTGTTCTGCCCTGGGCCGGAAGCGGAAGCTGGACACCGCGTGCTGTTAAAATCTCATTTGTAGCGGACAAAAAAGGCATGACCCGTCCGATTCCAAGATAATCCACAGCTTGATATACAATCTCCTTTACCATAACAGGCGTCAGCCCGCCATCCAGCGCTTTGCCAAGCATGTTCCTGTAAACTTCTATGCCCTGACATCCAAGAAGCGTGGCGAGAATCGCCATATAGCGTGTCTCATCTGGCAGCTCCTGTCCAGGTTCCTTCACTACTTCTTCAAATGTAAAATGCATCATCCGTTCCATAAATTCCGGGTCTGTTTCATAATAGTTTGTCATCATATCTGCCTCCTAATCCATTTCTTTCCATAAAAATATAGATGTCCACAAAGCATGTTTGAAAAATCGTTTCCTTGATCTGCATTCTTCAAACAATCTCTAACCTGAAACATCTATATTATATAACCATCATGACTTTATGTCTAATACCTGTACAGAATGATAAAATATGCCTAAAATACATTATAATTTCTATACTTTATCCCTAACCGTAACCTGATATCTATACCTTAGTTTATCAGATAATTCTGTTTCAGCAAAAGATACTTTACCATCATTCTGTAACCGCCCTAATACAATTCCCGGATCCTGATTAATATTATCAGCAAATTTCCTAATACATGATTCATTAAATATTGTATGACATTTAATAAATGCTTCATATTGTTCCTGTGGTATCAATTTTACACTTCTTTCTCAAGATCCATATCTGAAAGAAATTCAGCTTGCATTTTATCATATAGTTTTTGTAAATTAATCCAATATTCTACAGTTGTCCCCAATATACTGGAAAGTTTTACTGCCATATCAATAGATAAATTTTTTTCTCCTCGAATCACAGTATTTAGATTTTCAGAAGTTGTTCCTAATTGCATTGAAAATTCAGTCAAAGCCAGGTCTCTTTCTTCTAACATTTCTTCTATATAATATCCTGGGTGAAATGCTATTTTATCTCTATATTCAATATAGTTACTCATAATGCGCACTCACCTCCTCAATCCTTATAATTACGAGCGTTGCAGAACCTGTATTTGTAATCGCATTCGACTCATGCTGCATAAAACCAAGCATCGCATCATTTCCATTTCGTACAAAATCATCTGTATTCTGATATCCATAAGAACCGTTCCAGTCAGACAGAACCATCCCACGGAATCCACACTCATCACGAAGAACTGTATTTAACAGGTTTGGATTGGCCCCTGCACATACATCACCAATAAAGTTAAAGGATGACATAACTGCCAGTGAATTTCCCTCAAAATTTTTCACGCTCATCTCAAACGGCTTTAAGTAAATCTCACGCATCGGCTGTTCATCCGTATAAGTAACGCTGGCCACATTTCCGACCAGATTTCTTGTCGGGCTGTATTCTTTATACATATCAATCAAATCCTGATTTACCTTAAATCCCGCATCCGCCAGTGATGTAAGAATGTCTGTAGCAGAAGAACTGTCTGAAGAATCCGATCCCGTACCACCGTAAATCGGATTTGTACTTGCCCATCCAAATACATTCAGGTTCGAATCTTTTTCCAGAGGAAGAGCATTGTTTTCATTCTTTACCAAAGCCATACCCTCCGCCCCGACTTCTTCAATAGTAGCCTTCTGCAGTACCCATATCAGGATATACGATTCCCGATGATGGCCTGTATGGTTTCTGTGGAACCTTTCCTGATTTACTTATGTAAATGACAATGTCACCGTTACATCACCGCTCCCAAAAGCTGCAAGAAGCTCCTGCCTTGTTACACCCTCAATTTTTCCAAGCCTTGTAAAATTCCACGTATTCGTATCATAATAAATGACCAGTGAATTTCCCTGATAAAGAATCAGATCTCCAGGACCAGTCGTAATATTTTCATCATTTGTTGGCAGCCTTTTTCCCAGAGGCCCGACTTTTTCCATATCTCCATAATCACTCATTTGAATGGTAATCGGACCTTCCAAAAGCATTTTCTTAAAAGCCTGCGCAGAAGAATTATCTTCCAATTCCGCATAAAAATCAGTATTTCCTGCTGTAATCTTCAACCTTCCTTCCTCACTTCCTGTCGTACTTTGCGAATGATTCCTGCCAGTAATCCCAAGCCCATCAATCCACTCTGCTACTGCATCCTGCGCATTCCCCACAGAGGTTCCCTGTGTCCAGAAACCTTCCAGTACCTCAGCGCCTGCCGCAGATGCCTTTACACTTGCATAACTTGTCTGCGGCGAACTGCTGCCAGACGTACAAAACGGAATAATTTTCTTTCCTGTAAAATCATAACTTTCCAAAAAAGAATGAATCGCCATCGGAGTATCGCTAAACCAGATCGGATATCCTAAAAATACCGTTCCATAATCAGACATATTTTCCACACGTGTCTTTAAAAGCGGCCTCGCATTCTGCTCTTTTTCCTCGGAAGCCTGTTCAAGCACTGCATTGTAATCCTGCGGATATGCAGTTTCCGTCTCAATCCGAAACTTTGTTCCTCCGGTTTTTTTCGCTATCATATCAGCCAGCTTTTCTGCATTTCCGCTGCGTGTAAAATACGCAATCAGTATCTTCTCACCAGAACCATCCGGCAGAGACGGTTCCTGTACAAGCTCAGGCTGCGGCATCCCGCCTGGCTGTTGTGATGTCCCGTCTGGCTGCTGTGTTGCTCCGTCCGATTCCTGATCTGGCTGTGCTGTATTTACCTTTATTTTCAGCCATTCTGTCTGATTTCCCTGTTTTGTTTTTACTGCTGCCGTAATTTTTGCTGTTCCAGATGCTTTTGCACGGATAACACCATTTTTATTTACAGACGCTATTTTTTTATTGCTGCTGCGATATTGAACAGATTTTATCTTGACTGATTTTTTATTTTTGACAGCTTTTACCTTTAACTGTCTGGAAACACCCGATTCCATTTGATATGTTTTCTTTGTTACTTTCGTCTTTCCAATCTGCATCTGCACGGAAACTTCTGTTTTTGCTGATACATGCATTGGAAATAGATGAACAAAAGGCAGCGCTGTTATAAACATGCATGCCACTAAAAACAACATAATTCTCTTTTTTAGTTTTAAATACATTGATAGCTCCTCCTACGATCTTCTTTTCATTTTCAACCATTCGCCTTCGTTATGCTGATGCCTGAATATATTTATTATAAAATGATCCTGTGCAAAAATCTAATACCTATATTAAATAATCCGCCATGCCTAAACTGTATTCCTTCTTCGTAAAATAAGGTCTTTAAATTTAATTAATAGTTTCTTATTCTTGTGAAATTGCTCTCTACATTTTAGTAAATGTAATAATAAAGATTTTTTTACAAATCTTTATTATTTCCTCCGATGATTTTTGTCAGAATATGTATGTGAATTTTTGGCGGGTTCAAATTTCATATTCATTACATTATACTGTAAAATTAGTGTTTCATTTGAATCCGTGCCCCGAATACCTATAGACTGTAATAAGATGACTGTGTTACATTTACTTTAAATAAATCAAAAAAACCTATAAATGAGCAAATTTAGAAAAATGCACAATAAATCTATGCCACTAAAGCCAAAACATCTTCAAAAAGGACGTGCCTTGCCCCGCACTGGTAGATGAAGCGGAGTCGTTCTTCCTGGATATGGCTGTAAATATAGGCATATCCGTCCTCAAAGGACATAGTTTCACCGCATCCGGTGCAGGCAATCAGGTGAGCCAGTGACATCAGCAGCCAATATCTCCGAATTCCTTTCGAGGAACGGATCTGGTATCTGTCAAATGCCAGTTTATTTTTGGACTGACGAAAGAATACCTCCACCGGCCACCGTTCCACATATGTATCCAGAATTTTCTGGGTGCTTAAAGATACATGCATGCTGATAAAAGCCCGCAGGGCTTTGGGAACATGGAATGCATCTTTTGGGTAGCTGATCAGCACCACTGCATTATCAATACCGTTGAGGCTTCCCTCATACCGATAGACATAATACTTCCGGCTGCCAGCTGTCACGAGGCTAACATCGGAATCTGTCTTACGTATATGAAGGGCAAACTCACTGATCTTCTGCTTGATGCCGCATGGGTACAGTATCCGGTTTGTTTTCAGTGCGCCAATGGTATAGAAGCCTTTTTTAATAAAAGCGTCCATAATGCCGCCGCATGTGTACCAGCTGTCACAAAGGAAATAAGAGATCACTGGTGGTACCGGCAGTTCGCTGGCAATTTCTTGCACGATCTTCACTTTTGATTTAGACTTATCGTACATAATAATTGCATAGTTAAGGACAATGCCGTTGCAGGAGAGCATGACAGCCACAGCCTGATGTCCATAATCCTGCTTCCCCTTGAGGTGGGACTGATGGAAATACGCATCTTCCATCGGGTGCAGAGCCCGTGACGAAGGCTTTGTTTTGGATGAGATGGTGTCGTCCACAATACAGAATACAGGCTTTCCGGACTGCCGGGCTTCGTTATAAATGAACTGGACAACGGTACTTTTAAGTATGTCTTCCAGACAGGCATCGTCCCATTTTCCATGATTGAGGAAATATGCAACCGTGGTACGGTGGCAGGGGCTGTATTTTTCAAAATCGATGGTTTTTCCATGGTATCCAACAGAAAAAACGGATATCAGTATGGCCATGATATGCTTCATGGCCGTTTGTGGGAAAAGACGGCACAAACTTAATTTTTTAAAACAATTGTAAAGCAGTTCTGAATGGTATATACTGTTTTCTATAAGACATCATCTTTTGCGGGTTATTGTTTTCTTGGCAGATACAGTATACACCCACAGAGGCGTGATGTCTTTAGTTATGTGCAAATTTAGACAACTTTGGTAAAAATTCAGATTTGCTCATTTATAGATTCAAACTATTTCTATATTCTTTAATTTGTTTTTTGTCAAATTTCATGGACTCTTCTGAAAACTTATCTAACAATTTTGTATAGGAACTATCATAGTTTTCTATAAAAGCGGAAGATGTTATATCCTCCGCTTCCCATCCATCATCTTACAATAAATCACCGCCACAATTGTTTCTATATATACAAAAATCCACTTAGCATTCAATTACTAAGTGGATAAATCAATATTTACTAAAAAATCTTTTATATAATAACTATGGGCTTTTTAATTACTTTCTATCCAATACTTTACAATATAAAATTGCCACCAATGTACTCACCATCGTCGCCACAATCGCCGGCCCCACAATCGCCGCCGGATTCACACTCCCATACTGGCTCCTATATGCAATCATATTGACTGGAATCAATTGTAGTGACGAAATATTCAATATCAAAAATGTACACATCTCATTACTAGCCGTTCCCTTCGGTACCGCACGAACTTTCCTTTTCTTTCTCTCTCTAAGACCCCTTTTCTCACTATATACCATATCATCCTTTCCCGCTCTCCGATCTTCTTCCAGCTTCTCCAACTCCTCAATCGCCCGTATTCCCGCAGGTGTAGCCGCCCACCCAAGTCCAAACACATTGGCAATAAAATTTTCAGCAATATACTGATTTGCCAAATGATTTTTAGGAATCCCAGGAAACAATAACCTCAGCAAAGGCTTCATCCCTCTGACCGCACCCGCAATAATGCCGGACTTCTCCGCAATTCTCATCAACCCCATCCAAAGTGCCATAACCCCTGTCATCGTAATACATAACGTCACCGCTTCTTTTGATGAATCAATAGCCGCTTGCGTTACTTCCGGCAGCGTCCCTGTCAAAGCCGCATAAACAATGCCTGAAACAATCATAAATCCCCATAAATAATTCATATTTTTCCCAAATTTCCTGTTTCTTCTATATATATGTAACACTTAATGCAAACTTCACCTCTTCTTGACTTTTCTTTGTTTCAATGTTACTTTCATATTATATCCAATTACAATCAGACAAGGAGGTTCCACATGCAGCGGCCGCAATCACCCACTTTAAAAGAACTCCGTCATCATGGCACAAAATCATTTCCTTTTGCTGCCTACAAAACATGTTTTGCATCGAAAGGCACTATGGTCAAGCATCACTGGCATGACGAAATAGAGATGATTTACTTTTTTGAAGGTGATTTTCGGCTGGAAATCAATATGGAACCGTTTTTTATACGCTCCGAGTGCCTCTTTTTTATCAATCCCGGAGAGCTTCACAGCATCGTGATCGAAAAAAATAACAGTTCCGAAGAAGAAGCGATTGTATTTGCATCAGATATTTTAAGCTTTGAGATGTATGATGCGGCCCAAGTACAGCTTATTCAGCCTGTTCAGCATGGAAAATTAATATTTCCACGCTGTCTTCTGCCCGAACATCCAGCTTTCATTCCTGTACGCGACTCCTTTCTGGATATTATAAAAATTTATGAACAATCATCCATAAAACACATGCCATTTGATCATGTAACGAATCAATTGTACATTAAATCAAACCTTCTGCGCATTCTTGCCATTTTGTCTGATCATGATCTTTTTCTTCGTTCAGAAGCAAACTATGACAAGCGTGTGGAAGAGATAAAAAAAGTCATTACGTACATTATGGAAAACTATAAGGAAAAAATATACATTCAAGATCTCGCTGACCTTGTCAATATGAATGAACAGTACTTCTGCCGTTTCTTTAAAAAAGCAATCGGCAGATCCCCAATCGCATATGTTAATGATTACCGCATCAAACAAGCGTTGCATCTGTTAAAAGAAACAGATTTACAAGTCATGGAAATCTGTCTGGAATGCGGATTCAATAATCTTGGCAACTTTTTAAAAGAATTTCGCAAACATACGAATACCACACCGCTGCAATATCGCAAAAATTTTTCTTTGAAACATACAGAAAATCTATAAAAGTCAAAATATCGTATTTTTATATCAAAGAAGTGTAAGACATTTTTGAAAAATACCATTATAATGAAATCAATCATTCAGAGAAAAATAATTTTTACGGAGGTGTATTTATGATAAAAAAATGGTGGCATGATAAAACAGCATATCAGATTTACCCAAAGAGCTTTTATGATTCTAATGGAGACGGCATCGGTGATATTCCGGGCATTATCAGCAAACTGGATTACCTGCATGATCTTGGCATTGATATTATCTGGCTGTCTCCATGCTACTGTTCTCCACTTGCTGATGAAGGATATGATATTTCCGATTATTATAATATCGACCCTCGCTTTGGCACCATGGAAGATATGGAACAGCTGATTATGGAAGCTAAAAAACGCGATATGTATATCCTTATGGATCTTGTTGTGAATCATTGTTCAGATGAACATGAATGGTTTCAAAAAGCCTGTCAGGATCCGGACGGCAAATACGGCAATTTCTTTTATCTGCAGGATAAAAAAGAAAATGAACTCCCAACCAACTGGCGCTCTTACTTCGGCGGTCCTGTATGGGAAGACCTTCCGGGAACAAACAAACAGTACTTACACGTTTTCCATAAAAAACAGCCGGATTTAAATTGGGAAAATCCAGAGCTTCGCGAAGAAGTGTATAAAAATATTAACTGGTGGCTGGAAAAAGGAATCAGCGGTTTCCGTATTGATGCGATTATCAATATAAAAAAGGCTCTTCCATTTCGTAATTACAAGCCAGACCGTGAAGATGGCCTGAGTTCTATCGAAAATATGCTGAAAGAAGCGCATGGCATCGGACAGTTTCTCGGTGAAATGCGGGATCAGACATTTCATAAATATGATGCTTTCACTGTCGGTGAAGTATTTAACGAAAAACCTGAAGAGATTGCTGATTTTATAGGTGAAGACGGATATTTCTCCAGTATGTTTGACTTTAACGAAACGATATGCGGCGGCAGCGAAAAAGGCTGGTATGATGCCAGGAAAATTACGCCTGACGAATACAAAAAATGCTGCTTTGAAGCACAGGCAAAGGTTGGAACGACTGGATTTTTATCTAATATTATTGAAAATCATGATGAACCGCGTGGTGTCAGCCGTTATATTCCTGATGGAGAATGCTGCACACAAAGCAAAAAGATGCTGGCTGCCCTGAATTTTATGCTTCGCGGCATTCCATTTATATATCAGGGTCAGGAACTTGGCATGGAAAACATTCCTTTCACTTCCATTGATGAGGTGGATGATATTTCCACACTGGATGAATATCAGACTGCTTTAAATGCAGGATTATCTGCAGAACAAGCGCTCAAGGCCGTATCCAGATACAGCAGGGATAACGCAAGAACGCCGATGCAGTGGAATGATCAGCCAAATGCAGGATTTACCACAGGCATTCCATGGCTGAAAGTAAATCCAAATTATACTTCTATTAATGCAGCTGCCCAGTCTGAAGACCCATATTCTGTAAGAAGCTTTTACAAACAGCTGATCGCCCTTAGAAAAAACGCTGCATATAAAGAAACGATTGTATTTGGAACCTTAGAACCTGTCTGGGAAGACCGCCATAATATAATGGCCTATTACCGCAAAGGAGACACAACCATTCTTGTTATTGGCAATTATCAAAAAGAAGAACAGATGGTAGAACTTCCATCTGACTGCAAAAAAGTGTTATTAAACAATGATCGTGAATTTAAACTGGAAGACCGTAAACTAAAATTAAACGGCTATCAGGCCGTCATATTAGAATTATAGTAACAGTTCAAGGGTTATCTGAACTGTTACGAATTATAAAATATTACAAAATCAGGAAAGGAATAACAGATATGAAAAAAACATGGTGGAAAGAGTCAGTGATTTACCAAATTTATCCGCGCAGCTTTATGGACAGCAACGCAGACGGCATCGGTGATATCAAAGGAATTACAGGCAAATTAGATTACCTTAAGTATCTTGGGATTGATGTAATATGGCTTTCTCCCGTATATCAGTCACCTAATGATGATAACGGTTATGATATCAGTGATTACCAGGCAATCATGAAAGAATTCGGCACTATGGAGGATTTTGACGAAATGCTCAACGAAGCACATGCAAGAGGCATCCGTATCGTCATGGATCTCGTAGTCAATCATACCTCCGATGAGCACAAATGGTTTATGGAAAGCCGTAAATCCAAAGATAACAAATACCGTGACTACTATATCTGGAGAGAAGGAAAATCAGCAGCAGCGCCTCCAAATAACTGGGGTTCCTGTTTTGGCGGGCCGGCCTGGGAATACGACGAACAAACAGAGATGTATTATCTGCATTTATTTTCCAAAAAACAGCCTGATTTAAACTGGGATCATCCGGAAGTACGCAAAGAAGTATTTGATATGATGACCTGGTGGTGCGACAAAGGCATTGACGGATTCCGCATGGATGTTATCAGCATGATATCCAAAACGAAAGAAATGCCAGACGGAGCAATCAACGGCATATACGGAGATTTTTCCCCTTACTGTGTGCATGGCCCAAACGTGCATAAATATCTCAAAGAGATGAATAAACAAGTATTATCTAAATACGATATTATGACAGTTGGAGAAACCTCTGGCGTCACCCCGGAACAAGCAAAATTATATGCCGGAGAAGACCGCAGTGAATTAAACATGGTATTTCAGTTTGAACATGTAGAAAGCGACGGTAAATACGGTAAATGGACCGATCAAAAACTGCCGTTAAAGCAGTTAAAAGAAATCTTGTCCCGCTGGCAGACAGAATTATATGAGAAAGCATGGAACAGTCTTTTCTGGGATAACCATGATCAGCCTAGAGCCGTATCCCGTTTTGGAAACGATCAGCCTCAATACAGGGAAGTTTCTGCAAAAATGCTTGCCACCTGTCTGCATATGATGCAGGGCACCCCTTATATTTATCAGGGAGAAGAACTTGGCATGACAAATTATCCGTTCCAAGATTTACAGGATTTCCGTGACATTGAAAGTATCCAAGCATACGAAGAATGGTGCAGGAGCGGCCGTCTGCCTCATGATACATTTTGGCCTTGCCTGACGTTTAAAAGCCGTGACAATGCCAGAACACCAATGCAGTGGGATGACACTAAAAACGCAGGTTTTTCCGCAGGTACTCCATGGATAGCAGTCAATCCGAATTATACGCAGATCAACGCAAAATTACAGACTTCAGATCCGGATTCTGTTTTTCACTATTATAAAAAGCTGATTGAACTTCGCAAACAGCATCCGGTCATTGTATATGGAAAATACGAACTGCTTTTCCAGGATAATGATGATCTGTTTGTATACACAAGAACTTTACAGGATATCAAGCTGCTCGTTGTCTGCAATTTTACAGAGAAAAACATCGCTTTTGATATCCCGGAACCATTTTCGAATGCACAATGTCTGATCTCAAACATGCACAACGCTTATCAAAATCCTGCGGTTCAACTTCAGCCTTATGAAGCATTCGTCCTTATGAAATAAATTAATATGAATAAAATAATCCAGCCCTTACTCTTGCAATTGTGAAGCATAGTTTCCCCTTCAGGGTACATCTCACGAAAAGCATTGTTCAGATATACTCTGACAACAGTTCAAAAGGGGGCTGGATTTTTCGTTCTATTTTTTATGGTAAAACATATATTAATACAAATCATTTGTAGAAAGTAAATACCATCAGCAAAAGCATTCCAATACTTTTTTTCCACAGCATATTCGTTTTTTTATGATCTTATGCACATTACATGCAAAGTTATCCCCATAACAGCTGTTCATCATCAATCGTCAGAAAGCGAATCTTTTGCAGTATTTACTATGAGGTCTTATGAAGCGCTTTCCATTTCACACAAAAAAGGATCACAAGAATCTTCCTTCCTCATTACTATTTCCAATATATGCACTATGCGGATTTCTGCTCGTAATCAGCATTTATCATTTCAAGGATACCTCCATACATACCGGCTCTTCTCTCACTGCCGAAAAAAATGATAAATCAGAAAATCAGGAATCAGCATTTCGTGACTATTTAAATAAAATATTCCAATCACAAATCACAGCTAATACATTAAATCTGCATTATACACTTGCAGATCCTGCTTCGGCAAAAATATCCGAATATGAGGTCACATTTGGAGAATTTTCCAATAAATATGAATCCTCACAGCTTGCCGCACTGGAAAATATGAAAAATGAGCTGCAGCGGTTTGATCCTTCCACTATGCCAGTTTCTGATCAGATAACCTATGACATTTTGAACGATACTATTAACAGAAAACTGGAACTCGCTCCCTACTATTATTATGATGAATTGCTGAGTTCAACAGGCGGCGTCCAGGCCGAATATCCGATTTTACTGGCCGAATATACCTTTCATACGATCAAAGATGTCGAAGAATACTTAACCCTTCTGTCACAATATGACAAATTATTTCAGCAAATATGCAGTTTTGAAAAAGAAAAAGCAAAACGCGGACTTTTTATGAATGAAACCGCAGTAAATCACCTGATTGAACAATGCCACGCATTTATTCCGGAAGATTCAGAAAATTCTTTTTGGGAAACTACTTTCAAAGAACGTCTTAATCAGATAAAAGGATTAAAGAAAAAAGAAAAGAATCAATATATCGAACAAAATCACAAACTGCTTGAAGAATCCGTATATCCTGCTTATCATAATCTTATTGCAGTATTAAAAGCACTAAAAAAGGAAGGCAAAAATCCGCAGGGCTTGTGCCACTTTGAAGATGGAAAGAAATATTACGAGCTTCTTGTAAAATCTACCACAGGTTCTGACCGCAATATCACAGAACTGCAAAAAATGACAGAAGAACGAAGGGAACAAAATTTATCTGAATTAACACTCATAACCAATCATTTAACTAAAAATACTTCTTCAGATACAAATCATAATGGCAGTTCTAACAGCCTGCTTCCATACAAAACACCGGAAGAAATGCTTGAACGATTAAAAACACAGATTCAAACCTCATTTCCCGCGGCGCCGCAGGCAGATTACACTGTTAAAAATGTAAACAAAAAACTACAGGATTTTTTATCACCTGCCTTTTATCTGACAGCCCCAATGGATCAATATACAAAAAACTGTATTTACATCAATCCTGGAAATAATTATAATGAGATTGAATTATTTACAACATTAGCCCATGAAGGCTATCCTGGACACTTATACCAGACGATTTACTCTTACTCACAAAAACTTGCCCCGATCCGTTATATCCTGTATCATGGCGGTTATACAGAAGGCTGGGCTACTTACGTAGAAATGCTCTCTTATGGCTATGCAGGTCTGGATGAAACAATCGCAAAAGCACTTATGTTAAATCAGGATGCTACCTTAAGCCTATATGCCACTATAGATATGGGTGTACATTACAGCGGCTGGACTCTGGCGGATACGGTAGATTTTTTAGGCAAATACGGCATTACAGAAACAGCTGTTATCTCTAAAATCTATCAGTCTATTATTGAGAATCCGGCCAACTACTTAAAGTACTACATCGGTTATCTGGAATTTCTGCAGCTGAAAGATCAGGCAAAAGAATATTACGGAAATGACTATTCAGAGCTATTATTTCATACAGCCGTACTAAATATGGGCTCTGCCCCTTTCTATATTTTAGATAAATACTTTGTTAAATATTATAACGCGGCAAATTAATACTATATAATGCACCGCAAACTGTGATTGACATTGTGCTGCCTGGCAAAGAAATGCAAAAAAATGCCGCACAATGTCAAACATGTTTCTTTTTCAAACTCGTTTGAAAATTCCATTAATTACAAATCTAACAGCTGCTGATACACCTCTCGTTTGGAAATTCCTCTGTCTTTCGCTACCATTTTCATTGCTTCTTTTCTCGCTATGCCTTTCGATTCATACAGCTTCATATGTTCCTCCAGATCCATATGCATCCAATCTTCCCTATTTTCCTTCTCAATATCCTGATACGATTTTCCTTCAATCACAAGTACATATTCACCGCGTGGATCCTGATTCTGATAAAACGCAATGGTATCTGCAATCGTAGACCGCATCACTTCTTCATGTTTTTTGGTCAGTTCCCGGCATACAGATATCTTACGGTTTCCAAGCGCCTGATACACATCCTGCAGTGTACGCACCAGATGATGCGGCGCCTCATAAAGAATCATCGTTCTCGTTTCTGTTTTTAATTCCTCTAATATTATTCCGCGCTTTTTCTTGTCTCGCGGCAAAAATGCTTCAAATGCAAATCTTCTCGTACTTAATCCTGATACCGTAAGCGCTGTTACACAGGCACATGCCCCTGGCAAAGAAATTACTTCTATTCCTTCTTCATAACAAATCCTGACCAAATCTTCACCCGGATCCGATATTGCCGGCGTGCCTGCATCTGTAATTAGGGCAATATCTTTTCCTTCATGCATTTTTTTAACTAATTGATATGCTTTTTCTATTTTATTAAACTCATGGTAACTCGTCATTGGCGTTTTTATATCAAAATAATTCAATAACTTAACAGAATTACGCGTATCTTCAGCCGCAATAAGATCTGCTTTCTGCAGCGTATGAAGTACCCGCATCGTAATATCCTCCAGATTACCAATCGGCGTTGCACATATATATAGTCTGCCTGACTTATTTTTAATATCCATATATTTCATATATCTCATCCGTATACTTTCCATCTTCCTTGTAAATAATTAACGGTTTTTCCACTGTCATCCTCGATTTTCCTCCGCGCAGACCTTCTATCAACACCATATTCGGCTCCCGATCCACAAAAGGATACACAAACTTCATCCTCTTCGGTTCGATTCCATATTGTGTCATCATGCATATAATTTCTGCCAGGCGAAATGGACGATGAACCATATAAAACCTCCCCTTCGGAGGCAGAATTCTGGAACTTTCCCGTAATATGTCTTCCAGCGTACATAATACTTCATGGCGCGCAATCGTTTTCGCATCCTCTGCATTCTTTAATCCATGATCTCCAATCATATAAGGCGGATTTGTCGTAATTACATCAAAAGAAGATGCTCCAAAACGTTTGGACGCATCTTTGATATCTCCGGTTACAATATCTATTTTGGATTCCAAATGATTTCGCTGTACACTTCGAACTGCCATATCAGCACTTTCGGGCTGTATTTCCAGCCCTGTAAAGTGCTCTCCTTTCGTCTTCGCCTCCAGTAAAATCGGTATAATTCCCGTTCCGGTTCCCAGGTCCAATACACGCTCCCTGGCTTTTACCTGTACAAATCCTGACAATAATACGGCATCCATTCCGAAACAAAAACGTTTAGGATTTTGTATAATCACATAACCATTTCTCTGAAGTTCATCCAGCCTTTCTCCTTTTTTCAGATTAACTTCCAGATTATCTTTGAGATTATTTTGTATCATCTAACTTTGATTTTCCTTCCCGATCTTCCAATACTGACAGCTTCTTAATTTCTTCAGCAGATACTTTGACTTTATGCTTCTTTTGTTTAAATTTCAATTCACTGACCTTATATTCTCTGAGTTCTTTTTCTCCATTCACATCAACTTTCACTTTCACAAGCTGACGCAATACACTGACACTTTGAACTTCTCCCCGCAATCCGTCTTTTGTTGTTACATATTCATTGATTTCAGGCAGCGTACTATTTAAATATTCATATGTCTCCTGTTCATTTTTCAAACAGCACATTAATCTTCCACAGACACCCGATATCTTTGTGGGATTTAATGATAAATTCTGCTCTTTTGCCATTTTAATGGATACCGGGACAAATTCCGTTAAATACGATGAGCAGCACAACTGTCTGCCGCAAATACCTATTCCGCCAAGAATCTTTGTTTCATCTCTTACGCCGATCTGGCGAAGTTCGATTCTCGTGCGAAATACAGAAGCCAAATCTTTTACCAATTCCCTGAAGTCAATTCGTCCATCTGCAGTAAAATAAAATAATAATTTATTATTATCGAAAGTATATTCTGCCTGCACCAGTTTCATTTCCAATCCATGCTTTTCAATCTTCTCCAGGCATATTTTATAAGCGCCTTCCTGTTTTTCTTTGTTTTTCTGCTGCTGCTTTTCATCTGCATCTGTAGCAATACGTATGACCGGTTTCAAAGGCTGCGTTACTCTATCATCTTCCACATCTTTTGGCGCAATCATCACCGTTCCAAATTCCACACCGCGGGCAGTCTCTACAATTACATGGGTCCCCGTCTCCATTTCCATATCTATAGGATCAAAATAATAGATCTTTCCTGCATTACGAAATCTGACTCCTACGATTTTCGTCATATAAATTAATTCTCCTTCATTGTCAGCAATAATAGTTCAATTACAATATCAAAATTAACATTTGCATTTAATCTTATTTTCGCTCTTTCCAAAGCACTTAACACTTCCTGTATTCCGTGATAAGAACTTTTGCTTGCCTGTTTTTTAATATCATAAACCTGTTCTTTAAAAACCAATCCATTAATGTCCATGGTTGCTTTATACATCAATACATCCCGATACCACACCATCATAATATCAAAATAATCATTGATAGACATTTTATATTCACTGATTTGCTTCACAGCTTCTCCCA
Source organism: uncultured Eubacterium sp. (assembly GCA_948468465.1). The sequence goes on along the minus strand of CAOKJJ010000017.1, from coordinate 24,288 downwards.
TTTCATATACGTCAATATCTTTGATTCGTTTCATCAGCTGTACAGCGGAATCTTTTAGTTCCTGAAAATCTTCAGAACTTGCCAGTTTCACAGCTTTTCCGACATTTCCCTGTGCAAAAGCCACACAAACATCCGCCTGATAATCCGGCACCTGCATACGCTGCATTAAATAACCTCGGATCTTTTCATTTGCTACAGGCTTGAGATTCAAACAGATACAGCGTGATAAAATAGTTGGAAGAAACAGATCCGCGTTTATCGTTAAAAGCATTATCACCGCATAAGCCGGTGGTTCCTCTATCGTTTTTAATAAAGCATTCTGTGCCTGCGGATTCATCTTTTCAGCTTCATCCACAATATATATTTTATATGGATTTGCATACGGTTTGATTACAATATCCTGATTCACCTGTCTGCGAATATCATCTACAGATATCGTATTTGGTTTTTCATGAGTCACATACCGAATATCCGGCTGATTATGGCTTATCGCCTGTTTACAGGAATGACACTCCATACAGCCTTCTGTTCCTTTTTTTTCACACTGAAGAGCCATTGCAAAAGCTTCTGCCAGCATTTTCTTTCCTGCCAGATCAGGGCCATTTAAAATATATGCATGCGATACTTTGTCCAGCTTTATTGCATTCTGAAAATGCTCTATGATCTGTTCATGTCCTATGATGTCTTTAAAACCAGCCATAACAACACCCCTTCCGCTTTTCATGTAAAAATATCCAGTAACAGCCCGGTAATCTCACCTATTTTACTCAATATTTTGATATGGTCTTTTTCTTCTTCGCATAATTCCTGTGCAAGCTCATCCAGATTGCTGTCCACAAGGCGAATAATTCCATAAACACGATGTCTGCCTTTACGGTCAAGAAAATTTTCTCTGGAAAACTTATGGGAACGATTGACAATTTCATTTAAAAATTCTTTGATCTGTCCCCGATATTTTTTCATATCTCTGATATCCATATGCCGGGCGATCAATTCTCCCTGTTTTGTGATATCTTTCAGCATTGCCTCAATTTGCTGCTGAAGATCCGCATCTTCAATCGCGCTCGTCAATGCAAATTTAAACCCATCTCCCGCACTTTCTGTCGGTGCGGTTCCTTCCATCGGTATCACTGCCGACGCCTGATTTACTTTTATATCCATAATCTGCCCTGCTACTTCCTAAACACTAATCTTTTTCAACAGTAAGAATTTTCCGACAGCATCTGTCTTTCATTCCTTTTATATGCAGTCCAAGCTCCCGGCATTCCTCTATAACATGAATGAATGGATCCGATATTTTTTCTCCAGGAACAATCATAGGAATTCCCGGCGGATATAGGTAAACATATTCTGCACATATTTTGCCTGTAGACGAACTAAGAACTGTTTCTTCTATATTATAGTGTTCCACATCAGAAATTTCCATAACTTTTTCCCGTATTGCATAAATTTCCTTTAGAAATTCACTCAACTCATTTGTTTCATTTTCTTCTTTCGATTCCTTCGTTTTATCAGTCATCAATTCCAAATCACGGTCAATCTCCAACAGCGCCCAAAATAAACGGTCAAATCCTTCCTGCGTATCCATAATGCTTGTCATTGCCAATACATACTGAGCAGAATTCATTTCCATCTGTAAATGATATTTTTCCAATAATAAATGATATAGTTTTACTCCATTGATATGCTTATGACGTGTTTGAATCAATATTTTCCCATGATCTACAGCCGGAACATCATACGCTTTATAATCATTTTCTGTCATCACTCTCAGATGTCTCAGATTTGCACAGGACTTGTAAAACTGAAGTAACTTTTCCTGGTAACTGTCAAACAACTGCTTCCCCGATCTTTCCATAATTCTAATGCAACGGTCAATCCCAGCCATCAGCACATAAGACGGCGAACTGCTTTGAAATATTTCAAGCATTTCTTCCAGCTTTCTGCAGTCTGTTCTGTCGCTCGCGACATGCAAAGCAGCTGTCTGAGTAAAACTCGGCAAAGTCTTATGCAAACTGTGAATCACAAGATCTGCACCCTGATGAATCGAAGATTCCGGAAAATAACTGCTCAGAGAAAAATGCGCACCATGCGCTTCATCAACAATCAATATTGCGTCATATTTATGTGTAATATCCGCTATTCTTTGAATATCAGACACAACACCATCATAGGTAGGAGATGTAATAACGACCAATTTGACATTCGGATTTTTTTTCATCATCTCTTCTAATTGTTCTGGAACTATTTTCCCCAAAATTCCACATTCCATAAACTGCGGATAAATATAATGTGCCTTCAATTGAAATAATTTTATTGCATTGTATACTGATTTATGACAATTTCTTGCAATAATGACCTCATCCCCTGATTTTATGGATGCACCTACCGCACTTAATATCCCTCCTGTACTTCCATTCACAAGATAATACGATTTTTTGCTCTGATACATGTTTTGCAGACGTTTTTGTGATTCAAGCAAAATATTTTCAGCATCATACAGATGATCAAACCCTTCAATTTCTGTCACATCAATCTGATATGGATTTGCAAAATTTAACTGCGCACGCTTATGTCCCGGCATATGAAACGGATAATAATCGGTCTTTCCATAAGCCGCCAGCCGTTCATACAGATTATCATATTGTTTGTATTCAAATGTTTGTTTATCCATATCTCCCCTTTTATATTCATTTTAATTTTTCAGTCAATGCATCTGCCTAACTCCGGCATCCAATCACCTAAATATACGACGTTCCTGCACATATGTTCCCAAATAATTCCAAAAAAACGCTCCATCATATCCATCATATCCTTCCAGCCTGGCTGTTTTCTATTTTTGCGCCGTAAAAATGCTTTCCATTTCTTTTCCATATAACTGCTTGTCCGATAAGATGACAGCATAGCTAATCTTTTTTCCTCCACCGCAATTCCATGCTGCGTACATCCCTCTGACAAAAGCTCCCACACTTTTCTGCCGGATAATACATCTCTTTTTAATATTTCATAAATATCCAGATAACACGACATATCATTAATTAATTCCAGTTTATCCAATATTTCCAGAAATTTTTCTGTAATTACATACTCACTTGGAAAACAATATATTTGTACGTTACGATGATTATTTGAAAATAACTGAATATCCCTGACATATGGAATGAGATGTTCCTGCGCTACCCGTTCCAGCTTTATTTTTACAGGTATCTTCCATAAACTAAATGTCGCTATTATATCAATAAATATAACTCCGCCATCCATTGTTATATGATAATTCCAATGAATAGCTTCTCTTTTATAATTTCGGAAAATTTCCGCAAAGAAATTACCTATTTCGCTTTTTTTATAATGAAAATCTTCTGTCTCCTTAATATAAAAATTCAAGTTAAGATCTATTTTAATCCTGTAATTATCCAGTTTTAAATGTTCACTGTTTTTCATCCAGAAATTTTTTGCATATTTGGATTGAGCAATCTTTTGTACAATCTCCTCTAACACAGAAGCAGCGAACAGATTTTCGTATGGAATCTGAAGTTCTTCGCTGCGCTGCCTGATAAACTTATCATTCAACAGCTGATTACTCATCATAACCACACTCCTACCTGATTTCTTACTTTTGATAATACCTTTCTTTCTTTCGCATACTCCAGCAGTTTCGCAATATCTCTATCCTTATCTGCTATAAAAGCCCGAAGGGCCTGCTGTAAATCATCACGTTCCATACGATTTTCATATTTTAAAATATCACAAATTAACCGTTCCTTACAATATACGGACATTTCACCGCTCCCAAGAGCCATTTTAACCGTCCCCATCTTAAGTATCTCCGGTTCCGTATAATATGGCTGCACTAATGGATAATCCGTTTTAAACCTTGATTTTGAAGTATTTTTATCGACTGCAATTGTCCATTTAAAAGGACGGTTTTTTAAATAATGATGGCAGTACAATGCACTTTCCATTGTCAAAACACAATCAGAAAACATGGTAATCATCAGATCTTCTTCCCGTTTCATATGATAATTCATCGAATAATATCCATTTTTTACTCTTTCCAGAACACCTTCATCAACAAAAGTCTGTATCCGACGGTAATCCATTCCAAGAGCATTAAGCTGTGATGTCTTTACAACACCGCCATTTTGTTCCAGCAGAGCATGAATTTGTTCCGTCTGCATCTCCCGCTTTTCCTGCCTGGTCATTTTTTGATCACTCATATTATTTTTCCGCTCCATAAATATAATTTGAGTATTTGCTTACATTATATTCCTATTCATACAGCTCTGTCAAATAAAATAACTCTTAGATTAATTTTTGTAAACTATATTATGATAACAGTTCAGATAACCCTTGAACTGTTACCAGCAAATGATCTGAATTGTTTCGTAACAATAAAAAGTCTTGCATAATACTATATAATTTACTATTATATATGAAACAGCTATGTTGCAGGGCACTGTTACATTTGTTATGAAATTTTTATGAATGAAAGGACGCTCATCCTATGCCATCTTCATATTTAAGTACTAAACATAAAAATCCATCCAGAAAATCGTGTGAACAAACGATCAAACGAATATTAACACGGGAATTTGAAGAATATGGCGAAAACCATCATTTTAAGCAGGCATCAGATTTTATGATCTACTTTGAATCTCTGCATCCAGCTTCTCCTGGCCTGACAAAACAGGTACAGCGGGCAGTAAATGCGCTAAATATTCCCCGTGATGAGAACGGCTATTTTATTATTAATAAAACAGTCGAAGAATACAAAGCAGAACAGGAACTTTCTCTTTTACTGCGCTCTTCCAGTCTTGTTAATTTACAAAGCTGTACGCCTATATTAATTAAGACAGAATACTGGAAACGTGAACATGTCCTGCACCTTATAAAATCCACGCCTGACCTGCAAAATCTCTATGTTACTTTGACTGAAACAGATTCCGGTATTTTAATCTACACAGAAAGTCCGGAAAAATTAACGAACTTTTTTTCTGAATATATTAAAATAAACGTTGAAAGCGACACAAATCTGTCCCTTTGAATGATTGTTGTGTAAAAATTTAATTAATTTTAAATTATGTCTTGAACGATAAAAACGACAATATTTCTATTAAATAATTGTCGTTTTTATTATTAAAGCCATATATTTTAGTATTTATATTGTCTTAATATAATTTTTCCTTTTATTGGGATTCTGCACTGGTGTATCAAATTTCCAGCTTTAACGCCTCCTTCGTCCCCTTCTTTGTCTGCGGGAATCTTTGATTACAATATATTGCTTTTGTGCCCTCTTTCTATTTCGATAATTCGCTATTTTCTGACGAATCACATATGATTTTTCAAAAGATACCTTTAAAATAATGATTAACACAATCACTGCTACAATACTGACTACGATAATGATACTCTTTAATGAAAACTCAAATTTCAAATTTTTAAACCATTGAACAATATTAGAAAACGATTGACTAATATCAAAATTGCTGATCTTACCTGCAATATCAAAATTTTTGATCTTGTCCAAAATTCCAGGATTTTCTTTCTTTTCATTTGTGTCGATTTTGTCTTGCTCAGGCTCTCTATTCGAACTTTCATTCTGTTCTGTTTCCGTTTCCGCAGTTAGCTCTTGCTCATCATTTAAAACAGGCTCCTGTTCATTTCCAGATGTATCATTTACAATTCCATCATTTTTATCGATCAAAGTATGTGTACGAATAATATTTGCTGTTCCAATATTGCGTTTCCCATACGTATATTTCAACTGAGCCAATGCATTGTCCGGCAGATTTTCATAACTGATTTTCATCTCGGCTTTATTAAAATTAACGGTTTTCGGAAGTATAATCCTTGCCTGTGGATCAATCTGTGCATATGGATCATTTGTATTCAAGGAGTCATACTTCTCCTCATCATAATTTTCATCTGCTTCAAAATATTCTGATACATTACACAGATTAAAATTTTCAAAACCATAGTCAAAAAGCGCCCTTGTTTCAATCCAGTACTGCGGAGATGTTCCATTTAAAATCACAGCCAACAATGTCATACCATCTTTTTGAGCATAAGTAACAAGCGTGTTTCCAGCTGCATTTGTATATCCAGTCTTACCTCCAATACAATAATCATACAAGTATGCATCCGTATCTTTCGGATACAGCATCTTATGATGATTTACCATATAAGTAGGTTCACTATGCTTATTCGTAGGAGGAATTGTATATCGTTTTGTACCGCAAATAGCCCGAAATGTTTCATTCTCATAAGCAGCTCTTGCGATAATTGCCATATCTTTTGCTGTCACTAAATGTTTTTCATCCGGAAGTCCATGTGGATTCATGAACTTCGAAGACTTACATCCCAGAGCTTTTGCTTTTTCATTCATCAATTTAACAAATTTCGGCATGGAACCGCTAATATGTTCCGCTACGGCATAAGCACATTCATTCGCAGATTCTAACATAACTGCATATAAACACTGCTCCATTGTCATCACTTCACCAATATCACGCCAAATTCCAGATCCGCCCTGTGTCTTATAAACAGCATCTTCTGAAAAAGTAACGACCTCATCCATTTTGCTGTTCTCTACAGCAATCAGTGTCGTCAATATCTTTGTAATACTTGCAGGATAAAATTTCTCATTTATATTTTTTTTATATAAAATGGTGCCTGTATCTACATCCATCAAAATAGCTGCTCCAGCTGTAATATCATCAGAAAGCTTCGGCCAATAATTTTTATTCTTTTTCGCCTGAACATTCATAACAGGCATAACAGCTAATAATACAATCAATAGAAAAACCCATTTACATAATATTTTTTCTTTTTTCTTCATTTTAACGATCCATTCTTTAATTTTTTTTTACTGCGGATATTCACATAGATGATCCCTTTATTAGTTATATTTCCCATATTCCTATTATAGTGTGGATAAAAGTGATAAGCAACACTTTTTTTTACTTTTGCCATAACTTTATCAGTGGTATAATAAATTGTCATGTATGCATTATATCATAAATGAAGGAGATAAATATGAGATTAAGAAATATCCCAATTGCAGATGAAAAAATAGCATCCAGCCCGTTTTGTATTAATCATCCAGAACAACACAAAGGCGCATGGAACCAACTGTTTCAAAATAACAATCCCTTACATATCGAAATAGGCATGGGAAAAGGCCGCTTTCTTCTTCAGCTTGCCCAGATAAATACAAATATCAATTATATTGGAATTGAAAAATATACAAGCGTACTGTATCGTGCAATACAGAAATTAGAAAAAATTGAAAACGTCCAAGTTCCTCCCAATCTTCGACTGCTTTGCATGGAGGCGGAAAATCTTACAAATGTATTTGCTCAAAATGATATATCCAAAATTTATTTAAATTTTTCAGACCCCTGGCCCAAAAAACGTCATGCAAGGCGACGTCTGACTTCCAGGCAGTTTTTAGCCATTTATCATCAAATATTAGCTAAAGATGGTAAACTTGAATTTAAAACAGATAACCGGCCTTTATTTGATTTTTCCATAGAAGAACTGGCTGTATCTCACTGGAATATAGATGCTTGTACTTATGATTTGCATCACGACCCTATTTTAAACCGTTCCAATATTATGACTGAATATGAAGAAAAATTCTCTTCTCTTGGAAATCCTATTCATAAACTGATTGCTTCCAGATAAGTGTTTTCACACCCAATGTCATTTACTTAACGGATTCCCGGACAACTCTGCGATACCATTACATACATTCCATTCTTTGGTCTGTGTAAAACACAGACCTTTTATCTTTTTACAGTCAATTTGTTATTTCGTCTTCATATAATATAATAAAATAAACTTCTCATATGACAAAATCACATTACTATAAACAAATTACTCCTGTATATCCAGGATTACGATTGGAGGGAATCCTATATGTTATCTTCATTAAAAAGAAAAGTTTTGTTATTTTCCTATCATCATTCCAATTTATTTAAGAAGATCTCCGCATTTCGTTCTTCCTTTTTGGATATTAAAAAATATTTGAAATAAAAAAAGCACCGACCCCAAGTCTTCCACCTGAAACCGATACTTTTAATGCGCCACCAGGGGTTCGAACCCTGGACACCCTGATTAAGAGTCAGGTGCTCTGCCAGCTGAGCTAGTGGCGCATTTCTTTGTGTTCCCCTGAACACAAGAACTATTATAAAACATAATTCATAAAAATGCAAGTACTTTTTTCATTTTTTTTATTTTTTATAACATTCTTATGATCTTATTTACATATTAGCAATCAAAGCCGCAATCTCATCAGAACTCATTACATGACTTGGATCAGATAAATCCATCAGATCATCATTTTTTGCTGGTTCTGGTTCTGATAATAATTCTGTATTAGCAATCAAGGCCGCAATCTCATCAGAACTCATAACCTGATTAGAATCTGATTTCTCATTTCCAAGTGGAAATTCTAATATTTTATCAATATCCAAATCCTCTAAAGAATTATCTGGAATATTGTCTATATTCATCTCTTTCATAATTTTTTCCAGATCATCATCAGTGGAATCTGCTGATGTTCGTTCAGACGATTGTTGTATCTTTTTCTGTACAGCCGGCTCTAATGTTTCTGCCATAAACGATCCTTCTCCTGCATCGGAAGTTAATTCCAATTCCGGCTCTATTTTCATATCATTCCCTAAATTTGCAACCATAGCTGCTAACTTATCCGGTGTTATCTCATTACTTTCACTTACAACTTCAGCTGGTTGTTTTGCTTCACTATTAGAAGCAGAACCTAATGTTGGCTCAGGTACAATTGATTCTGCTGCAGGCTCTTCTATGATCGGTTGCAATTCCAGTTCCGGCATCATCAATTCTGAAGAATCTTCTGCAATCGGCTGCAATTCTGGTTCTGAAATTACAGATTCTGCTGTTGAATCTTCTACAACCGGCTGCAATTCCGATTCTGAAATTACAGGTTCTGCTGTCGATTCTTCAATCGGCTGCAATTCATTTAGTGACTGCAAATCCGAATCTTGAATGTTTAACTGTAAATCTATATCATCTGTAATCGTTTGCTGCTCAAACTCATTTTTAAGAGATGGAATTTCCGTCTGTACTGATTTTGGAGCATTTATCTGTTGCAATAATTTATCCAGATTTGATTCTGAAGATTTTTGTGGAACTATATCATCCAAACCGCCTAATTCCATCTGCGGCTGTATTTCAGCATTATTTTCTTCTACATCTAACGGAGCGATATCATCTAAACCGCCTAGTTCCATCTGTGGCTGTATTTCAGTATTTTCTACTTCCACATCTAATGGAGCGATATCATCTAAACCACCTAATTCCATTTGCGGCTGCATTTCAGTATTATTTTCTTCCACATCTAATGGAGCGATATCATCCAAGCCGCCTAATTCCATCTGTGACTGCATTCCAGTATTTTCTACTTCCACATCTAATGGAGCGATATCTCCCAGACCGCCTAATTCCATTTGTGGCTGTATCTCAGTATTTTCTGTTTCGATATCTAAGGAAGGAAAATCATTCAAACCGTCTAATTCCATCTGCGGCTGTATTTCAGTGTTGTCTGTTTCGATATCTAATGGCGCTATATCATCCAGGCCGCCTAATTCCATTTGAGGAGCTTCATCCATCTGTAATTTTGATACAGACGACTGCTGTGATTGTATAGATGCCACTTTATTTGCTGATTCTATAATTTCATTCCGAAGTGATGATTCCAACTCTTTGATATTATGCAGAATTTCCTGTTGTTTTTGCAGAACATCTCTGTTCCCATCAAGAAGAATTTCCCGATCCTGTTCGATAAGGCCAGGATTAAATTGTTGAATCGTGTCTTCAGATTGATTATTTGAATTTGCTGTATTTGCAAGTATGTCTGTCAGATCACTCTGCATACTTGTAAGTCTCTGCATCATTCTGTCATTAGAAATCAGCAAAGCATTTGTATTTTGTTTATTACGATTAATTTGTGCTTTTGCCAACGCCTTTTGTGCAGCAATCAGTTCTTTATAAGGCAAGTTTGATAGATCACCAAGATTATCCATCTTATTTTCCATTTGATCAAAACATTTACGCATTAATAAATAAGAAGCCTTTTCTGAACGATAAACATTATCAAAAGCTTCTTCCTGATCCTTTGCCCTTTGTTCTATTAACTTTCCAATAAATAACATTTCAACATAAACTGATACTAATAAAAAAACACCTAACGTACCTATCACAATCATATTCGCAGGATCATTTATGATCTCATACATTTCAATTACAAATAACAACATAATCAGTAAAGAGACTAGCGAAATTTTTATCATCTGACCGTTTTGCTTCTTTGTTTTTTCTTTGTATTCTTGTGACATAATTATAACCCCTCTCACTTTATAAATGAAATGCACCTAACTGGATTCGAACCAGCGGCCTACCGCTTAGGAGGCGGTCGCTCTATCCTGCTGAGCTATAGGTGCTAATTTGCAACAATTGCTAATCTATAAAATTAATTTTACCTTGCATCCAAATATTTCCTTTGAATCGTCTTCCAACTTCCGGAATTCCAATCAAATCCTTTTCATTAATGCATAAGTCAAAGATCAGATCATTCGCATTGATTTTCATTAAAAACACATTTTCCTTTGTTAATTGATTTTCTGTTTCAGTAATATCTAAAATCGTTCCCATGATAGAATACTGATCACTTTCTATTCCATAAGGCATAAAATAGCTTTCTACAATGCTGAATATATCTTCTTTTTCCACTCGTTTCGATATCATAGAATACAAATCAATGTCTTCTAATGTCAGACTTTCTATTGCTTCCTCATCTCCATCACGGGCCGCTGCCATAAGATAATTATGATTCAGCCTGTTTTTTTCTGTATTTCTAATTTGTTCTTCATTTTTTCCAATTGGTAAAATAATTTTCCCATTTAAAGCTAAAGCTGATAATGTAGTAGTAACATTTTGAAAAGGAGCTTCACAAATCGTCTTCTGATTTAAATAGTCAGCCACATTCTGCATATAAAAAATAAGTGTTACTCCAAGTCTCATCTCATCACAAATACCTGCATACGATTCGTTGTCAACATGGCGTTCGATTTCAATCTGTTCTTCCGTTGAAACACCATGTCCTATAAACAGAGGATAATAGTATTCCATTGAAAATTTGCCATTTTCCAGATATTGGCCGCAGATAACGATACCAAAACATTCATGAAACAATTTTGTTAATTGAATAAATTCACAGCCTTCAGAATCTATTGCAATTTTTTCTATATCCGGATTTTCAATGCCTTCTTTAATCAATTTATCCAACTGCTTCTTATTTCTATATTCGCTAAATCCTATCGTTCGCAAAAAGCGATGCATGCTGACTGTCCCTCCTCTCCTCACTTAATATGACTATTATATAATACTTTACTCATTTTTGCAATATTTTCTACTTATAATTTAATGCCATATCTAACGCTTCTTTTTCTTCTGACGCAAGAACAATAATTGATTTGCCTGCAATAATCTCTTTGATATAAGTATAGCATCCTTCTCTGCTATGCATCGCATTAATGACAAACCCATCATTTTTTTCATTTAACAATGCCAAAGAAAAACTAAGCTTACCACCCATCTCATTAAACGCATCGTATTTTACAAGACCTATTTTTTGGAATGTAACATTCATCTGGTTTTCTAATTTTTCTATTTTACTTTTGTTCGTGTAATGCGATTCTACCAAGTCGTTTAGTTGTTCCAAACGTTCATTTATTTTTTCTTCTAATGATTTTGCATCCGTATCTCCCATAAATTTTTTATATTTCTTCTTTAGTTTTCCGATCATGCACATATTGATGAAAAGCAATAGCAACAATAGAACAACTGCGCCGGCTAATCCCCAGACAACGTATTCCAATTCAATGCCAAGATACTCACATAAACTCATTTTTTTCCATCCTTTTCTTAAGATATATTAAATATAGAATTAATCAAATATAAAACTACACATTTATAAAATACTTTATTTATAAACTACAATTATTTTGTATTTATTTTTTCACTGATTGAAACATTTCCAATAAATGCTCAAATTGATCTGAATCATAATATTCGATTTCAATTTTCCCTTTATTTTTATCTTTAAAATTTATAACGACCTTTGTTCCTAATGCCTGCTTCATTTTTTCTTCCAATTCATGATAAATTGCTTTCAATTGTTTCTTTTCTTCATTTTCTTCTTTTAATTGATCGTTATTTATCGAATCACCTTTTAAAATTTTCTTAATAAGTTTTTCCGTTTCTCTTACACTTAACTTCTCATCAAATATTTTTTGTGCTGCTGTAAACTGAAGTTCCTGATCTTCAATTGCTAAAAGTGCTCTTGCATGGCCAGTTGTTAACATTTCATCAATGACCATCTGCTGCACTTTTTCATCTAATTTTAGCAATCTCATAGAATTGGTAACAGTTGTTCGCGACTTAGATACCCTTTCTGCTACTTCATCTTGCTTTAGATTAAATTCTGTTAATAACCGCTTGTATGCAATTGCTTCTTCAATAGGATTTAAATCCTCTCTCTGTATATTTTCTATTAAAGAAATTTCAACACGTTCCTGCGGTGTAAGGCTTTTGATAATGATTGGTATTTCTTTTATTCCTGCCAGCTTAGCTGCACGCCATCGTCTTTCTCCTGCAATAATCTCATAATATGTATCTTTATCTTGTACAATCAATGGCTGTAATACACCAAATTGTTTTATAGATTCCGATAATTCTAAAAGTGCGTCTTCATCAAAATTTTTTCTTGGCTGCTCTTTATTTGGTTCAACTTTATTAATATTCACCATAAATTCATTCTGTTTGTGTTCTTCCACAAGTTCCGAATTTCCTACTTTATCAGGAATTAAGGAATCTAATCCTTTTCCCAGCCCTTTACCCAGACCACTCTTTTTAACAGGCATTTTATAAATCCTTTCTATTCATAATTTCTTTTGCCAATAGACGATAACTTTCTGCACCTGCTGACTTTTTATCATATATATTAATAGGCAATCCATGACTTGGCGCTTCTGCTAATTTTACATTTCTTGGAATAATGGTTTTATAAATCATTGTATTTAAATTTTCTTTTACATTTTCTACAACCTGCATAGATAAGTTAGTTCTGGCATCATACATTGTAAAAACTACGCCTTCAATAATTACATTCGGATTTAAACGCTGCTGCACTAAATCAATCGTATGTATTAATTGACTTAATCCCTCTAATGCATAATACTCACATTGTATCGGTACTAGAATAGAATTGGCCGTGGTCATTGCATTGACGGTTAACATATTTAAAGCAGGAGGACAGTCAATAATCACAAAATCAAAATCATCTCTTATATAATCTATGGCGTTTTTTAATAAATATTCTTTATCATTAATACCTAATAACTCAATCTCTGCACCTGAAAGATTGACATTAGAAGGAATTATATGCAAACCTTCTACTTGTGTCTCATAAATACTTGACTTCACTGTGCATTCATCTAATAATAATTCATATACTGTATTTTCTAATTCGCTTTTTTCTAACCCAATTCCACTTGTTGTATTACCCTGTGGATCCAAATCAATTGTCAGTATTCTTTTTCCCATTTCAGCCAGACATGCTGATAAATTAATTGCGGTAGTTGTCTTTCCTACTCCACCCTTTTGATTTGCAATTGCAATGATTCTTCCCATTACTTTTCCTTTCTGAAGCATAATACGAAATAACAGTTTAGATCACTTATTGAACTCAACCGTTGCTAATGCTATGCAGTTGATATTTACATTTTGTAAATATTCTTATTCAAATCTTTCGATTAAAATTATTATATCATCTTCGGTCTTCAATTTCTATAGATTTTGAAAAAAATATAACTTTTAGCACTTTCCACTACTTTTATGTTCTCAATCATACAGTTATATATAAAAAAAGCAAATTTTACTTTAAATATAATATTTGAATATTTAGAAATTTTTGCTTTATTTGTTTTTAAATTATTTTTTACTTTTATCATACTTTTGAATAATGTTTCACGTGAAACATTTATTATTCTGCAGATTTATAGTCATCTGGCTATTCGGACGCTGGATGAGGGTTGGGGCCTGGATTTCGGCTACTACTCCAGAATGTTAAGAATTCCTAAGTATTCTGCATGGACGTACTGGCTCCTTCCGGTCGCGTCGCAAGTTCGCCCCTGGCTAAACGCCAGTGGCTAAAAGCGACGCTGGGCTGCGCCCCTAATTTACAGAGCAGAATCCTAAGGATTTCTAAACATTCTTCCAACGTCGCCGAAATCCAGGCCCCAACCCTCATCCAGCTGTTTTTGACTGGCTTTACGAAAATCGCAGCGTCAAAAGCTTCTGCATATTCTTATGATTTCGATGATCAGATAATAACATGAAAGAATAACAAACGATTTTTGCAAATATTACAAATGCTATTCTTTTTTTAAGCATTTGAATTCTCCGTGGGATTTTAACAGCTGATTCTTTCATAAGCCTTTACAAAGTTTACATGTATAGCCTATGAAAATAAATCAGCTGGAGTAATGTAAAAATAGATAAGAATATGTCTTAAAATTGCTTTTCGTGAGATTCACTTCAGTTTATCTCCATGGGCACGATATGAAGAATTTAACCAAATTTAGGAGTTATAACAGTCTATTTTTACTAAATTTGGGATGAATTTTCTGCAAAGTTGGATGTTCAGATCACGAAAATGAATTTTAAGACACGACACACTTTAAGATATTTCTCATAAAAACTTTATGTAAAATATTGTTATAAATGTTTCACGTGAAACATTTTGGACTTATTATGGTAACCGTAAAATAATATGCTGAATTATTGCCACTTGAAAATCAATTAATAGAATGCTCTGCCCTAGATTTGACTTCTATTTCAGAATGTAAAGAACATTAAAACGTTCTTATATTTACACTAAACATTCTAACGTTTTTTTACATTCAGAGCTATAGATATTATTCAGAGAAATACATGCTCCATCTTATTTAGCGCAGACATAAACAAAACAGGCGAAGTAGTTTTTCTCATAAAGTCCTGAAATTCAAACATACAACATTTATTTGATTGTTAATTTACATGTAAAATATTAATTGTTTTGATATATAATTAATACATATCAGTTCAAAAATGTTTCACGTGAAACATTTTTCAGTTTCTAAATCTTTTTATAGCCAAGCTTCAATTAAATAAATGATCAATAAAACACTCCCGATAAGTGCAGTATATTTGTGGAATTTACTTAAAAACTAATACATTATATTGTATCACAAGATTTTATGTTTCACGTGAAACATTTTTCAATCATTCATACAAAAATTTCAAAATATGTTAACATAAATCAGCCAAAATAAGGTATAATAAAAGAATAATAGTTAATATAAAAGGAGGATTAAGCACATGAATCAGACAACAAAAAAAATATTTGCTCTATCAACTCTCATTTTTGCAGGAATGCACATTATGAATGAATATACAGATGCATGTATTTCACCTATTACACCAAGCAAAAATGAAAAAACATTCAAATGGAAAGAATTTAAAATATATTATTCAGAAAAAGGAAACACTAATGCCCCTGCTCTGCTGCTTATTCACAATTTGTTTCCCTCATCTTCCAAAGAAGAATGGTGTTTGATAGATGATACATTAGCTGAAAAGTTTCATATTTTTGCATTAGATTTACCAGGCTGCGGTAAATCATCAAAACCTAATATCACTTATATTAATTACATGTATGTCGAATTATTAAACGACTTTATAAATAAAGTTATCGGAACAAAGACCAGTATATGTGCTAACTCATTATCCAGCTCCTTTACTTTGATGACTGCACGTTTTTATCCGGATATCATTGATAAAATCATTATTATAAATCCAACACCGATTGAAACATTATATGCACCAATAACAAAAGAATGCAAATGCAAACAAAAAATACTTCATTTACCCATTATAGGTACATTTATATACAATTGCCTTATGAGTAAATCATCTATCACGGATGCCTATCAATATAAAAATTACTATAACAAAGATAATATATCAGAACAAGCGATAGAAAATGCTTATTATGCTGCCCATTACAATCACTCTTCCGGTAAATATTTATTAGGAAGCATTTATGCAAATTATACGAATATCAATATTATACATGCACTCGATAAGATAACTAATGATATTTATTTAATTGGAAATGAAAACGATAACAAACAGACGCTGCAAGAATATAAAAAATATAATACGAACATTCGTATATTACAGGTGTCACATTGTCGGCTTCTTCCACAACTAGAAATACCAGAAACTATCATACAAAAAATATATCATATATTTAAAATATAATAGCATATTACTGCAAGTATCCTAAAAATACGTTTAATAAATTTTATGGGAATTTTTTATGACAGAATTAATCATTGGAAATGCAGACGGCCCAACTACTATTTATTTAGCTGGTTCAATTGGAGATTTTTTTGACATATCTGCTTATGCAATCTTAATTTTATTTTATATCATATACTTTATGAAACAGTTTTCTCTAAAAAGACATGGTATACATACCATGCAATTAGGACATAAACAAGATAAACATATCAAAAGAATAGAAATACTCACATTAATGTCTACGATTTGTGTTATTCCTGTTCAAATAATTTCCATTCGATATGACTGCGGCCTGATGCACACATATACAAAGATAACTGGAATCATATTGGGGTTATTAGGTGATCTTATCTTTTTCATATCTGTATTGACAATGAAAAATAGTTGGAGAGCAGGTATTCCAGAACATGACAAGACGGAACTAATAACGAACGGAATATACAGATACAGCCGAAATCCTGCATTCCTGGCTTTTGATTTTATGTACACAGGAATATTGCTTATGTATTTTAATATATTTCTGCTCATTTTTTCAATCTGGCCAATTGTTATGCTCAATCTGCAAATTTTACAAGAAGAAAAATTTTTAACCGATACTTTTGGTGAAGAATATATTCTCTATAAAAAACATACATACAGGTATATCGGCAGAAAAAAATAACAGACGGATGCAAAAGCAAAAGAATCCAATTCACGTAATATAATAAAAGGTTAGATTCTTTAAATGCAGTCAGGAGCTGTCATGAAATAAACTTTCAATTTGATTTAATAAATTTGAAAGCTATTTCATGACAGCTCCTTATAATGGACACTTTACAGGTGTACCAGCTTTTCTTGGATACTTTTTAGAAGTATTTTTTACTTTGTCTATCATTACAAATGATCTGTTATATGCAGTCTCTGGCAGCTGAAACATTTCTACACTCTTTAGTTTTCCTCCTAAAATTTGAATCGCTTTTTTCGACTGCTCAACTTCATCCTCAATATCTGAGGATTTATAAGCTGCAAAAACTCCTCCAGTTTTTACAAAAGGTAAACAATATTCACTTAGACTTGCTAAATGCGCCACTGCCCGAGAGACACACAGATCATATTGTTCCCTATATTCATTTTTACGAGCTAGTTCTTCTGCTCTCCCATGAACAGCAAAAATATTTGACAAATTTAATCTTTGTATAACTTCATTTAAAAACCGGACCCTTTTATTTAATGAATCTACAAGCAAAACATGTAACTGCGGATAGACAATCTTTAAAGGTATTCCTGGAAAACCTGCACCCGTACCAATATCAATCAGCTTCAAATTTCCTTTCATTTTCAAATAAGCTCCCAAGGCAAGGCTATCTAAAAAATGCTTTTCTACAACTTCATCAAATTGCGTAATTGCTGTAAGATTCATAATCTCATTCCATTCACATAATATATCATAATAAATCGCAAATTGCTCTTTCATCTGCTCTGTAATCTGAATATCCAATTGTAATAATCTATTCTCAAATTTATCAAATCTATAATCCATAAATCCCCTTTTCTATTAGGAACTGTATGTAAACAAGAGAAAATCATAAGTTATTTGCATACAGTTCCTGATCAAATAAAACAACCTCTTTTATTATTCTTTGGCTCTTTTATTGTAACAGTTCTGGGTAGGTCTGCAAGAATTATCTGAACTGTTACCTTTTATTATGATAATATTGTTCCAGGTATACAAGCAGTACAGATATATCTGCTGGTGATACTCCTGATATTCTGGAAGCCTGTCCAATAGAAACCGGCTGATACAAATTCAATTTTTGCCTAGCTTCTATACGAAGGCCATGAACTGCATCATAATCAAAATTTTTTTCCAATTTTTTGTTTTCAAGTTTCTTAAAACTTTCTACCTGCTTCATTTGCCTCTTAATATATCCATCATATTTAATATTAATATTTACCTGCTCTGCAACATCATCTGGTAAATTTGGCCGCTGCGGATCTAATTCATATAATAAATCATAATTTAATTCTGGTCTGCGTATTAGCTCTGTTAAAGTTGATCCGGTATTTAAAGGCACACTATGATGTTTTTCTAAAAATTCCTGTGTCTTTTGATTTGCTCCAACTATTACGTGAGAGATTCGTTCTACCTCTTCCTGAATCATCTGCTCTTTTTTAATGATCCATTCATATCGTTCTTTCGAAATCAGTCCAACCTGATAACCTTTTTTTGTAAGACGCAAATCGGCATTATCCTGTCTTAATAATAATCGGTACTCTGCTCTGGAAGTCATCATACGATATGGTTCATGATTTTCTTTTG
The DNA here is from genome assembly GCA_948468465.1 of uncultured Eubacterium sp. The sequence goes on along the minus strand of CAOKJJ010000017.1, from coordinate 5,543 downwards.
TAACTAAATCGTCAATTAATACGCCAATATAAGACTCTGATCGATCTAATATCAATGGTTCTTTTCCCAAAATTTCCATAGCGGCATTAATGCCGGCAATCAGTCCTTGTGCAGCAGCTTCCTCATAACCGGAACTTCCATTAAACTGTCCTCCGCTAAAAAGACCATGAATTTTCTTAAATTCTAATGATGGATATAACTGATTTGGATTCATGCAGTCATATTCTATCGCATAAGCGCATCGAACTATTTTAGCATGTTCCAAACCCGGTACTGTACGATACATAGCATACTGTACATCTTCAGGCAGTGAGCTTGACATTCCTCCAACATACATCTCATTTGTATGTATCCCCTCAGGCTCTATAAACAACTGATGTCGATCCTTATCCGGAAACTTTACCACTTTATCTTCTATGGAAGGACAATATCGTGGTCCAGTTCCTTCGATTACACCATCATAAATTGGGGAACGGTCCAAATTATTCCGAATTATCTCATGTGTCATTTCGTTTGTATAAGTCAACCAACAAGACACCTGATCTATTTGAACATCATCCGGATTTGTTGTAAATGAAAATGGTACTACCCGTTCATCTCCCTTCTGTTCCTGCATTTTTGTAAAATCAATGGAACGTCTGTCTATTCTTGCCGGAGTACCGGTTTTAAAGCGGAGCATTTCTACTCCGTTTTTTTCTAATGATGCGGTTAGAAAATTCGCAGCCATCAACCCGTTTGGGCCCGTATGCGTAATCATTTCTCCGGTCAGGCAGCGGGCACGCAAATAAGTTCCTGTACATAAAATAACCGCTTTACAAAAATAGGTTGCGCCAGATACAGTTTTAATGCCTGCAATTTTTTTATTTACATTTAATTTTTCTGTTTTTTCCTGATTTAAAGGAGTATAACTATCTTCTTGTATCTTTATATTATTATCCTGATAAGATTGTGTAATAATCTCAGCGACCTCAGCCTGTTTGATTGTTAAATGATCGGTACTTTGCAAGGTTCTGCGCATTTCCATACTATAATCTGCTTTATCCGCTTGCGCACGCAGAGAATGTACCGCAGGACCTTTGGAACGATTCAGCATTTTAGACTGAATAAATGTCTTGTCTATATTGATCCCCATTTGTCCGCCAAGAGCATCAATTTCTCTTACTAAATGTCCTTTGGAGCTGCCCCCGATATTCGGATTACATGGCATAAGTGCAATACTGTCAACACTCACTGTAAAAATAATTGTTTCCAAACCAAGTCTTGCACAAGCCAGGGCGGCCTCACACCCGGCATGCCCGGCACCAACTACAACCACATCATATGTCTCTTCAAATGTATTTCCGGAACCTTCCATTTCTTCAGCCTCCATTAAATATACTTTAAATAATTCTATACTAATTCTATTTTATTCTATTTTAATTCTATTTTCCCATACAGAATTTAGAAAAAATTTCCTGGGCCAAATCATCTTCTACAGACTCACCAGTAATCATTCCTAATGCTTCATAAGCATGCATGAAATCTATAGAATAAAAATCTTCAGGCATTTGATTCTGAATACTCTCTTCTACAAAATTGAGACTTTCCAGTGTTTGTAAAAGAGCATTCTTATGTCTGATATTCGTAATCACTAATTCATCATTAAATGATATATCCTGTTTTAAAAACATATCATAAATGGTCTTAGATAATTCCGCAATTCCATCTCCTTTTTTTGCCGATATAAATACCATATGTTTTGACAATTTAGATAAATATTCCAAATCATCTGTTTCTGGCTTCTGTTCCAGATCCGACTTGTTCAGTAATATAATAACTTTTTTTCCCTGAATCATTTCTACAATTTTATGATCTTCTTCGCTCAATGACTGTGATCCATCTATCACATATAAAACTAAATCTGCATTTTTTAAATATTCTTTTGCTTTGTCTACACCGATTTTTTCAACGATATCTTCCGTTTCATGAATACCTGCCGTATCTATCACATTTAATGCAATACCATTTAAATAAACCTGTTCTTCCAGTATATCTCTTGTTGTTCCGGCCACATCCGTAACAATTGCCCGTTCAGAGCCTGACAAAATATTTAAAAGAGATGACTTGCCTACATTCGGCTTTCCAACGATAACTGTATGAATACCTTCTTTTAACATTCTTCCCTGATCTGCAGTATCCAGCAGCTTCTGAACTTCGCTCTTCAGATGAAAGACAACGTCTTTTAAATGTTCCGGATATCCATCTAAAGAATAATGTTCCGGATCATCTACTGCTGATTCGATATATGCGGTTTCATGAATGATTTTTTTTCTTAATTCCCGTATTTTATGAGACATTTTTCCCTTCAGCTGAATAAGAGAACTCTTCAGAGCAAAATCATTTTTAGAATTAATAATATCAATCACAGATTCTGCTTGTGCAAGATCTATTCTGCCATTTAAAAATGCTCTCTTTGTAAATTCTCCTGGTTCCGCCGGCCTTGCTCCATTTTTAATTGTCATTTCTAAAATCTTCTGCATAACGAGCATACCGCCATGACAATTAATTTCAATCGTATCTTCTCTTGTATAACTATTTGGAGCCTTCATAATCATTACCAGCACTTCATCTATCATTTTATTTTCATCCATAATGTATCCATAATGGATTGTATGAGATTTGCAATCTTTTAAAGACTTCCCATTCTTCGCTCGAAATATGTGATCCGCAATATCAACGGCTTCATTTCCGCTCATTCGTATAATTCCAATTCCTGAATTCGCCATTGCTGTAGCAATCGCTGCAATCGTATCCGTGTTCATATGCATCTCCTATTTAAAAAAACTGTGTTCAAATAAATTTGAACACAGCTTCAATTGAAAGTTATTTCATGACAGCTTCTAATTTCTTTTTAATGTAACAACTACATGACGGTATGGTTCTTCCCCTTCGCTATGCGTAGATACAAACCGGTCATTTTGAAGCGCAGAATGAATTACCCTACGCTCATATGGGTTCATTGGCTCCAACGCAACCGGACGTTTTGTTCTTTTAACTTTATATGAGATATTCTTAGCAAGATTTTCCAGAGTTTCTTTTCTCCGTTTACGATAATCTTCAGTATCCAGCTTTACTTTCACATAATGCTCTGTCTGCTTATTTACAGCAAGGTTTGTCAAATACTGAAGAGAATCTAAAGTTTGTCCTCGTTTTCCAATCAAGACTCCCATTTCTTCGCCCTTAAACTCTACATCCATCAAACTGTTTTCTTCGTCATAATTTATAAGAATCTCAACTTCAAGTTCCATCGCTTCAAATACACGGTTCAAAAATTCTCTGACAGTTTCTTCTGGCGAATATTTTTTGCGTGCTTTAATAACTGCAGGTTTACTGCCAAAACCTAAAAAACCTGTGCTTCCTTCACTTACTACCTCATATTCCAACTGATCGCTTGTTACTCCAAGCCGAACTAAAGCATCCGTAACCGCATCATTCACTGTTTTTGCACTTACCTCAATAAACTCCATCACAAAAATCTCCCCTTTATTTATTATTCCTTTCATTAAAATCCTTTACCAAATTTGCTTTTGCTGTTAAACTGTTCGGATTGGCTGTCTTTCTATATTCATATGCTTTTTCTATTTTTGCATCTCTTTCCGCCTTTGTCATCGTTGCAGATAATTGTGCATTGCTTTTCGTACTCAATTTTGCAGCATTTCGAATCTGATTTTCGTTAATCCCCATTTTTTCCAGTTTCTTTTTGCGCTTTTCCTGATTTTTGGCAATCATTTCATCCAAATCAAGATTTTGAATATGCTTATTTACAAAATACTGCTGTACACCCCTTGTCAAAGAACTGAAAATCCAATAAATACCAAGTCCTACCGGTACAGTAAAAGTAATCCCGACTGAAACCAGAGGCATTGTATAGTTCATCGTTTTCATCTGCTTTGCCATCGGATTATCCGGATCAGAATCTGCCTGCGGCATCAGTTTAATATTTAACATCTGTGATGCATAAGATACCACTGGTATTAAAAAAGCTAATATTACAAAAAGATAAGACTTCTCTTTAAAGCTGTTCGTAATAATTGTAAGCGGCGAATCTGATATATTCAAACCAAGAAACGCATTCATATGATTTAACTGATCTCTTGTAGATTGAATCACATTCTGCAAATTTGGAAAAGAATCACTCAGCGTTTTCCATCCAGACGTCGGCATTTTATAAATGGAATCTACAATAAAATTCTTTACTGCCGACAGATCCGTACTGTTAAAATCAGCCTTAATCTGCTGTGTCAGATTCATGGTTTCCAAAAATTTTTCCATAATTCCCTGAAAGCCGGCAGTATTGATAATTCCATCAACTACTCCATCAAACGCTGCTTTCACACCGGATACATAAGCAGGTACATTATATATCACACGATATAATGCCAAAAATACAGGCATCTGCAGTAAAAACGGCAGGCATGTCCCTGTTGGAGAAATTCCGTACTTTGCATATAACGCCTGTGTCTCCTCATTCATTGCCAACTGAGATTCCTGATCCTTTTTCCCTTTATATCTTTCCTGGATCGCCTTTATCTCAGGCTGCATTTTCTGCTGAAGCTTTGAAAATTTCTGCTGCTTTATGGTAAGCGGCAGCATACACATATAAATTAATATTGTTAAAACAATGATCGTAATACCTATGTTCTCTATTCCGAACACATTAGCCAGAAACAGATAAATCCAGTTCATAATCCATCCAAGAACCTTCGCAATCGGACCCAAAATAGAACCGGAATACTGTGTCAGTATGATCGTAGACAATGAAATACCTCCTTATGGGACAGGATCATATCCACCTTTAGAAAACGGATTGCAGCGCAAAATCCTCCAGGCCGCCAGCAATCCTCCATTAATCACACCATGTTTTGAAACAGCTTCTATCGCATAATTCGAACACGATGGAAAATAAGGGCATTTCACGGTTTTCATTGGGGACAGATACCTTTGATATAATCTAATACAAAAAATAATTAATTTTTTCAATTTTATTCATCTTCTTTTTTTATTGATTTTAAAATACTGTGAAGACTTCCAAGATGCTTCAGCGCACTTTCAGTTTCCTTATAAGAAATATCTTTGGCGGACATTCTTGCGATAACTACTATATCAAGACCACTATAAAAAATATCTTCCTGCAGTCTGTAAGCTTCTTTAATCAAACGTTTCAAACGGTGCCTTACAATACTGTTGCCAACCTTTTTGCTGACAGAAATACCAATTCTATTGCAATCCGTTCCATTTTTCAGAACATACAAAACAAGATACCGATTTGCATAAGATTTTCCCCGTTTGTATACCTTTTGAAAATCAGAATTCTTTTTTAACGATTCAGAAAATTTCATAGTTTTCACCTGAAAACGCTTCCTTATTATAATACAAGATAACGGTTATCTCTATGGGATTTTTTCATACACGAAACAAATTTTTTTAAAAATAACCGTTTTCTTGTAAAAAAATAAGAAGAAAGACCACAAAAGATGTGGCCTATGCTGATAACTTCTTTCTTC
>CAOKJJ010000016.1 GCA_948468465.1 uncultured Eubacterium sp. | reverse complement strand
TTCTATATAAAAAGTTATGCGGACATATGGTACGATCATAAGCAACATACCTTGAAATAGGGTGTTGTACAGATTTGTACAAGGTGCAGATTGGAGGAAGCTATGAGAGAACTGGATTATGTCAAGATAGGCATGCGAATTCGCCAGGTGAGGAAAGTAAAAGGCTGGTCGCAGGATGAGCTTGCAAAAAAATGTAGTATCAGTATGTCGTTTCTCGGCCATATAGAACGAGGGACCAGAATTATGAGTTTAGAGACATTTACGAATATTTGTGTGGCATTGGATACAGGAGCAGACGAACTGCTCTGGGGTGTGGCGCATCCATCAGATACAGTATTGGATTTATATGAACCTGCAAAACAGGAACTGAAATCAGGCAAAAAAGAAGCGGACAATTATTCGATGTACGTCAGGATTATGAAATCTGTAGCGGAGATTATGAATGAAGCGTAATCATCAAAAGAACTGTTATCAAAAGCAAAGGGACATCCCACAAGAGCATGGCTGCTTGAAAGAAGGGCGTAGTTTGAAAGTGTTAATGCTGGCCTCCGTCGCATCTATGATCGACCAGTTTAATATGTCCAATATTATGCTGCTGCAGGATATGGGATATGAAGTGCATGTGGCGTGTAATTTTAAGGATGGAAATACTTGTGATGGCGTACAGGTAAAAAAAATGTATGAAACACTTCAAAATATGCATGTGACCTGTCATCAGTGGGATTGTCCGAGAAAACTTTGCAGAATAAAGCAATGTATGAATGCGTATTCACAGTTATGCGAATTGACAGGTGCAAATTCATTTGCATGGATTCATTGCCATTCTCCGATTGGAGCGGCTCTTGCGAGAATCATTGCTCACAGGCGAAAAATGAGGGTTATTTATACAGCACATGGATTTCACTTTTATAAAGGTGCGCCTTTTAAAAACTGGCTCATTTATTATCCGGCTGAAAAACTGCTTTCATATTGGACAGATATCATCATTACAGTCAATCGGGAAGATCAGTATTTTGCTATGAAAAATTTCCATGCAGGACGAATCGGTTATATTCCAGGCGTTGGAGTCGATACTCGAAAGTTTTGCAGATATTCGAAAAATATGCAAAACAAGGCAGATACACTTGAAAAAGATCAATTTCACAGAAAATATCGGATACCTAAAGATGCATTTGTGCTGTTGTCAGTCGGAGAGCTGAATAAGGGGAAAAATCATCGGATCGTGATAGAGGCGCTTGCAGCGCTGCACAGAGAGAATGTTTATTATCTGATATGCGGGCAGGGCAAACTAAAAAAATATTTGCAGCGTTATGCGGATAAGCTGGGTGTAAAGGATTATATACGCATGCCGGGATTTCAGGAGGATATGGCTTTTATTTACTGTTATGCAGATATATTTGTTTTGCCATCCATCCGGGAAGGAATGCCGGTAGCGCTTATGGAAGCAATGGCCGCAGGTCTGCCATGTGTAGTTTCTGATGTCAGGGGGAATCGGGAGCTGATTGCGGATGCAAAGGGAGGAATACGAATTTCAGAAAAGTCGGCTGCGTCGTATGCTGAGGCATTAAGGATATTGCTGGATGATGCGTGCTTAAGACGTAAGTGCGGAAATTATAATAAAGAAAAAATCAAACAATATGATCGGTCTGTTGTAATGCCGAAAATGAAAAAGATATATCAGGAAATTTCAAACATGTAACGGTTCAGATGTGTTCTATGGAGATAGGAGTAATATGCCGGAAGTTTCTGTCCTGATGGGGACTTACAATGAAAAGAATTATGAGCATACGGCTTTGGCAATTGACTCAATATTATGTCAGACATTTGCGGATTTTGAGTTTCTCATATGCGATGATGGCTCAGCTCCGATGTTTTATAACTGGCTGCTGCAGTATTGTAAAAAAGATGCCAGAATCAGGGTTTTCCATAACAAACAAAATCAAGGACTGGCAGCCGCATTAAACAGATGTCTTCGTTATGCAAAAGGGAGATATCTTGCACGTATGGATGCAGATGATGTTTCAAAACCGGATCGTCTGGAAAAGCAGACAGCATTTCTAAGAAAATATAAAAAATATGCGCTAGTTGGCTGCGGAGTGGAGCTTATTGGAGCAGATGGAGTTTGGGGCAGGCGTATACCAGAGGAAATTCCTGAGAAAAAGTCTTTTTTATCTACATCGCCGTTTATTCATCCTACCATTATGATACGACGTGAAGTCATGTTGTCGCTGCATGGATATTGTGAATCAGAAAAGATGCTTCGAGCAGAAGATTATGATTTTTTTATGCGTCTGTATGCAGCCGGATATGTGGGATACAACATACAGGATACATTATTTCAGTACCGTGAGGATTTAAACGCCTATGAAAAACGGAAGTATCGTTATCGCGTGAATGAGTGTCTGGTACGTTATTTAGGATTTCGCAGGCTGCGGATTTTAAAAGGAAATTTGCGATATGTATGCAGGCCATTGGCGGCAGGGATGATTCCGCATCAGCTTATGTACCACATAAGGCGTGTACGATTTGATGCAAAATGAATATACGCAGACGTATGGAGGATCTAAGCTGAAATGATAGGAATCGTTATACTTAATTATTCTGCATGGGAAGACACAAAAAACTGTGTGAAAAGCATATGCAAAAATACTCCGATAAATGAATATACTATTATAGTAGTCGATAATGCATCCGACTGTACTCCGAATTATGATTTGTCTGCGTTTATCAAGCGGTATCAAATCCTGTTTATTCAAAATACGAGTAATGTTGGATATAACGCCGGAAATAATGTAGGAATTGCAAAAGCTCTGGAAATCGGCTGCAGTTATATATTGATTTCCAACAGTGATGTACGCTATTTTCCGGAAAGTATTTTAAAGATGCGGGATTATTTGAAGAGGAATCCGCAGACTGGGATTGTAGGGCCAAAGATTTTGGATGCGAAAGGACGCCTGCAAAAAAGCAATCTATGCCGTAAAACAGGAATGAAAGAAAAATATATGGTGCGTACAAAAGCTCATGTTTTTTTTCGAAAAAGCTGGCAAACTTATTTTGGTTATGACAGAGATTATGAACGATGTTTTGAGGTATATGCAGTGCTTGGCTGTTGTTTTATGATGTCGGAACTGTGTGCGAGAGCTGTTACACCTTTGGATGAATATCCTGTTTTGTATGAAGAAGAACTGATGCTTGGAATCCGTATGGAAGAAGCAGGATTTCATACTGTATATCATCCAGAATCAGTTGTAAAACATTTGCATGGCAACAGCACGTCACGCCGGAAAGCATTTGCGTTTGCACAAAATGTACGAAGTGAGATTTATTACTGTAAATCGTATTTGCATGCGCCAATATGGCAAATCTATCCGTTGTGTATTTACCGTGTAGTTTCATATGCATTAAGATGTATGAAATACAGGGATTTTCGAAAGAACTGGAAGTATTTTTTGCATATGCTGAAAACAGAATTGTATCTTGAATGAGACAGATGCAGAAAGAATCGTAAAGAAATTTGAAACAGGTGAATGATTTATGAAGATTTTACACTATATGTTTGGTCTGCCTCCTGTGTATGGAGGCGGATTAGTGCGATATGCATTGGATTTGATGAAACAGGAAATGCATATGGGACAGTACGTAGTTTTGCTTATTCCGGGATCGGTTTTCACAGGTATAAGGAAAAAGACCTGTATTTATAAAACGGGCAGCTATCAAAAGATTCCTTGCTATACGATTCGTAATTCACTGCCGGTGCCAATGGGAAATGGGGTGCTTGATACAGAGATCTATTGTAAATCGTGTGATGCAAAAGCATATGAAAAGTTTTTGACAAAATTAAAACCGGATATCATTCATATTCACTCGTTTATGGGACTCCATGCTGAGTTTTTGGAAAAAGCAGTTCAATGCAAAATTCCGATGATATTTACAACACACGACTATTTCGGGATTTGTCCGACAGCAAATATGCTGTACCAGGATCATATTTGCAGCGATAAAAAATGGAAACATTGTGGACAATGCTGTAAAAATGCATACACAAAAAAGAAACTCTGGCTGGAGCATTCCATTTGGTATCGATGGTATCGGAAGCAGACATGGCTCGTAAACTGTTTTCACCATGTAAATTTTCAAAAGAAAAAGCAGCGAAATAATAAAAAAGAAGACAGTATAAAAAAAGAATCTGCGTTCTGCAGGATGCACAAAGATTATACAAAGTTAAAAAACTATTATCAGAGCATGTTTCGAAAAATCTCATATTTTCACTTTAACAGCAGTGTTGCAAAAGAGATGTATGAGTCAAGGCTTGGAGACCTGACTGGAAAGATTATGACCATCAGCCATGCCGGTATTTGCGACAATCGTATCAAACGCAGTTATGGGAAGGTATTGCATATCGGATATTTCGGAACATGGACGAGGCAGAAAGGTTTTTATCAGCTTTTAGATGTTTGTATGCAGCTATTTCGGGAAAATCATAAAAATATCCGTCTGCATATTTATTCTGACTTCTGTACGAGAACAGAACCGTTTGTTCAAGTACACCCGTATTTTAAAAAAGAAGAATTAGCCGAGGTAATGAGAGAGATTGATGTGTTGGCTGTACCAAGCATATGGCCGGAAACATTTGGATTTACAGCATTGGAAGCGTTAAGCTATGGGGTTCCGGTAATTGTTTCAAAATATGCAGGGGTAAAAGATTTGCTGGCCAAACATCCGGGCATTGGTTTTTTGTATGATGGGACGCAGCAGGAATTAAAAGAAATATTAAAAAAAATATATATCAGGCGTGAAATGCTCAAAACAGCAAATGCAAATATTTTAAATATGCAGAATATATTTTTTTTTGAAAAGCATGTGAAGCAAATGTTAGAGGTGTATCGGCGGATGACCGAGCCAGGTTTGCAGCTTTCTTGAGAAAAATGAATGCATGGATGAAAAGAAAACGAGACTGAGTGTTACGGTCAAAAGATAAGGAGAATTTTAATGAGAAATGAAGGTGTGGACATTATTATACCTGTTTATAATGCATACGAAGATTTTATTGCATGCATAAACAGTATAAAAAGATGGACGGATTTAAACAAACACCGATTGATTATCATCAATGACTGCAGTACGGATGAACGAATGGAACCTTATCTGGAAAAATTGAAAAATGAAAACTGTATGATTCTTCATAATAAAACAAATCAGGGATTTTCTTCAAACATTAACCTGGGCATGGCGCAGTCTGAAGACAGAGATGTCATTTTACTTAATTCTGATACGGTTGTAACCCGAAATTGGGTAGAAAAGCTTTTGGCATGTGCATATAAAGATGCCTGGACTGCTACAGCGACACCATTGTCGAACAATGCGACACTTTGCTCGGTGCCTTATTTTTGTAAAGAAAATGATCTGCCGGATGGTTATACAGTTGATACATATGCGGCATTAATTGAGAAATCAAGCATGAAAAAATATCCGCAGATTCCTGTTGCGCATGGTTTTTGTATGCTGGTTAAAAGAGAGGTTATCAAGCTGATAGGAGATTTTGACGCGCAGACTTTTCAAAAAGGATATGGGGAAGAGAATGATTTTTGTTATCGTGCGGTTGAAGCAGGGTATCATCATGTCATGTGCGACGATACTTTTATCCTGCATACCGGTACAAGTTCTTTTGAAGAGAAAGAAAAAAGAAAGTATATGCAGGAGCATGAAAAGATTTTAGATGAACGCTATCCGGATTTGATGCAGGAGGTCAGGGTGCACTGCAGAGATAATCCGACAAGTACGATTTTCCAAAATGTCCGAATGCGCACGCAATTGGAAAACTGCAAAAAAAGAAATACGGTTATGTATCTTCTGCAGGCTGATTTTCGGAAAGGAGCGCAGGATCATATAGGAGGCACACAGCTGCATGTCAAAGACTTGATGTCAGGGCTGCGCGATACTTACAATATCCTTGTTGCAGCCAGAAATGTTGACTATCTCAACGTTACTTTGTATACAGAACACAAAGAGATGTTTTATCAGTTTTATATTGGTGCGAAACCTAAATTTGAACGGTTCCGTTCCTGCAGGTTTGCTAAGTTATATGGAAAAATATTAGATGTTTTTGAAGTCGCTTGTGTACATGTGCATCATACGGCAGGACTTACGATGGAATTGTATTATGAAGCGGAAAAAAGAATGATTCCGGTATTTACGACACTTCATGATTATTACTGTGTATGTCCGAATGTAAAACTGCTGGATGAAAAGAATCATGTATGCTGCGATTCTAAGCGTCATGACTGCAGAGTATGCTTAAAAAAGCAGCAGGGAATTGCCGAGACAATAGATTATATCAAAATTTGGAGGAGTCAATATGCGTCTGTTTTAAAAATGTCAGAAAAAGTAATTATCCCATCCAAAAGCGCCAGAGAAATGATCTGTAAATATTATCCGAACTTGAAAGACATGCTGACCATAGTTGAACATGGACAGAAAGCTGCCAAAGAAAAAAATCTTGTGAAAAGAAAAAAAGAGAAATTCTGTATAGCTTTTTTAGGAGCAATTAATGAGGCCAAAGGATTTCGTCTGGCATCAGAGATGATAAAAAACGGAAATAGGAATATTGAGTGGTATTTATTTGGCTATTTTGAGAAACAGCTGGTTTCTTTGGATAAAAAGAAAAATTTCCATAGGATAGGCCCATATGAGAGAGAGGAACTGCCAAAGCTTGCAAAACGTTATGAGATTGACTTGTTCTGCATTCTTCCCATATGGCCGGAGACATTTTGCTATACGTTGTCAGAAGCGATTCTTGCAGGTGTACCGGTGCTTGTCACGGATATTGGAGCTGTAGGTGAGCGGGTAAAAGAAATGGAGTGCGGATGGACGATACCATATCAGGCAAAATGTGACGAGGCGCTAGCAATGATACAGACAATCCAAAGAAATTACAAAGATTACAAGAAAAAAAGGCAGAACGTGAATCATATAAAGTTAAAGACATGTAAAGAAATGTGCAGCGAATATAGAAATATTTATGAACAGTCATTTAAGGCAGACAGGACATATCATTGGCAGACGGAAAATAATGAGTGGCTGTTGCATGGATATCAAAACAATGAATGCAGGGTCAAAAGCAATTCTGCTGGCAGCAACATGAAAGTAAGGAGTATAAGAGCAATTGTGCAAAAAGGAATGGATAAGATTCGAAGAGGCATAGAAAGGTAGATAGCTATGGAAATTGTGAATCAGATTTTGGAGTGGGTTATGGCAAAATGTTATGCCCTTTGCCATAACTACGGGTATGCAATTATTCTGTTTACATTTTTAAGCAAAATTGTATTGCTGCCGCTGTCTGTCTGGGTGCAGAAAAACTCGATCAAGATGGTAAAAATGCAGCCTGAGATGAATTTTATAAAGGCAAAATATTTTGGAGATAAGGATACGATCGCAGAGGAACAGTCCAGGATTTTTAAAAAGGAAAAATACAATCCGCTTGTTTCCGTTGTGCCGTTAATGGTTCAAATTATCCTGCTGCTGGGGCTTGTTCATGTGATCCAGGCTGGGATAAGAGATCCCAAAACCAATATGGACTTTTTTGGCCTGCGTTTAAGCTTGGTGCCGCACGATACAGGAGGCAGGCTGCTGTTATCACCCATTTTGGCAGGCTTATCAGCCTGGGTTTTATGTATAGCGCAAAATACAAGCAATGTGCTTCAGGCGGAACAGTCAAAACTTAATAAATATGGCATGATGTTTCTTTCTGTCGCTTTGTCCGTATATTTAGGCTGGTTTGTGCCTGTAGGAGTCGCATTATATTGGATTGCAAGCAATCTTATGGCTGTTGCACAGCTTTATTTACTGAATTGGTGCATCAACCCAAAAGATTTCATTGATTATGAACAGCTGGAAAAAAGCAGGCAGGCTCTCGAAGGATTAGAACAGATTGGCGGCAAAAAGAAAAGACGTTTCCATGATGAGGAGAGCAGACGGGAAAGGGCGGATTACAAGAGATTTTTCTCTGTTGTAAACAAACATCTTGTGTTTTATTCTGAAAGCTCTGGTTTTTATAAATACTACCAGGGGATGATCGAGTATCTGCTAAGCCATACGAACATCCATATCCATTATGTTACAAGTGACCCGAAAGACGCTGTCTTTGAGCTTAGCCAGACGCAGAAGCAGTTAAAAACATATTATATTGCAGAAAAGAAGCTGATTACCCTTATGATGAAGATGGACGCCGATGTTGTCGTTATGACGATGCCGGATCTTGAAAACTATCATATTAAAAGGAGCTATGTGCGGGAAGACACCGAATATATCTATGTACCGCATGGAATGGGCAGCAATAACCTGACGCTGCGCAAAGCGGCGCTGGATCATTTTGATACGGTCTTTTGCACTGGGAAACATCAAAAAGAGGAAGTGGAAAAAACAGAAGCTGCATATGGACTGCCAAAGAAGCATATCGTGGAGTTTGGCTATCCGCTGCTGGACCAAATGCGTAACGATTATACGGATAAGTACACGCAGCTGCCAGAGCGTGTGCGCAGGGAAAAAAAGGTACTGGTGGCCCCTTCCTGGCAAAAGGATAACATCGTGGACAATTGTTTATTTGATATACTTGAAAGCTTACGGGGCAAAGGATACCGAGTTATTGTCCGTCCGCATCCGCAGCACGTCAGACATCAGCCGAATAAAATGGAGTGCTTAAAAGAGCGCTTTGATAAGGATGAAGAGATACAGATACAGACAGATTTTTCCTCAAACCGTACGGTATTTGAAGCAGATGTTGTGATTACGGACTGGTCAGATATTGCCTATGAGTATGCGTTTACGACATATCGGCCGGTTTTGTTTGTGAACACACCGATGAAGGTTATGAACCCGGAATACCAAAAGATTACCGTGGAACCGTTTAATATTTGGATGAGGGAAGAAATCGGTAAAGTATTGGAACCGGAACATGCTGCCCAGGCTGCAGGCGTTGTGGAAGAGCTGTTTGCTTCTATGGAATATTACCATGAGAAAATTGCTGCATTGGCGGATGCATATGTCTACCATGCGGGCAGCAGCGCAAAAGTCGGCGCGGAATATATCATTGGGCAAATCCAGAAGAAAGCAGAAGAGAGGAAGAAAGGAAAAACATTATGAAAAAGAAATTATGGACGGCAGGTTTTGCCGTATACGTATCTATATGCTGTATGCTGCTGTTTGGGGCAAACGGACAGGCATATATTGATCCGTCCGTGATGACGTATGTCATTCAGGCCGTTGCAGGGATTGTGATTGCAGCAGGAGCCGTTGTTGGTATTTATTGGAGAAAAGCAAAAAGAAAAATCAACGATAAGCTGGGCATTGATGAAAACAGGAAGAAAGAAGTTGAGTCGGATGAGATCAGGGTGAAAGAACATTGAAAACGCATACAGGCAGAGCTTTCTCAGGCAGACATTTTTCTTTGACGGGATTCCAAAAACAGTTGGCCCTGTGCGCTGTGCTCTGCCTGCTGTCCTATGAAATATCTGCCAACTGGTTCCAGATCATGCTGATTCAGGGAGCATCGATGTATCCTTCCTATCATGCATATCAAATGGCTATCCTGGATAAACGGCATCAGGACTTTAAACGTGGAGATGTGATTGCTTTCACCTGCGAAGGCTTTCCTGCGCTGCTTGTGAAAAGGATCGCAGCTGTCCCAAATGACACGGTTGAGATTGTGAATGGATGTTTGTATGTCAATCATAAACTGGATGCAAATGCGTCAGGCAGAGGCAGAATTGATGATGCGGGTATCGCGCAAAATGCGGTAAAGCTTTCTGCAAATGAGTATTTTGTAATGGGAGACAATTACAAAAAAAGCAAAGACAGCCGCGATAAAAAAATAGGATGCGTGAAACGAAGCAGTATTGTCGGCAGAGTATGGCCGCATTGCGGATAGGATGGGATAAAAATGAAAAAAATACTTTTTGATTTATGTATGCTTCTATTGCTTCTGCTGATTCATTTATTTTTTTTCAGAGTAATTACTGTAGATTATGATGCCAGTTATGGCTTGAATCTGCAAGTAGAGTCAGAACTTAGTATTGCAATGCAAACTTTTTATTCTGATACGGAACAATTTATAGAAAGTCAGTCTCAAAGCAAAGTATATACTGCATCAGAAAAACAAGATTTAGATTTTAATTTTCCTGCCAGCGCAAAATATTTAAGAGTCGATCTGGGTGAAAATGCAGGTAAAATTCAAATTCATAAAATGATGCTTTTCTATGAAAAAGAAAGGAAGAGTCTTTTAGAAGAGTTCCGTGATGTATGCATATCTGAAAATATGATAGAGGTGCAGCAGGGAGACAATGGATTAATCATAGAGAGTATGGGGAATGATCCTTTTTTTGTGTTAGATGTGAGGAAGATGAATTTCGATGAGATTGTCAGGACACATGTGGCAGCAGAGTCTTTCAAAAGAAAAATCAGTTTTTGCGCTGCACTGGATGTTGGTGTATTTTTTGTTTTTCTATTTCGCAGAAGAATATCAAAAAAGATCAGAGCAATGATTGAGAACAGGGGATTGGTAGTTGATCTTGCGAAAAATGACTTTAAGACGAAATATGCAGGGTCGTATCTTGGCATTATATGGGCTCTTATACAGCCAATCGTTACGATATTGGTTTATTGGTTTGTTTTTCAAGTAGGATTTCGTTCTGGTTCGACAGAAGGCGTTCCGTTTGTGTTATGGCTGACGGCGGGGTTGGTTCCCTGGTTTTTCTTTAACGAAGCCCTGAATAGCGCAACAGTTAGTTTGCTTGATTATGGATATTTGGTCAAGAAAGTAGTTTTTGATGTTGAGATTGTTCCATTAATAAGGATTTTATCGGCGCTGTTTGTACATGTTTTTTTTGTTGCATTTATGACAGTGATGTTTATGATAAATGGAATATTACCTTCGTTGGAATGGATGCAGCTAATATATTATTCCATATGCCTTATAGCATTGGTCATTGGTATTGTTTATGCTACCAGCGCTTTGGTCGTATTTTTCAGAGATTTGTCACAGATTATAATAGTCATATTACAGGTAGCGATGTGGATGACACCTATTATGTGGAACCTGGATATCATACCAGAGAAATGGCGGTTTATCTTCTTGCTGAATCCGTTATGCTATATTGTGCAAGGGTATAGGTCTGCATTAATATCTCGTAAGTGGTTTTGGGACAACACCTATCAGACAATTGCCTTTTGGGTGTTTGTAATTGGGGTATTGTTTTTAGGCAGCAGAATATTCAGTAAATTAAAAATTCATTTTGCAGATGTAATTTAATACGATTTGTATCAGGAGCAGAGCAGTGAATATGGAAGAAGCTATTATTAAATGTGATAAAATCAGTAAAATGTATAAATTATATGATAAACCATCAGATAGGGTAAAAGAAGCATTAAATTTAACAAAAGAAAAAATGTATAAAGAGCATTTTGCACTATCTGAAATAGATTTGGCGGTGCATAGGGGCGAGTGTGTAGGAATTATAGGCACGAATGGAGCAGGAAAATCAACATTATTAAAGATTATTACAGGTGTGTTAAACGCGACACAAGGAACAGTACGTGTAAATGGAAAAATATCAGCGCTTTTAGAGTTGGGAGCAGGATTCAATCATGAATACACTGGACTCGAAAACATTTATGTAAATGGAAGAATGACAGGTTATACCCGAACTGAAATAGATGAGAGACTGCAGTCAATTTTGGATTTTGCAGATATAGGGGATTTTGTATATCAGCCTGTAAAAACGTATTCCAGCGGTATGTTTGTTCGACTGGCGTTTGCTGTTGCTATTAATATTGAGCCTGATATTCTAATCGTAGATGAGGCGTTAGCGGTGGGAGATGTCTTTTTTCAGGCGAAGTGTTTTAACAAATTTGAGGAATTTAAGCAACAGGGAAAAACAATATTGTTTGTGAGTCATGCATTGGGAACCATTCAAAAATATTGTGACAGAGCTGTTTTGCTGAATAAAGGAATTAAAATTGCGGAGGGAGAACCGAAGGAAATTATAGATTTGTATAACAAGAAAATTTCTGAGGAAAAATACGATCATAGCATGGTATCTCAACAGAGTATGAATACAAATAAACGCAGACCATATGAAGGTGACATCTGGAAGACACATCTTACGATTAATCCTAAAATGCTTGAGTACGGAAATAAGCAGGCCGAAATCATTGACTTTTGTCTGATTGATGACAAAGATCATATTACAAATCATATTATGAAAGATTCAGAATTTAAAATTCGGATGAAAGTAAAGGTGAATAAGCAAATCCGTGCTCCGATTTTTGCGTATACGATTAAAGATTTAAAAGGTGTAGAACTTACGGGAACGAATACATTACTGCAGGGGGTAAAAACAGATGATTTAGAGGCTGGCGAAATCAAAACAATTACTTTTACGCAGAGGATGCAATTACAAAGCTATGAGTATTTGCTGTGTTTAGGGTGTACGGGCTTTCGGGGAGGAGAGTTGGTAGTATATCATAGAATATATGATGCCTGCAATATATCTGTTTTGGCACATAGGGACACCGTCGGTATATTTGATATGAATTCTGCTATTGAAGTCAATGAAACGGAGTAAATATGGCTAAATTAAATTTAAAATATTATGATGGTCAAGACCATTATTCTGATGGAGATATTGAATGTGTTATTTTGGATATGGTAAAAAAGGGGAATCATTTTATGGATGCTGTCGGTACAAATGATTTATATCCAATGATGTATCATTTATCCAGAGAACGCGAAAATATATTGAATTGGTATCCATTTAAAAAGACAGATCATATCTTGGAAGTCGGAGCTGGATGTGGGGCCATTACAGGATTGCTTTGCCGCATGGCAGGAAACGTTACGTCTGTGGAACTCTCAAAGCGTCGTTCTGAGATAAATTATGAACGAAATAAAGATTATGATAATCTGGAAATTATTGTAGGCAATTTGAACGAGATACCGCTCTGTGCAGAGTTTGATTATGTGATATTAAATGGCGTTTTTGAGTATGCAATAGGCTATACGCAAGATCAAAATCCTTATGCAGCGTTTTTGAATCGACTTATCGAAAAACTGAAAATTTCAGGGAAAATTCTGATAGCGATAGAAAACAGAATAGGTGTTAAATATTTTTCAGGAGCAATGGAGGATCACACAAATGATTATTTTGTGGGACTTAATGGATATAGAGGAAACCATTGTGTAAGAACCTTTTCTAAAAGTGAATTGGAAAAAATTTTTACGCAATGTGGTTTATCGGAATGGAAATTCTATTATCCATATCCTGATTATAAATTTCCAACGGAAATATTCACCGATGAAAATGTAAATAAACCGGAATATGGGAGAGTATATCGAAATTATCAAAGGAATAGGATTCACTTATTTGACGAATTGGATATGATTAGCACATTGAAAAGTGAAGGAGTTATGGGGGCTTTTTCCAATTCCTTTCTTGTAGAACTGATCATTGGTGATGCATTAAAAAGTGATGTTGTATATGCGAAAATGAATGTAACAAGGAAGGAAAAGTACTGCATATCAACGGTTATTTTTCAAAAAAATGGAGAGTATTTTGTAAAAAAAATTCCTTTAAGAGATGCATCAGAAAAACACATTATAAATATTTATGAAAATCAGTTTAAGGATATACCGCATCCATTCGTATATTTACAAGGCGAACGAAAAGAAAATATGGTTATTTATCCGTATATTAGCGGAGATAATTTAGATGCGGTCACATACAGGCTGATGTATGAGAAAAGGCAGGAACGTGTAAAGGAGATTTTTGATAACATATATGAAACTTTAAGAAATGCTTCATCCATGCGAAATGATATCTATCAGGAACGATTCATTGAATATTTTGGAAATCAGAGACTTAAGGGGAGTGCAGAATGTATTTATAACTTCAATATAGATATTATACTTGACAATTTATATAAAATAGATGCCGAATATGTGATGATCGATCCTGAGTGGGTGTTGGATATTTGGATACCTGTCAAATTCATATTTTGGAGAATGCTGAATGAGTGGTATTCAAAATATGATTATGCAAGCACGCTGATGCCAAAAGAATGTTTGTATTGTGAATACGGGATTACAGCAGAAGATGTCGGGGTATATCGAAGCTGGGCGGTTCATTTTGCAAATCAATTTGTGTCAAATGTAGATTTGGATGACTGTGTTTGCGGGATTGAAAATGTGAATTTTAAAGAAGCTGTTGAAAACTGGAACAGCAGTAAGGTGATAGAGTCTTCACTGTTTATAGATTACGGAAATGGCTTTGACGAAAGAAACAAATTTATCATAAAGACACGATTAGAGAATCATAGATTTCATTCAAAGATTATTCTGGATAGTGATAAACAAATAAAAGCCATTCGATGGGACCCGATAGAATTTCAAGGATGCCGATGCAGCATAGATAAGTGTATGCTGGATGGAAAAAAAATCGTGATTTTGCCGCAGAATGCTCAAGCAGATGATGAATCCTTATTTTTGACATTGGATCCGAAGTTTCGTTTTGACATAGATGCCGGGCATTATCATATGCTGGAATTATCCGGAGAATTACAATACTTGAAAGATAAGGATTATTTGGAAATAATTAATAAATACAGGCAGAATATTAACGTCCTAAAGGCTGAAAATGATGTATATATTGTCGAAAACAGAAAAGTTTATCTTTGCAATGACGAGATGAAATCAGGCATAGCTAAGTTTTCCTGTGAGAATGAAAGGCTACAGTCAGATAACGAGAAGCTGCAGTTGGAAAATAAGAACCTGCAGTCAGACAACGAGAAGCTACAGTTGGAAAATAAGAATCTGCAGTTAGCAGCGAAAAACATGAGGAGTAAGGGTTGGAGGACTTGGTTCAGGGCTAAGTGAGAGGGAATTATGATTGATATAATTGTTCCAATTTATAATGCATATGAAGATCTTGTAAAATGCATAGCAAGTGTGTGGAAATATACAGATTTATATAAAAACAGATTGATTTTAATTAATGACAAAAGTACAGATGATAGGATTTCACCATATTTGGAAAGCATATCTGGGGAGAATACGATTGTTTATAACAGTGATAGGAATGAAGGGTTTTCATCGAGTGTAAATATAGGAATGAATTACTCAAAAGAGAATGATGTATTACTGCTAAATTCAGATACCATAGTAACAGCAGGATGGTTAGGCAAAATAAGAAGATGTGCCTATTCGGAGAATAACATTGCAACAGTTACCCCGCTGTCTAATAGTGCGACAATCGCATCAATACCTGTGATCGGTCAGGACAATCCTGTTCCTGCAAATGTAACCATTGATCAATATGCTGATATTATAGAAAAATGCAGTTTCAAAGACTATCCGCAAATTACGGTAGCAGTTGGATTTTGTATGTACATGAAACGAAAAGTTTTGAACGAGATTGGATTTTTTGATAAAAAAACTTTTAAGCGTGGTTATGGGGAAGAAAATGACTTTTGCTGCCGTGCGGAAATGATGGGATATAAACATGTCCTTTGTGACGATACGTTTATTTATCATAAAGGAACAGCTTCCTTTGCAGGAGAACAAAAGAAAGCTTTGATGGAAGAACATGTCAGAGTGCTGGAAAGCAGGTATCCGGTAAGTATGCGCAGGAATCATATATTTTGTATGAGTAAGCCATTTCAATATATAAGGGATAATATTGAAATGTATGTGCGATTATTTAACGGGAAAAAAAATATATTGTATGTGCTTCATTCAGACTTTAGAGAAGATACATCAGACAGTGTAGGTGGTACGCAATTACATGTTCGTGATTTAACGGAGAACTTATTGCATCAATATAATATATATGTATTTGCAAGATATATGAACAATTACCGTTTATCGTGTTATGTGAATTCCAGACGATATACATTTGAATTTGAAAACAGGAATATAAGTAGTTATCCTGTATTTTCGGATGCTGCATTGGGCAGGATACTGGATAACATGATAGCTGCATTTCGAATAGATTTGGTGCATGTTCATCATCTGCATGGGATGACGTTGGAAATTTATGATTCAGCAGAACGAATGGGGATTCCAGTTATCACCACTGTACATGATTTTTATATGGCATGTCCGACACATTTTTTATATAACAGCCATGATAAAAACTGTACAGGAACTTCCACTGTATTGTGTCGGGAATGCTTAAAAATAAAGGCACAGTTGTGGGATGGCTGCGGGGATTATATGACCAAATGGCGCAGCGAGATGTTGAAAGCACTGATTCGCAATAAACTGATGATCTTTCCATCTAAAAGTGCACGTGATATTTTTCATGGAATATACGGTGATATTGTTGAGGAAAAAGTAGTCAGGCACGGCGTGAATCAAGATGGAAGAGATGTTTGTGTGATAGAAAAATATGAGGATAACGAAGGAAAAACGGAATGCAATATTGAGTATATGAATTTCGCAGATGGAAATGCTGTAAAGGGATGGGCGTACATAAAAGGAGTTAATAATCGAAGGGTAAAAGTCATTGTTCAAGTGGTACAGAATGATTTGGTCATATATCAGACCATGGCCAGAAAATCTGAACGGCAGGATGTAGATGATTTCTTTGGGAAAACAGGAGAATACCTTTACAGCGGGTTTGAAGCACGAATGATCAAAAATTTGGTTCAGGAAGATCATGTAAGTATTAGAATTTTGTTATCAGATGGTGATGAATATATATTATTGGCAAAAAAAATTGAACATGTACCAGTCAGGCAGGAAGCAGTGGGCAATGGAGTACGGGCAGCATTTATAGGCGGTCTGTCGGATATCAAAGGCAGCAGAATCGCATGCGATATGATAAAAAAAGCGGCGGACATTGAGTGGTTTATTTTTGGAAATATTGATCCCAAAGAGGAATTATATGGCTTAGAGTTATCAAATTTACATAAGTTTGGCTTTTATAGAAGAGAAGATATCCATACACTTTTGGTAATGAATAACATTGATGTGGTTTGTATCATGTCTGTATGTGCAGAAACTTTTTGCTATACACTATCAGAGGCAATGCAGGCTAAAATTCCCATTCTTGCCTATGATGTCGGGGCAGTTGGAGAAAGGATAAAGGAGACTGGAACAGGAATATTAGTGCCTTTGGATGCTGCCACGGAGACAATACTGGATAAAGTACGGAATATTTCTGATGGTGAAGACTGGATCGATGCAAGAAAAAAATTAAAAGATTATACACATAAGACAGTGAAAGAAATGGCTGACGAATATGATACGATTTATAACGAACTGATAAAAACTGCAAATAAGCAGGATTCAAAACCATTTCATGTGGATGTAAGAATGATTCGTGCTGCATACCAAGGAGAAAGAAAGGTGAAAGAATATTGAATAAGGCATTAAAAAATTGTTTGCTGGTTATTAGTATGGCGGCATATACTGTTTTGTTTCTGTATTTTCAGAACATTGAAGAGGTTAATTTTAAAGAAGTATCAGGTATTTTGGCAATTTTTATAGTCATTGGGGCGGCTGTTTATGGAATCACATTTTTGATTTTTAAAAGATTAAACTTGTGTGCTGTAGTATCGTGTATACTTATGGTCTTCCTATATAATTATATGATGATTCAGAGTGGAATTCAGCTTATTTTTCCACGGCTGAAATATTGGCACATATTTCCAATCGTGGCAGCTATCGTGTTGCATATTATATACTTTTTGAGAAAGATTTCGGAAGAGAAATATAATAATATTATATTTGTACTGCAAATTACAGTGCTGGGATTGATATTCATAAACGCAGTTCCGGCTATTCCACGGATAGCTGAGAAATGGAAAGTAGCTTCAAAGCAGGCAGAAATGGAGTCTTCAAGCGCTGATCATCAGAAAAAGGAAAATGTGTATTGGTTTATTTTTGATGAGTGTGCAAGTTTTGCAACGATGGAAAAGTATTATGATTATCATGATAAAACAGTATTTCATCGCTTGCAGGATTTGAAGTTTACAATCTCAGATAATGGAAGAAATGAATGCGGAAATACAGATGTGGTATTAACGAATTGTTTAAATTTGGAGTATGTTGCCAATACACGGATGGATGCAATACAATTAAACGAGCTTAGAACAGATAGTAAATTAACGGCAGTATTTGCCGAAAATGGATATGAGATCCGAGGCATCGGAGATACAGAATGGTTAGGGATAAAAAGCATAAGCCAGGAAAATTTGACAGAAGCTAAAACGGTTGAAGGAAAAAATATTGTTGATTTAATTTTACAAAATACAGTGTTATCTCCATTTCTGAAATTTGATGGAACGGCAAGCGCCAAATTGATTTTAGATACGTTTGCATATGTCCAGAAGAAGGAAAATATTCAAGCTAATTCTTCCCAATTCAATGTCATATATATGTGCACGCCGCATCAGCCGTTTTTATTTGATCGAAATGGAGGCGCTGTAAATCCTGCAAATTATGACAATTGGGAGGATGAAAAGTATTATCTGGATCAATATATTTTTGTGATGGATCAAATGGTGCAAACAGTAGAAAATATTATAGAAAACGATCCGGAATCTATTATAATAGTGCAATCTGATCATGGTCCGCGTTTTAATAATGAAATGCCGGAAGAAGATAAAATAGCTATATTGAATACCGTATATTTTAAAGGTGAAGAAATACCCGAAATTGTTGGTAAGTCCGGCGTAAATACTTTGCGGATGGTAGTGAACAGGCAGTTTGGATATCACTTGGAAGATTTGGAGGTAAAGGAAAGTGAATAAGAAAAAGATATACGTTATTGCATTGATTTTGTTTGCTTTTTATTTGCTTTTTGCTAATCAGATCATATTGTTTTTTCATAAGGACGTGAGGACAAAAGAAGTAAAATTTTTGGATTACAATAGTAATTCCGAAGTGACTTTTTCCATTGATACGGGTGAGGAAATCGGCGGACTATTGGAAAAGTATTATATACAGGGCTGGGCATTTTGTGAAACAGAACAGGATAATAGTGAAAAAGACATTAGTCTGTTGTTTAAAAGTATATCTGGTAACAAATGCTATGTGATAGATAATAAAGCCCAATCTCGTGATGATGTATATGGTGTTTTCAGAGAACAGAAGAAGATATATAGTGCCTTGAATGGATTAGAATGCCAGTTTTCTACAATAAATTTTAAAGATGGAGAATATGAATTGTTTTTATATGTATGGGAAAATGAAAGTAACTATGGATTCATTGAAACTGGTATGCATTATAAAAAGTATAAAGATAGATTTACATATTTAGAGCAAACTTAGTAGGAATTGCGTTATAGAGAAACAGCTTGTGTATGGGAAGGGAGATAAAATGTGAGGAAACAACATATTATCTTACGTGTAATGATTTTTATAATTATATTTTCGGCATTATTTGTCAAGGTATCAAAAACGTTGGAAAATAAATATAGTTATGAGAAATATGCACCGTTTTTTGGAGAGCAGAGGCAGTTTGATGTGATTTTTTTTGGCAGCAGCCATATCCTAACGGCGATGTCGCCTATGGATTTATGGAATGATTATGGGATTACATCCTATAATTTTGCAAATTCGAATGAAAGGCTCGCAACAACTTTTTGGGTGATGAAAAATGTGTTTGATTATAACAAACCGAAGATGATTGTTCTGGATGTTGGACTCTTTTACTCAAACATAAAATATGAAGAAGAACGTATTGATTTATTGCATGATGCTTTTGACTGTTTTCCGCTGTCTCTGACAAAAATCAGGGCATTTAACGATATATTAGGAGATAATCAGATAAAATACGAATTTTTATTTGATATAGGAAAATATCATTCCCGGTGGGAGGACTTAGGAGAAGCAGACTTTAAGACCAGTCCATCATGGCAAAAGGGAAACAGGAACTATACTGAAGAATATATGATTCACGTTTTCCCGACGAAACAGAATGAAATTATATATGACAAGCAGGCGTTATCAAACGATATGGTGAATGTTGTGTACTTGAAAAAAATAATTGATACTTGCCAAAAGGAAGGAATAGAGGTTGTTCTTGTGCATACCCCCTATGTGGCAAATTATGAGGAACAGGCAGCTGCCAATTCAGTAGCTGATATAGCTGGGGCATACGACATACCATATATTAATTTTGTAACAATCAACACAATTATAGATATGAATACTGACTTGTACAATGAAGGACATGTAAATGCATCGGGAATGAAAAAATTGACGGATTATATGGGGGATTTTCTAACGAGTCATTATGCTATGGAAGATCATAGGCAGGATCCCTTATATAGTGAATGGCGGGCATATTACGATACATTTGTAACTAATAAAAAAGAGGTTCTTATTCATAGACCGGATTTATATTCCTACCTAATGCTTCTTCATGATAAAGCTTATAGCTGTTATATATATATAAATAAGGACTCTCCTGTCTATGAAGATGAGACGGCAATGAATTTATTGCAGAATATAGGGAAAATACATATTTTTGAGGATACACAGACAACATTATCATCTGACCAGATGACACCATTGGAAAACTTAAAGAATTGTATGGAAAATAAAGAGTCTTATTTGGGAATCATTGATAATGGCGCTGATAAAATTATTGAGAATATGGATGATTCCATCAATTATTTTGAGGATACTGATCATCAATTGTATGATGTGAAAATTGTGGTTATTGATGCTTCATCAAATGAGACAGTAGATGTCTCAAAGTGGGGAGGAGCGGGTCATGAGTATACGGAAAGGAGCAATGAATGAAATTTTCACAACTTGAAAGAAACTGTGTAAAAAACACAGACAATATCAATCATAAATGCAAGCTGGCTGTTTTGGGAAACTGTGCCACACAGCATTTGTCGACGGCAATTAAAGGATATGCCTATGAAGAAGATATTGCTATCGAAATTTTTGATGCTGATTATAATCAAATAGATGCACAATTAATAGATAATAGTTCGGAGCTGTATCAATTTGCTCCTGATTTTATTTTACTATATTTATGTAGTGAAAAATTATATGAGGAGTTTTGCAGTTATCCGGAAGAGAACCGAAAAAATTTTGCCGAAAATAAAATAAGGCAAATGGAACAATATTGGAATTTAGCTGCGGGGGGGGGTAAAATACATGTTTTGCAATTTAATTTTGTTGAATTGGATGACAGGATATTTGGAAATTTTGGAATGAAAATACAGGATTCTTTTATATATCAAATTAGAAAACTGAATTTTTTGTTAATGGAAAAGTGCCAGAAGCATAAAGGTGTATTTTTGATCGATATTGCATATATACAGCATGATTTAGGTGATAGCGAAATGCATGATGAAAAGCTATATTATATAGCTAAAATGCCCATATCTACACATGCGCTTCCCAATGTGGCAAAACAGGTAGTAGATGTGGTTAAAGCGATAAGTGGAAAGACGAAAAAATGTGTAGTTTTGGATCTTGATCATACACTCTGGGGAGGAGTTATCGGGGATGATGGACTGGAAAATATTCAAATAGGTGATCTGGGGCTGGGACATGCTTTTTCAGAGTTTCAAATGTGGCTAAAAGAACTCAGAAAGCGTGGAATAATTCTTGCCGTTTGCAGTAAGAATGAGGAGGATACGGCTAAACAGCCATTTTTAAAACATCCTGAAATGATTCTTAAAATGGAGGACATTTCAATGTTTGTTGCAAACTGGGAGGATAAAGCTACAAATATTAAGCACATACAATCTACTTTGAATATAGGAATGGATAGCATGGTATTTTTTGATGATAATCCTTTTGAAAGGAATCTGGTAAAAAGTATAATACCAGAAATTACGGTTCCTGATTTGCCGGAAGATCCCGCCCAATATTTGCGGTATATAAAATCATTAAATTTATTTGAGACAGCTTCATATTCAAGCGAGGATAAGCTCAGGACAAAGCAATATCAGGATGAAGCGGTCAGAGCAGATTTGCAGAAGCAATTTGTTTCTTATGATGATTATTTGAAAAATCTTGAAATGGAGGCAGAAGTAAGACCCTTTGATAAGTTTCATTTTTCGAGAATAGCTCAACTGACACAAAGGTCAAACCAGTTTAATTTGCGGACCATCAGATATACAGAACAGGATATCAAGCGGATAGCTGAGGATGATTCCTGCATTACAAGGTATTATACTTTAAGGGATAAATTTGGAAATTATGGATTAATAGCGGTCGTTATTCTTAACAAGCAGCAAGATACATTATTTATATCAGAATGGCTTATGAGCTGCAGAGTTTTAAAACGAGGAATGGAAGAATTTATAGTAGACAATATTATTCAGACTGCATCTGAAAATGGTTTTTCAAAAGTTACAGGTGAATATATATGTACACCGAAGAATCAAATGGTTTCGGATATATATATGCGTATGGGATTTCATGAGTCAGCAAATGGTCGATATGAAGCAGATGTAAATGAGTATGAAAATCATAAGACATATATAACAGAAACTAAAATAGGATCTTAGAAATATCAGATGTAAAAAATTAAAAATCTTGAAGAAAAACGTAAACGGATAGTATGAGGGAAAGGCAGGGTTATTACAGTGAGCAGAGAAAATGTATTAGCAAAGGTTAATGAAGTATTTCATGAGGTTTTTGATGACGACAATATTGTTGTAAAAGAAGAAATGACAGCTGCTGATATTAAAGGATGGGACTCTTTACGTCATATAACGTTAATTGAAGAGATAGAGGATGTATTTGATATCAGATTTGCTATGAAAGAGGTAAATGGCATGAAAAATGTTGGTGAGATGATAGATATTATTGTGCAAAGAAGCAAATAGCAGAGGGGATCTAAAAAACAATGTCAACGGTATCGTTCCAATTTATTATATTTATTTTTATAGTATTGTTTTTGTATTATACGGTTCCTAAAAAAATCCAATGGTGTGTTTTGCTTTGTTCAAGCATATGTTTTTTTATTGAAGCGTCCGGAGTAAGATTGTCACTTGTTTTTTTTATATATTTAATTGTGAACTGGACAGGCGCTATTAGGATTTGTGTTCTTGAAAAGAATAGCAAAGTCCAAATAAAGAAACTTGTATATATAAGTATAATCATATTTAATATTGGCTCACTTGTAGTATTCAAGGATTTAAATTTTTTTTGTAATACGGTGAATGGCATTTGTGGAATGCTTGGAAAACCAATGTATATACCTGCCATAAATATAGCAGCACCTTTGGGCATATCCTATTTTGCACTGATACTTACAGGATATATAACAGATATATACTGGCAGAAATATGAACCAGAGAAGAATTTTTTCAGGTTTTGTCTTTTTGGGGGATATTTTCCGCAAATGTCATCAGGACCTTTTGTAAAGTATGATGAAATTAGCCTGTCCCTGTATCAGGAGAAAAAGTTTGATTATGACCGTTGTATATCAGGTGGATTAAGAGTAATATGGGGTTTTTTTAAGAAACTGGTTATTTCCCAAAGGCTGGCGCTTATTGTTAATGCAGTATACGGTGATTATCATACATATGCGGGATGGTATGTGATTCTGGCAGCGGTTTCATTTACATTGCAGCTGTATACTGATTTTTCGGGAGCAATGGATATAGCGCTTGGAATATCGAAATGTTTTGGAATAAGTTTACCAGAAAATTTTAATACGCCATTTTATTCTACAAGTATAGCAGAATTTTGGAGAAGATGGCATATTACATTAGGCAGCTGGCTGAGAGAATATATATTTTATCCGATTCAAAGAAGTGGTGTTCTTAGAAAAATAAAAAAGTGGTGTAAAAAGCATTGGGGAAAAGACTATGAAAAGAAATTTAATCTTCCCATGTATTTGGGGATGTTCGTTACCTGGTTTTTAATTGGAGCATGGCATGGAGGAAGCTGGAACTGTATATTGATGGGAAGCGGACTTTACTATTGGTTTCTTATAACGCTAAGTGAAATTTTTACTCCTGCTTTTCGCTGGATAGTAAATACATTGCGCATAAACACGACATGCTTTAGTTGGAGATTATTTCAGAGAGTCAGAACGTTTTGTATTTTTACATTTGGATTGTCTTTTTTTAGAGCTTCTGATTTGAAGGAGGGATTTGAACTGTGGAAGGCGGCTTTTGATATAAATAATATATGGATTTTCTTTGATGAATCCATATATTCGTTAGGTATTACAAGGAAAAATTTTAATGTGCTGTTCGTTTCTTTAATACTACTGGCGGTAGTAGATATGCTAAAGCAAAAGTATGATATTACTGAGGCTTTTTTAAGACAAAATTATTTGTTTCGACTGATTTTTATAATTAGCGCAGTAATTGGGATTAGTGTCTTTGGACTGTATGGATCAGGGTATGATGCTGCAACGTTTATATATGAGCAGTTTTAGGCTTACTGTTTGATTAAAAAAAGCAAAGACAGCTGCGATAAAAAATAGGATGCGTGAAACAAAGCAGTATTGTCGGCAGAGTATGGTCGCATTGCGGATAGGATAGAAATGAAAAAGATTATTATTGAATCATAATTATTGAATCATAAGGAGGAAAACAGGCGGTTAGCTTGTCACAGAAAAGAAATGAAGGTAGAGACAGATCAGGAAATGAAGTTATTTACAGTGGGGCCAGCACAAATGTATTCACATACAGTTGCGGTGAGAAATCATGTGGTTCCTTATTTTCGCACGCCGGAATTTTCAGAAATGATGCTGGAAAATGAAAGATTCATTAAAAAGTTTGTGGATGCAAAAGAAGATGCAAAAGTCATATTTTTAACCTCTTCTGGAAGCGGGGCAATGGAAGCTACAGTTATGAACTGCTTTGACAAAAGGGACAGGCTGCTGGTAATTTCCGGCGGTACCTTTGGCGAGAGATTTGAACAAATATGCGCAATCCATGGTATCCCTTTTGAGGGCTTAAAGTTAAAGCCGGATGAAAAATTAACAGGAGCGCATTTTCAAAAATATGAAAACAGGGATTTTACAGCTTTATTAGTTAACCTTCACGAAACTTACACCGGACAGCTTTATGATATTGAGCTTATCAGGGATTTTTGTGAGCGCAACCATTTATATTTGATCGTAGATGCAATCAGTACGTTTTTATGTGATGAGTATCATATGGAAAAGTATCATATCGATGCAACGATCATCAGCTCTCAAAAAGGGTTATGTCTTGCACCCGGATTGTCTGTCATTGTATTAAGTGACAGGATTGTGCAGCAGAAAATTCTGGATCATCCGGTTCAATCGCTCTATTTTAACTTTAAAGAGTACCTATTAAATATGAAACGGGGACAGACGCCGTTTACACCGGCGGTTGGAATCTGTTTTGAATTGTATGACATGCTGCGTCATATAGAAGCACAGGGGATAGAAAGACGTCTTGAGGAAGTGAAGGAAAGATGCGATTATTTTAGAGGAAAAATTGGCAAATTACCTATTCATCTGCCTTCTTATCCGCTATCAAATGCAATCAGTCCGATTCGGTTTGAACAAGACATTGCGGCGGATATATTCAGATATCTAAAGGATAAAAAGAAGATGATGGTGAACCCGGTAGGGGGAGAGCTTGGAAAATGCAGTATTCGGGTGTCGCATATCGGAGATCTGAAATTGGAAGATTACGATGCACTGATAGATGAACTGGAGATTTTTTTGAGCAAACACTGATTTTTATAAGGAAGATGCTGAAGATGATAGACGATAATGAACTGATATCTTTTTTAAAACAAAATCAAAAAAACGCCGAGGGTATTTTGATAGATCCGAAAGATTTGGTGTTCGAAGAGAATGTCAAAATGAACTGTTTTTATTGCGGGAAGTATAACAATAACTGGCGCTGTCCGCCGAATCTGCCGGATATTGACTATCAAAAGATGATAGATGAATTTGACCATGGCCTGTTTGTAATTCTTAAGTATGATATTCATGAAAATGTGGATTACAGCGATATACGAAGCGAATCAAGCATAACGCTCCATAAGCTGTTACTGTCACTGGAAAAATGGATGTGGAGGAATCACCATTCTACGGTGATATCTTTTATCGGAGGCTCCTGCAAGTTGTGCAAAGGAGGATGCGGCAAGGAACGCTGCAACAATGCGTACATGTCCAGGAGTCCGTTAGAGGCAGCAGGCGTTCAGGTAGTAAAAAGCGTCCGTAAGTACGGAGTGAAGCTCAGCTTTCCCGCAGATAAGGAACTGACAAGAATCGGCCTGCTTTTATGGCAGGATGAGGAGGGATAACATGCGTTATATTTTTTTAGTGGCAGGAAAGGGAACGAGACTTCAGCCATTGACCCTGAGCCATCCAAAGTCTATGTTTAAACTGGATAAAGACACTACGCTTATGCAAAGAATGGTCAGGCTGATTCAAAAGCTTGACGATGACGCTGACATCATAGCAGTGACCGGACATATGCATAAAAGTATAGAAAAAGAACTGTCAAATGTTACCTTTATACATAACCCTTTTTATGAAGTAACCAATTCTATTGCATCCTTATGGTTTGCAAAGGAATATCTGGATACAGATCAGGTTGTATTAATTGACGGGGATATTGTAATGTCGGAAACACTGATGCGAGACATTGTATGCAGACCGGTGGAAGATCCGCTTATACTGCTGGACAGTTCCATAAAAACGGATGGGGATTATAATGTGGAGGTGTCAGGGAACAGGGTATTGGTCATGAGCAAAGAACTTGCGTCTTATTACGGGGAGTATGCAGGAATTACCAAACTGGACAGGAGTTCCGCGCAGCTAATGAAAAATGAGATGGAAGCTATGGTGGAAGAAGGCAATTATAACCAATGGTATGAAGATGTGCTTGTGCAGCTGATATTTAAAAATGATTTCCGGCTGTATTATAAAGATATTGCTGACTATGACTGGACAGAGGTGGATTGTGTCAGTGATTTGCTGCATGCAAAAAATATTCACATGAAAGAAAAATAAAATATTGGTAGTGTAATAGGACTAAATTAAGAGAAACCTGGTAAAACATAAGGGTTTATATTGATTTAGCCCTATTTTTTTAGCCCATTGCAAGTGAAGAAACGGCACTGGTTTGCAGAAAATAAGTTGACATCTATAAACGAAAACTGTTACAATCGAATAGTGTAATCTGACTATACAATAAATCCTTTTCTGTGAAGATGTTATACAGCGAAGGAATTCGTACGAAAGGATTTTATACGAAAGAACTTATACGAAGGGAGAAATTATGGAAAATGGCATCAGAATCAGAAATATCATTTTTGAGCAGTTAATGACAAATTATAGTTGTAACCGTAAACACTGGGAAATGCTATGCAGTTCCGATAAACCGCTGGTACCGTTTATTGGAGCCGGCATTTCGGCCTGGTGTTTTCCGACATGGAATGATTTGCTGATTAATATTGTAAAAGAAAAATTCAGTGAGGAAAGTGCGGAGATTGTAAAAAGGGCTCTGAACTGCAAAGCACAGCCCAACGTAAAATCTAAGGACGAAAAGACTAAAGACGAAAAATCTAAGGATGAAAAACCTAAGGATGAAAAACCTTTTTATTGGATGGAAGAGATTGCCGAATGTATTTTCGACTATGATGATAAGTCCTATAGTGAAAATGAAGCAAGATTTAAATTATGTGAGGATGATTATGGACCGAAAGAGGACACTAATCCGACAGAAAACAGCTCTGATATACAAAAAGAACACTTATCCCATGAAACAGAGAAACCATTACAGGAAAAAGAAGCTGGATATGAAGCAAACGGGCAGAGTGAACCTCAGGAAAAAGAGTCCATACAAAAAGATCAAGCAGCATCCGTCGCGTCAAATACAGATACTTCAAAGGAGAAATTGGATTCGTCGGAGTTCGAAAAGAGAAAAGAAGCAGACATGATTTTACGTCAGCTGCGGGACAATATAGGAGAAGAAAGTCCGCAAAAGAAGCTAAAGGCTATGGACGCTTTGTATCAGGCGTTTGACAGTACAATTTTAAAGGAGAATCGAATGCCCGAATACCAAAAATTTTTCCATCGTATTTTTTCGGACATTTTAATTACGACAAATTATGACCGGGCGCTGGAATGCTGTTATCCTTCGCTGTTCAGTTATTCTTATAAAAATTTAAATGAAAGCTTTCGGGATAAAAATGCGCAGGGCAATGAAGACGAAAAAAAATCTGAGAAGGAAGACAGCTGGCTGTTTAAGGTTGTTAAGCAAAAACTAAAACAGGAGCCAGGCAGATTAAATGGACAGGATCATAAACCAGCTAAAATTTCCGTACCGAATAATCCTATGCTTTTGAAAATACATGGAAGCATTGAACATGCAGAAGAAATAGCGTTGACAGCATCGCAGTATGAAAATGTATATAACAGCCAGGTCATAGACTTGTTAAAACTTATTTATGAACGAAGTACACTGATTTTTATTGGCAGCGGCCTTCGAAGGGACCGGTATTTGGATCAGTTAAAAGAATGCAGAGAGAAAAAAGGTTCTAAAATCCAGCATTTTGCATTCTTATGCATTACAGATGAAGACGGAGATGGAAGCGGCAGGGTAGAAGAATTGGCCGCATATGGGATTTACCCGATTTTTTACGCAAAAGATGATTTAAAAGAACTGATACCAGACGATAAAGAGCGTGAAGAGCTTTTTCATGATTACTTTCTGGGACTGTTTATGGAACATCTTTCACGCAGGAAGATGTATTATCCACAGCCTTTGGAATTGCTCTGGGATAAGGAGCGTTTTGAGGAAAAGTCATTAAAAGAGTATCTGGGGGATGTCAAACGGAAAATGTTGATGTTCCGATCACCGCAGATTGTGCATAGAACAGAAGCGCAGCAGATTTGGAATTTGCTGAATTATTCGGATGAAAGTCCGTTGATCGCAGTTACCGGTGATACCGGTTCCGGAAGAAGCGCGCTTTGCAGGTGTATCCCGGAATTAAGTAAAGACTATAAAGATACGATGCAGTTTTTTTATATTTCTCTTGCGCATTGCACGAGATGGGATGAATTTTGTCTGCAGATCTATGAAAAAATGAATATTGTGAAAAATGAAATACCCAAAATAGACCAATGGAGGGAAGCCGCGCAGCAGGTTACTGAGCGCTGCAGCGGATATTGGCGCAGCGTGCTGATTTTGGACCGGCTGGATGAATTAAAAGATACAAATGATCCGGTGCTTTGGGATACGATTAAGAAAATTTTGTGGTTTTGGAAGGAACAGCAGACAAGGGTTATTTTCACATGCAGGGAATATCCGGAGGGTATTTCCTGTTACACATGGCATATCGGCAAATTGGAAAAAGAAGAAGCCAAGATGGTATTTTTCAGCGCATGTACATCCAAGCGTTACCGGAATATTTCTTATCTGGAAAAGCGTGCCGTCAGCGAATTATTTTCCAGACAGACATTTCAGCCGGCATCTGTGCATTTGCTGGGAAGGTATGCCAATAGTAAAAATGATCTGAACAGCTTATTGGAAGAATGGAAACTGTACCATCAGCCAGGAGATCATGAACAGCAGATTTTAGCCAGAATTCTTGGAAATCACCTTTTAGCGGAACATAAATCTGAAGAGCAGAAATCTGAGCAGCAGGAAAAAATCAAAGACAATATTTTATGGGTATGGGGAATACTGGATATTTATCCGGGTGTATTTCCGAGTGTGTTTTTTCAGAGTGCGCTGGAAGATGATGCGTTTACAAAAGAGAACCAGATTGACAAAGAGTTAACGTGGAAAACACTGCGTTATATGAAAAATGCCGGATTGTGTGAAGAATCGTGTGATGAACAGAAAAGCATTTTATTGAAAAATATGGTTGTTTGTGTAAAGAAATATTTTTTTGATATGCAGGATTCCAATGGAAACGGCAGGTTTTCATATTTGTATCAAGATTTTGAAAAAGAGCTGGAAGAAAGTGAAAAAAGAGACGCAGGGCTTGGATGCTTTCAAGGATATACAATGGACAATTATGACGGCGAACTGCGTGCCTATGTACTGCAGGAATATGGAAGAACACAAAAGCAGTGCGACAAGCCGGATGCGGATATCCGAAAAATATTAGACTGCCTGGGCAGACAGGTGGAGAATGACGATGAACGTAAAAAACATAAGAAATTAAATCTGGTTTTGCATTATGAAATTAAATTAGTTGTGCGGTTTCTTGGAAATTGTCTGTCTAAAGCAGAACATGATGAAGAAGATAAGAAAAAAATCGCGGACATTGCTTACCGATTTGCACACTATTTCCACTATATTCCAAGCTATGCTTATCCTTTGGCAAAGCAACTGCTTGAAATTTTAGAGCTACAGGAAGATGAAAAATTGTATCAGCTGGCCAATATGAACCGGGTCGTCGGTGATGTGGAACGGCTGCTTGGAAAAAAAGCGGAATCGGCGGGACATTACAAAAAAGCACTGCAGTTATGCGATAATCAGATGCTGAAAATATTTTCTATGGACAGCGGCAGGGACGAATGGAAGCAAATTGCGAACAAGTGCAAACGGATTCGGGCAAGCGCGCTGTTAATCAGCAACGATTATGATAATTTACTGCAAAGACATGAGAAAAAAGAAGATGATCCGCTGGCGCTGTATGAAGAAATAGAGGATTTTTGGGGCAGGCTTATTATAACCAGCGGATGGGAGAAATGCTTTTTGATAAAATACCAGAATTAAAATCACAGGAAAATGGGCAGGGAGAAAACAATCCTGTTTCGAATGAGCAGAAAGAAAACAATTCTGTTTTAGATGAGCGAAAAAATGCAATGTTGAATATTATGGCCTATTATAACAAAGCGGCAGAACTTTATATGCAGACGGACAGCAAAACAGGTACAGCTTACATATTAAAATGTATGGGAGATTTGATCGAAAAATTCAGAAAAGAATATAAAGACGGCCATTATAAATTTTACAGGCCGCAGGAAAAAGATGAGGAAGGCAGAGACGTACGCTATTATGAAATAAAAGCATGTAAAGATGAAGGGCAGTGGGAAAATGATGCGGCTTCCTGTTACAGACAGGCATTTATATACTATTATGACCATATCAACTGGCGAGGGTTTGCAAATGTCATTCAGGCGATGGGTACGACATACCGGATCAGCTGCGCCGGAAAAATCAACCCAGAACAAATGGAAAGCGTACAGATGCTATATGGATTGGCAGAAGAATGTTACCGATGGCTCGGAGATGTCAGAGGGCTGGCGGATACCCTGGACTATTTTGGATACGCGTGTAAGGATTATGATAGCGGGCAAAACAATGCGGATGATAAAGAATACAAGCATATGGCATTAAGCAAATGGATGGAAAGCCAGAAGATGTGGATAGAACAGGGAAATGATCAAAAGGCGAATATTATAGGCAGAGAAATCCAGTGTTTAAGAAATGAACTGAAAATATAGCAGAAAATATGGAGCGTGTCATAAAAATGCTTAGACACGCTCTGAGCGGAGGATAACATGGACGAACAGAATATAGAAAAAATAACAGAGATAGATTTTCAGGAGTTTTTAACACAGATGGAGGATCCGGCACAATGGGTATTATTTTTAGGCGATAATATTTCTAGCTGCCAGAAAGAGCGGCGCAGAGAAAAGATTTTTGAACCAATCAAAAGCATGGAACAGGAAAAAAAGGAAAATTCCCCTTATTGGCAGGCATTTTGCCAGGCCGCCAGACAGGAAGATATGATAAAAGTGTCTGATCTGTTATTTGGCAATATCTGGGACGGTGTTAGTTTTTTGGGTGAAAAAGAAGAGATTTACCGCAAACATCGGCAGGAATATGCCGAGTCGTTAGCCAGAAAAGAAGAAATAAATATTCGGAGTCTGGATGCAAACTGGAAAAAGATGATGAAACGGTTTCGATATATGGTAATAACAACCTGCCAGGATGAAACAGTCGAAGCGTTTTTGGAATATGAACAGTCTATGCCTGTAGATGAAATGGTAACTACACCGTATATTATGACCACTTCTTCCACTTGGGACCGGTGGGTCAAAAAAGGGAATGGGGATCTTCAGAAATTATATTCGCACGAAAAAAACATGCTGGAAAACGTTCCGGTACTCGTAAAGCTGTATGGAAGCAGGAATATGCCGAATCGCTTGCTGCTGTCAAAGGATGATATGGAGCAATATTATCCTGCGGAGACAGAAAATCCAAACCAACCATTGACCGCTGAGTTTTTAAAAACGATTTTTCGTACAAAAAATATTTTATTCATAGGTGTAAATTTTGAAAAAAATCATGTATTGCCATTAGCAGATGGAATCCTAAAGCTGCTGGAAACAGAACCTGACGGAAAGAAACGGTATGTTTTTGCATCTGAAAAGCTGCCGCCGGAAACGATGGAAAGATATTATATGCAGACAATTTCGAATTTTGATGAAACGCTCCTGGAAAATACAGTTGGACAGATGCCTCAAAATACTTTTGTAGAAAAGAAGGATCACTTATCTGAAGAAGAGATATTGGAAAATTTTGGAAGAAATTATATCCGACGGCCTTTGCGTGGGATCTTTAAGGATGAATATGAAGCGATGTCTAACATTGACAAGCTGATGAACAGAGAGTTAAAGTTATTAAAAAACCATATTCTTGAAATTTGGCAGGATCCGAATCAATCCCCGAAATGGAACGATAAGAGTGTTAGAAAACTGGCGCTTGCAGCGAATAACCTTGCAGATTTTTATGATTTGGATAAAGTTTTTAAGGAAGCGAAACAGTATATATCGAAACAAAAGGGCATAAAAGATGACACATATGAGTATTATGAAGCAGTGACCGATCATATGCTGAACGACCGGTTAAGCAGTACAAGCAAAAATCTGCATCAGATACTGACAAAGTATAAAAAAGGATTTCCGCTTGGTTTTCTGCAGCTTTTATCGAAAGAAACTGACAACGAAGAAGAATTAAGAAAATGGAAAAAAGCAGGCATACAGCTGACAAACAGCGGTATTTATTTAAATCTCAACTATCGGAAAAACGTTCAGAAGAGATTAAGCTATGCCGATAATGTCATGCAGACAGCAGGTACTTATCCGGAAGAAAAAAGAAAATTATTAGAAAACAAAATGAAGGAATCATGCACAAAGGCATTAAACAGCTTTTTTTACCCCGTGGAAAGCGGGATTATTCATACGGATGAGAATTGGAATCAAAAGGTGGAAGAAAAATTTCTGAATTTATTTGTCAATTTGGAAGAGATTCTTACACGCAAAACAAAAAACTATCAGCAGATTCATTCTTTGCTGCAGACAGAAATGACAATGCTGTTTAAGCTTGCCAGAGATTATGAAGATGAACAGCTGGATTGGAAGCCATCTTTGTATTATCAGCTGCTTTGGGACAGCCGGATGTTTCCGGAAAAAGAGTCTGACGAAACAGACAGACTTGAAACAGAACTGAAATCCGTTTTAGAAAAACTGAAAAGCCAGATTGAGCCCACTGTGTCTAAAAAAGACTGGAAGTATATGGAAGGCATTTTAAAATATCAATTGGCGCACATATTAAACAAGAGCCGATCTCTGATCACAGAAGACGAATATAAATATGTTTTAGAAGAGTGTCAAAAAGCAGAAGATGTCATAGAACGATGCATAGGAGCTGACACTCATATGCCGGAACACCTTTTTATGTGCAAGATGCATCTGCACTTTATCAAACAAAAAATCTATATCCGCCGCAGCACGATTTTGGAAACAGAGCAGCACAGGGAACAGCTGAAAGAACAGTTAGATGTAATGTTATATGCAAGTGAGGTGCAAGGACAGAACACGGAAAAAATAAATGCGGTAAAAACGGCGCTGGATGAGAATTTAAAAGAAATTCAAAAGGCGTTAAAGAATCGAAAAGATAAAACCGGACATTCTTATCGTGAGTTTTTTGCACAGTACTATTATTTTAAAGGGGAATATTACTACAATTGTTTGCTGTATCGTTGGAAAGATCCTTTACCAAATGAATTAAAGCAAGAGGCTGATGCAGCGGCAGATCTGGCTGAACATGCAAAAAGCTTTTTAAAAATGGCGCTGGAAAGCTACAACAGTTATCAGTTTCAATATGAGATTCAGCAGGCTGATGTACTGCGCCAGTTAGCGGATCTTTATTGCCTGCAGAGTAAAAGCATCTCAGAGCTTTCAGGAGATACGGCCAAAAAGAAAGAATATATGGATCGCTGTTATGAGATGCTGATTGACGCTTATATTCGGTATCGGAATAATTTTGAACTGCATGGCATAGCGGATGTTTTGTGCAGCATGCGGTGTGCGGAAGAGTTAGACTGTGAAAAGAAACTGCAGTCCGGTCAGGATGATCTGACGCACGCAGTAAAGCAGATGGATGAATTAAAAAATCATTTTGAACAAATGTATGAGCAGTACAAGAATATGCCGCAGGATGACACAAACACTGGTCGGAATAAAAAGTGTATGATACGCTACTATGAAGATCTGAGCCATCTTTGCATACAACAGAAAAATGCAATACAACAACAAGAGCAGGAAGATGCATACAGTAAAAAGGCGGCAGGACACCGCAGTCCGGATTCTTTTTTAAAGCTCGCAAAAGATTTGTATGAATATCTGGGCGATGAATGCAGTCTTTATGTTTTGCAGCACTTTCCATTCGAAAAGCTTTAGTTAAAAAATGCTTATAGGTCGGGCAGACATACCGCTTACAGAGGAGGTCTGCCCGACCTGTTTATTTTCGGCTTGCATTCGTCTGCCTCACCGGCTATACTTAGAAACTGTAAGCATAAGGATAAAAGCAATCGGGAGGCAAGGCCATGACAGAGATCTATTATATCGAAGACGACGAAAATATTGCAGCGGCTGTACAAGAATACCTGAACCAAAAAGGATACATCGTTTCTGGCTTCCATACGCTGGAAAGCGGAAAAAAAGCGCTTGAACATCATATTCCAGGCATAGTGCTGCTTGACTGGAATATGCCGGATGGCAGCGGAGACACGTTTTGCAGATGGATACGCAGAAATTGGGAAGATTTGCCGATTATTTTTCTGACCGTCCGTAATGATGCCCGTGATATGATTGCAGGCTTTAGGGACGGAGCGGATGATTATGTGACAAAGCCTTTTGATTTGGAAGTTTTGCATTCACGCATACAGGCATTGCTGCGCCGAGCCGGAAATGTGCAAAGCCGGTATCTTTCCTGTGGCCATATTACAATGGATACAAACAAGATGGCAGTATTTTGCAGCGGAGAGGAAATAACGCTCAGTCAGTCGGAATACCAGCTGCTGCAGATGTTGATGCAGAACAAAGGAAGAACCGTTACAAGGGAACGGCTGCTGACACAAATATGGGATTCCAATGGAAATTATGTCAATGACAACACACTGACGGTCACAATGAAGCGCCTGCGGGAAAAACTGCGCCATCCGTCCAGCCTGAAAACGATCCGGAGTTTTGGCTATCGTATGGAGGATGAATTATGAGTAAACTGGCAGATACAAAAGCAGCGATTTTGCCTGCATTGTCGTTGCATCTGATTGCTGCAGCAGCCATGATATGGATCGTTAACATTTATTACCGTTATGCATGCTTTCAGCTGCTGGGCGGATTTTGTACAAGCATGATCCAAAAATGTCCGGACGCCGAACAAACAGTATTGGAACTATTAAAAACACAGCATTTATGCACTTCGAATACCAATGAAAATATCTTATCTGCATTTGGCTACCAGCCGTCGGATTTTCAATTTGCAGACAAGACAGTTCTGTGGATGGCAGCATTGGTTTTTGCGGCAGGCATCATGCTGTTTTTGTCTGCCTTTTGGCATTCGCGCAAAAAATCTGCGGTTCGCATCCAGGCGCTGACGGAGTATTTAGAGAAGATAAATACAGGCAATCAGGGATTGCTGTTTGATGCTTCGGAAGATGAATTTTCAAAGCTGCAGGATGAGATCTATAAAACAGTAACAGCACTGTATCAGACAAGAGATGCCGCGCTGACGGCACGAAGCCATTTTGCGGAAAATCTGGCTAATATTGCCCATCAGCTGAAAACACCGATCACAGCTGTTTTGCTGACGGTGCAAACGGCAAAGGAAGAGTTAGGAAACGTCCACGCGCTGCAAATCGAACGGCAGATACACAGGCTTTTGCATTTGGAAGAAGCTCTTTTGCTGTTATCGCGCATAGATGCAGGGACACTTGTGCTTGACCAAAAACCGACCGACGTTTTTACAATACTTATGCTGGCAGCAGACCATTTATATGAGCTGTCCGCAGAAAAAGGCATTTATATAGACGTGCCGCAACTGGGTGAAATGCAGATGGACGCAGACGCAGACTGGACAATGGAAGCCGTTATGAACCTGATGAAAAACTGCATGGAGGCAGCAGACGCAGGCACAGCAGTACATTGCTCTTATGAAAATAATCCGCTTTATACGCAGATACGGATCTGGGATGAAGGAAAAGGATTTGCAAAAGAGGACATTCCTCATTTGTTTGAAAGGTTTTATCGAGGGAGCAGACAAACGTCCGCAGGAATTGGAATCGGCCTTTCTGTCGCAAAAGAGGTCATAGAAATGCAAAACGGAGTGATCCGTGCGTTTAATCTCCCGGAAGGCGGCGCTTGTTTTGAAATTCGGTTTTACAGTCACTGAGATGTCACTTTCGTTTGTTATGATGAAATGGTAAAACATCAGAAACATAAGGAGGATTTGCCGGCATGGAGATTGTAAGATGCAGCAATATTGAAAAAATATTCGGAAAAGGCGAAAGCAAGGTGGCCGCGTTAAACGGCATCAGTTTGTCTGTGGAAAAAGGAGAATTCACAGCAATTGTTGGAGCGTCAGGATCAGGGAAATCTACGCTTCTGCATATTTTGGGCAGCGTGGATAAGCCGACCAAAGGTACGGTAACCGTTGACGGCGTGGATATCAGCCGTTTAAATGCCACACAAGCCGCACGCTTTAGAAGGAGAAAGGTCGGACTCATCTATCAGTTCTACAATCTGATACCAACATTGACCGTAGAAAAAAACATTCTGATGCCAATGCTTCTGGATAAAAGAAAACCGGAACCGCACTATTTTAAAACGATCGTAAATACACTGGGAATCGCGGATAAACTGGCAAGCCTGCCAAGCCAGTTGTCCGGAGGACAGCAGCAAAGAACGGCGATCGCAAGAGCTTTGATTTACCGTCCGGCCATTCTTTTAGCCGATGAGCCGACCGGAAATCTGGATCGGAAAAATTCAAAGGAAATATTGGATCTGCTAAAACTGTCGAACCGAAACTGGAAACAGACCATAATACTCATTACCCATGATGAAAACATCGCGCTGGAAGCAGATCGGATTGTGACAATAGAAGACGGCAGAATTGTTAGCGAAACAAAAACCCAAGGCGGAAACGGAGGTGAGCAAAATGTGGAAGGATTACTCTAAGAGCTATATGAAAAATAACCGTGCCTCAAGCGTGTCTGTTATGGCAGCAGCTTTTATAGCTTCCATGTTTTTATCGCTGCTGTGCAGCATCGCCTACAATTTCCGGAATTACGATATCGAAAAAATTATTCTGGAAGAAGGGGACTGG
This sequence comes from uncultured Eubacterium sp., assembly GCA_948468465.1. The sequence continues at coordinate 6,456 of CAOKJJ010000016.1, read as the reverse complement.
CAGGGACGCATCGTTTGTGAAAACCTGTCAGATGACGATTTATTTACGGTACGCCAGTTTGCAAATGTGGAAAAGGCAGTCATCAATAAGGAGTTATCGAAACCGGATCAAACGGTGCTGGATATTTATTTTCAAAATGCCGGAACAATTTATCACGATATGCCGCTCATTTCAAAACAGCTTCGCTTGAACGAGCATGCAGTGCAATATCATTCACTGCTTTTATCCCGCTATTTTATACACGATCCAACGGACGATACGCCGCCCATGCTGCTGGCATTGTATCTGGCTGTACTGATCCTTGTGTCCGTGTCATTGATCCTGATTATCCGTAATTCTTTTGAACTGTCCATGAATGCCAGAATCCACCAGCTTGGTATTTTATCCAGCATTGGAGCCACGCCAAAACAGATCCGAAGCTGCCTGCTGCAGGAAGCAATGGCTTTAGGCATCCCGCCGATGATACCCGGCAGTATATGCGGCATGCTGCTAAGCTATGGAGTGATAGGAGCTGTAAACATTTTTGCCGCCGATGTATCCGGGCGTCACGAAGCGGTTTTTTGCTACCATCTGTCTGTTTTTGCCGTGACGATACTTGTATCTGTATGCACGGTACTGTTTTCAGCATGGATGCCAGCACGGAAATTAAGCAGGATGACACCGCTTGATGCCATCCGAAATACAGGCAGCCTGGTGCTTTACAAAAGAAAACATGTCAGTATGTTAGCATTCCTGTTTGGCATAAAAGGGGAAATCGCGGCAAATGCGTTAAAGGCGCAGAAAAAATCACTGCGGATATCTACGCTGTCGTTATTACTGTCGTTTCTTGGATTTTCCATGATGCTTTGCTTTACCACGTTATCAGCCATCAGTACGAGATATACTTATTTTGAACGGTATCAGGATGCATGGGATATCATGGTCACATTAAAAAATACAAACCTAACAGATTTTCATCTGATAAAAGAATTACAGCATTTTTCAGGCATACAGGACGCGGCAGCATATCAAAAAGCAGAAGCTGTGACACTGCTTCCGGAATCATTACAAAGCTCTGCACTTGTTTCTCTCGGCGGACTGGAAGAGGTTGCAGATATTCCGGAAACAGAAGGCCGGTTCCAGGTAGCTGTCCCTGTCATCATACTGGACGACGAAAGTTTTTTAGATTACTGCGCACAGATCGGCGTCACTCCAAAGCTAGACGGCGCAATTGTATATAATCAGATTTGGGACAGCGTAAACAGCAATTTTCGTTATCCGAAGTATATTCCTTTTTTAAAAGAAGACAACCGGACAACGACGCTGTACAAAAATAACCAAACAAAAGAAACAGAAGAAAAAGCCGAAATGCCGGTGCTGTCTTATACACGCACGCTTCCGGTACTCAGGGAAGAATATAAGCATTACGCGCTTGTACATGTCATCCCGGCTGCGATGTGGGAGAAAAAGATCGAACATATCTGTGAAGCGGAACCTGACAGTTATATCCGCATCCTTTCGAAAGAAAAAGCAAGCCTTGCGGATTTAAACCGTCTGGAGAAAGACATCTCGCAGCTCGTTTCTGCAGAATATCACATAGAAAGTGAAAACCGGGTGCAGGAAAGGATAGCCAACGACAGCCTAATCGCTGGTATGAAAGTGATTCTGGGAGCATTTTGCGTACTGTTGGCTGTGATTGGCATCGCAAATGTATTTTCCAACACGCTTGGTTTCCTGCGCCAAAGAAAGCGGGAGTTTGCCCAATACAGATCGGTTGGCTTAACCCCGCGGGAGATGAAGCACATATTTTGCATCGAAGCATTTGTCATCGCAGGAAAACCGCTTTTCATAACATTTCCGCTTACGATACTGTTCGTACAGTTTATGACGGCAGCCAGTTATTTAGACCCAATCGTGTTTTGGAAGGAGGCGCCTGTTGTGCCGATTGTACTGTTTGCGGCCGCGATTGTGCTGTTTGTATCACTTGCTTATTACATGGGAGGAAAGCGGCTGTTACAGTGTGATCTGAATGAAACGCTGCGCAATGACGCATTGAACTAGAGCGTGTCTTAAAATTGCTTTTCGTGAGATGTTCTAGTACTGCATTGTAGAAATTTTATTAAAATCATCCAAAAAGCCCCAGCAATGCTTGTCTATTATTACCGAATTTTTTTGTTTGAGTTGAAAAAAAGTAAAAAAGCGAATAAAATACTATTAGTCACTAAAAATAATAAAAATATAAACTGAAAGAACATATTTGCTTTTGATACGAAAAAGGAATACTATGAAAATCACTCAACTATTTAAAATCTACTGGCCAGATAACGGCGGCGGCATTGCCAAGGTTATGGAAAGTATTGCACAGGGCTTTTTGGACTGTGAGCAGGAACTGATCGTTTGCCAAAGCTTGCGGCATAAACCATGTACGCAGGACACATACCAGGGAATCCCCGTACGCAGATGCCGACAGCTTTTTGATCTGCTGTCAACCCCAATTTCCCTGCAGTTTTTATATGATGTAAAAAAAAGAACCAAAAACTCCGATATCGTAATCTATCATTTCCCATATCCAATGGCAGACCTGGCCGTTTTATTTGGCTTATGCTCCGGCAGGCTCATAGTCTGGTGGCACTGCGGATTTGATAAATACAAAATGCTGGCGCCTTTTTATCGTCCGCTTGTTGCGCACACACTGAAAAAAGCAGAACGTATTCTGGTATCGTCCAAAGGAAATATAAAAAATTCCAAAACACTCCGCCGCTTTTGCAAAAAATGTACGGTGATTCCTTTTTGCGTAAGCGATGAATGCCTGCTGCGGGGAAGAGCATATGCACAGAGCAGATTTTATGAGGAAGACAGCTCTTATGAGGAAAACAGAACTATTCAGGAAGAAAAAAAGAGCCGGATACGTATTTTATTCATAGGCAGACTTGTCTGGTATAAAGGGTGCGATATTTTACTGAAAGCATTTGCGCTCCTGCAAAAGAAACACCCCACTGCATGCAGCCTGACGATCGTCGGCAGCGGGCCGCTGGAGCAGGAACTGAAAGCTCTGGCAGCGTCTTTGAAACTTAAACATGTAATGTTTACCGGAATGGTGACAGAAGAAGAAAAAATGTCGCACATAGAAGCCTGCGATTTCCTCGTCCTGCCGTCCATATCGAAAGCAGAAGCATTCGCAGTCGTACAGTTAGAAGCAATGGCATTTGGAAAACCCGTTATAAATACAGCGTTAAACAGTGGCGTCCCCTATGTCAGCATAGACGGCATAACAGGAAAAACCATAAAGCCAGGCAGCGTAAAAGAACTGGCAGCAGCGATGCAGGAACTTGCGAAAAACGAACAGCTGCGCAAAGATTACGGACAGCATGCGCTGCAGCTGATACAAAAGGAATATACACACGATTTAATGGTAAAAAGACACCGAAAAGTCTTTGCAAAATTACTGCAGGAAAACACAGGTATAAACAGGACAGGCTTCGGCACAAAGTCCGTCAGAAAACATATAAAAAATGATTGACAGCACATAGGAGACAGGCAATGGCTGGAATTTCAAAACTGATACTGCAGACTGCTGGCAAAGCAAAACCTTTGTTAGTCAGGCTGCTCCCGCTTTCTTTTCTGAGAAAAGCAAAAAGCATCATCGTACAAAAAAATTTCCAAAAGATACAGGCAGACATCCTCCCATATGAACCCGGATATTATCCAAAGGGCGTAAACCTGATCGGCAACATCCGCTTAGAAGCAGGCCTTGGACAGAGCTGCCGCCTTGTGGCATCGGCATTGGCCCAAACAGGAAACAAATTCTGCATTTACCAGTATTCCCCATCCGGCACGGATTCTATCGGAGACCATACATGGGACAGGCAGATTGGCACGGACCTTTTATATGATATCAATATTATCCATATCAATCCGCTGGAACTCGGCGCGGCATACTGTCAGATCGATAAGCAGGCATGGGACCACCGTTACAACATTGCTTTCTGGCTGTGGGAACTGGAAGATTTTCCCGATGAATGGACCCCTTATTTTGCATATCTGAACGAAATCTGGGCGCCGTCCGAATTTACCTGCCAGGCAATCCGAAAAAAAACCTCTCTTCCTGTCAGATGCATGCCGTATTATCTGGAGGCGGACATACACACAGCATACACAAGACAGCATTTCGGCCTGCCGGAAGGAACGTTTTTATTTTTAATGATGTATGACAGCCGCAGCTGTGCGGAACGAAAGAACCCAATAGCGGTCATGCGTGCCTATCAGCAGGCATTTGACAAGACAAATACCCAGACCGGACTCGTCATCAAGATTAACCATGCCGCAAAGAAAGACAAGGCGCGAATCCAAAAAATGATGGAAGGCTATCCAAACATCTATCTGATTCACGATCTGCTAGACCGCAATGAAGTCAACAACCTGATCCGCTGTGTCGACGTCATCGTATCCCTGCACAGGGCAGAAGGCTTTGGCCTTGTCCTGGCAGAAGCCATGCTGCTCGGCACACCCGTCATAGCAACAAACTGGTCAGCCAATACAGAATTTATGACAGCGGAAACAGCATGCATGGTAGACTATAACCTGTGCACACTTGAACACGAACTGCCGCCATTTCCCGCCGGAAGCCGCTGGGCCGATCCAGATATCCGCCTGGCAGCCGACTATATGAAAAAGCTATACGAAGACAAAGCATTTTATCAAAATCTGTCGGCCAGGGCCAAAGCACACATCAAACAAACACTCAGCATGGAACAGGCATCCGGTCGGATCAAAGCAAGAATCGAAGAAATACACAAGGACTTTCAAAAACATGAAAATCAAAAGCAAGAAAATCAAAAGTATGATAAACAAAAGCATGAAAAAGATAGCCATCATTAATCAAAGATACGGTCTGGAAGTCAACGGCGGCTCCGAAGCCTATACCAGGCTGTTGGCGGAGCATCTGCAGACACATTTCGACGTCACGGTTCTCACAACATGCGCATTAGACTATGATACCTGGGAAAATTATTATCCGGCCGGAACTGACAGCATCCATGGCGTCAGAGTGCTTCGATTTCCGGTACGGCATAAGCGCAGGCTTCTATGGTTCCGCCTTGCGACAAAAGCCACAAGCCTGTTAAAAAAAATCGGAATCCATACAGATAAGCAGTGGGTTCATGCGCAAGGCCCGGTTGTTCCCGCACTGATTCGCTATATAAAAGAAAAGGAAGCAGATTACGATATATTTTTATTTGTCACATACCTGTATTACACGACCGTTTTCGGCCTTCCACAAGTCGCCGGCAAATCCATACTAATTCCCACTGCACATGATGAGCCATATATTCACTTCCCAATTTACAAAAAAATCTTTGCACAGACAGCAGGAATCCTGTATCTGACCGAAGAAGAAAAAACTTTTGTGGAACACAAATTTCAAAATGCACATCTGCCGCATGACGTGATAGGCGTCGGCATTGATTTTGCAGAAAAAATGCAAAATCCGGATACCGTTCACGCTGCCATTGAAAAATTTCGGACAAAATACCACATTTCAGGAAATTATATCATCTATGCGGGCAGGGTGGATACCGGAAAAAACTGTGAAGAAATGTTTGAATTTTTCCTGCGGTATAAGCGGGAACATCCAAACAGTAGCATACGGCTGGTGATTGTTGGAAAAGCATTTATGGAAATACCCAGAAATGCGGACATCACGCATCTTGGATTTGTTTGTGAAGCAGATAAATTCGCAGCGATTGCAGGCGCGAAGTGGATTTGGATGCCTTCCGTATTCGAAAGCCTTTCGATCGCCCTGCTGGAAGGGCTGGCGCTTGGCGTGCCAGGATTGGTGAACGGCGCATGTGAGGTGCTGCAAGGACATTGCGACAGAAGCGGGGGAGCGCTGTCGTATCGTGGGTATGAACAGTTTTGCAGGCAGATGGTGAAGATGGAAGAGATGGTGCGAACAGACGATATGGCGGAGCGGATAGGAAGAAAAGGACGGGAAGACGGAGAATATAAGGTTATGAGTGATCGCGCAAGGGCATATGTGGAGACAAATTATCGGTGGGAGATGGTAGAGGAGAAGGTTTGCAGGATGATAGACAGTTTGTGAATGAAAGACGATTCGATCAACAATCTGGAGTGAACCGCTGTAAAAAGCCGCCGTACAGGAAGAACCTGTATAACGGCAGGTTCACAGTTTTATATATTTTTTGGAAGTTAGTTATCCTTTTATCTTATCCAATTCTGCGAGATTAACTCCCGCTGTAGAAAGAATTACTTTTAATTCAATGTAACGGTCAAACATCATATTATAAGTATTTGTGTCGTTATTTTCTTTTGCTGATAACATCCAATTTTGTAGTCTTGAAAACTCGACCACTGAATCTTTCACAATATCTGATAAACTAGGCATATATACTCACCTCCCATTTATAAAACAGTTGTTTGGTTACAAATAGTATATCATAATTAGGATGCAAAGTCTAT
>CAOKJJ010000015.1 GCA_948468465.1 uncultured Eubacterium sp. | reverse complement strand
AGGCATTTTGATTAGCAAAAACCGCTCCTGCTAATCGGACATTGTTATGAGTTCAAATTCTTTTTGGAAATAAAAAACGCCGAAAACCTTGAAAAATCAATGCTTTCGGCGGAGTTTTTGGCATCGCTAAGAGGATTTGAACCTCCGACCTACCGCTTAGGAGAATTTATGCCAGATTCAGCCCTATTTTTTTACTCCGTCTGTCCGGAAGATAAATTTCGTCGTTGCATCCATATGTTCCGATGCCCCGCTAAAGGTCCGATAATCTTCTCCTGCACGCATGATCTCCTTTAACCGCTCTGCCAGTTCTTTCACGTCCCCGTTATAAGCATCCACCATCTTTTTCACTGCTTTTTTATCAAATTCATCCAGTCCGTCACTCAGCTCATGCGCGCCGTCCCCAAGCTTTCCAGCACCGTCGCTGATCTGCCCTGCGCCATCCGATAATTTTGCCACGCCGTCCTTAAGGGCAGCGTTATTTCCTGTCAGTTCATCTGCTCCTGCCACAAGCTGCCCGATTCCGTTCTTAAGCGTCGGTATATTTTCCGCCAGCTGCTGTGTTCCCTCGCTTAACGCCTTTGTCCCAGATACCAGGCTGTGTCCGCTGCCTGCGTCTTTTGCTTCGATCGCTGCCGCGATTTTCTGCTTTGCCGACTCAGCCCCGGATACTGCCGCCGCCTGCGCCGCCTGCTTTGCAGCCATTTCACACGCTCCTGTTACCGCTTCTCCAACAGAAGCAGAGCCCTGGCTTGCAATCCCGCTTGTAATGCCGCCTGCCAGTGCATTGGACAGTCCGCCGTTTAATACGGCATTTGCAAAAAATGCCGCGTACGTCGTTTCCGTTCCCGGCACCATCGACTGGCACGCTTCCGCTGAATAGGTCTGTCCGGATGCATCTGTAAATCCATTTGCCGCATAATATTGCGCCAGTGCTGCCACAACGCCTTCCGAGGTCAGCCCCTGTGCCTGCAGTCCGGCCTGTATCCCCGTCTGTACGGTCTTTACCGCAGTCTCATTGGTCATTGTCTGCGCAAAGTTGTTCACCGCTGCGTCATAAATGGCCTGATACGTATCCGTACCCTTTTGAAACTGCTTTCCGATCGTCTGATCGACTTCTTTTTGAACTGCTGCCTTTTCTTTTTCTGACATTTCTGTATGCAGCGTCTGATCCAGCTTCTGCACACCGTCGCTGATGGTCTTTGCACTGGCATTCAGCGTGCTGACACCGGATTCCAATGCGCCGGAGCTGTTACTTAACGTATGGATGCCGTCCGCCAGCTTTGACGCCCCGTCCGTATAGGCAGCAACACCGGATGCAAGAGAATCTACCCCGTTGGAAAATCCTCCCATACTGTCATTGAGCGTATCCAGTCCGTCGGCCAGCTTCCCGCCTCCGTCTTTCAGCTTGTTCATCGCATCTGACATATCATCTAATGTCTGATCCAATTCACTAAAATCCAATCCATCGGAAAAGCCGCTGTCTGACAATAGCCCTGCCATAGCTGCCGTTACGGTCATTTCCAGGGAAAAGTCCTCCACATCTGCGGTAACTTCCACATACTCTGGAAACTCAAAATCTTCATCAAAGTCATCTTCCTCAATCGCCAGGCTTTCTTTCAGCCCAGGCATCGCAATGCCTGCCACTACGATTTTATTGCCGTCAGACAATACCCTGCCGTTATTTACCCGCACATTGCGGAACCCATCGTTTAAAACCATGCCGGATATTACCGTAAACGGCACATAGATATCGGTTTGTTTTCCATTGATCTTTGCTTTCGTTTTGACATGATTGGTATAATCAAATCGAATCGTAACCTTGCCGCTTTTTCCGGCCAGCTGTTCCGGTGCAATTTCCCTTCCGTCCAGATAGTAAGTGATCTTTTCGGAAATCGGCATTTCTTTATCCGTAGTTCCGCGATAATAAATATCCTGTCCGTTTGCCTGCCAGGTAATATTTTTGCCGTTCTGCGTAAATGTCTCGTCGCCTTTTACATTTTCAATATCAGACAGCTCGGATACATCCTGTATTTCGGCATTTGCGGAACCATTTTTCAGCCAGTTGGATACGATGGTCTGATTTACATTCCCGTGGGCGTCTGTAATCAAATAAACCGTCTCTTCTTTTGAATTTTCTTCATTTTCTGCATCTCCTGCATTTGAATCAATCAAAGATATCAGCTGCTCCGCCATCCCGGATTCTTTTTTCTGCGCATCCGCATCGTCTGCTTTGGCAGCTCTTTCGTCCTCTTCGACCACTGCATGCACAGCGGATACCTTGTCTGTATGCAGCTGATACACACCAAAGCTGCCTGCCGCTAATGCCACGCATAAAATTCCCGCCATCATACGTATGGAAAATCTATTTTTATATTTTTCTTTCAATTCTCTATATTTCATTGCTTCTGCCTCCTGCCATTGTACTTGCGTCTTCCTGCGGCTTCCTTCCGCCGTCTAAGACATAACAGATTCTGCCTTTACTTTCTTGTCTTTGTTCAAAAAACCAGCGCTCGTCTTACATATGACTTTATCAAAGATCATAAACATTGCCGGGAGTATAAACGCCACTACCAAAAGGCTGATAATTGCACCTCTGGCCAGCAGCACGCACAGCGCACTGATCATATCTATGCTGGAATAAAGCCCGACGCCAAATGTCGCCGCAAAAAAGCTCAGTGCGCTTACAAATACCGACTGTAAGGAACTGTTGAGTGCGTAGGACACCGCCTCCTGTTTTTGTGCACCCTGATATCTTGCCTTTTTGTATTTATTGGTCATTAATATCGCATAATCAACCGTCGCGCCGAGCTGAATCGTCCCTATTACGATAGACGCGATAAACGGCAGTACCGTTCCTGTGTAGGAAGGAATGCCCATATTGATAAAAATTGCAAACTCAATCACCGAAACAAGAATGATCGGCAGCGAAATGGATTTTAACACAACCGCGATAATGATAAATATCAATACAATTGACACTGTACTGACCGTCTTAAAATCCTTATCCGTAATCGTAATCAGATCCTGTGTGCAAGGCGCCTCACCGATCAGCATTGCAGAGGAATCATACTTTTTAATAATCTGTTTGATCATATCACACTGCGCATTGACCTCATCTGATGCCGTCTTATATTCCGATGCTAAAAACATCATCTGATATTTGCCGTTATCAAGTATTTCTTTATAAGAGTCCGGTACCATCTCTTCCGGAAAGGCAGGCCCCCGCACAGAATCCATGCCCAGTACAAGCTTGATCCCCTTTACGTCTTTCAGCTCGCCCAGCATCGCCCTCGCCTGTTTTGCATCCAGATTGCTGTCCGCAATAATAATATGCGTCGCACCCATCTGAAAATCTTCTTCCAGCTTTGTATTTCCCATCACGCTTTCCAGATTGTCCGGCAGAGTGCCAGCCAGGTCATAATAAACCTGATTGTGCGTATATCCATACAGCGCAGGCCCTAAAACAATGAGAAACAGTGCCGCGAACATCACATATTTTTTCGTAACAAAATTGCCGATTCTTCCCAAATCCGGTATGATCGCCCGATGTCTTGTTTTTTCAATCGCTCCGTCAAATACGAGAATCATGGCCGGCAATATCGTAACACATCCAATCACGCCAAACACAACACCTTTTGCCATGACAATACCCAGATCCAGTCCTAGTGTAAATGTCATAAAGCACATGGCAAGAAAGCCCGCAACCGTTGTAATGGAACTTCCTACAACAGACGATACCGTATTGGATATCGCATGTGCCATCGCTCGTTTTTTATCCCCGACATAGCGTTCCTGGTTTTCCTGATAACTGTGCCAGAGAAATATGGAATAATCCATCGTTACCGCAAGCTGCAGCACTGCCGCCAGCGCCTGCGTAATAAAAGAAATCTCTCCCGCTATAAAATTCGTTCCCAGATTATAAATAATCGCCATTCCAATACTTAATAAAAAGAAAAACGGGATTAAAAATGAATCCATCGTCAGTGACAGCACAATCGCCGACAGCACTGACGCAATCGCAACATACATAATCGCTTCGCTGTTGCATATTTTTTTAATATCAGCTACCACTGCTGACATTCCGCTCAGCAGACACTGTTTCTCTGTAAGTCCCCGGATCTGTTCCACCGCTTCCAGCGTCTCATCTGCCGACATAGAGGTGTCCAGCATGACGATCATCAGCGTAGAATTTTTCTCTTTATTTTCAAATTTTTCTTCTATATCTGCTGGCAGCAGCTCCATCGGCACCGACAGGTCCGCCAGAGAATCATACCAAAGGGCGGTTTTGACATGGTCGATCTGTTCGATCTCACTCTTTAGTGCCGCCACATCTTTGCTTTCCATTCCTTCTACGACAGCTACCGAAAAAGCCCCTGTTCCAAACTCCTCCAGCAAGATGTCCTGCCCTTTCATTGTCTCAATATCTTCCGGCAAATACGACAAAATATCATAATTGATCCGGGTATTAACATAACCTATGACAGACGGAACCAGCAGCAGGAAGCTGAGGATTAAAATCGGTATTCTGAATTTTACGACTCCTTTACCAAACTTGATCATGCTTTTCTCATCTCTTTCTTTTTTATTTCTACACCAGTGCATATAGAAGTATATAAAAAAAGACTGAATATGAACATATTCAATCTTTTTTAAGTGTACCCATTTTTTTACATTTTCGATATCCTGTGAAATTTGGAATACAAATTTATGAAATTGTATATCTGTCTGTTACAAATCCTTTAACGCATCTTCCAGTGAATGGCTCATCACATACTGATACAGTTCAGCCAGATCTTCCGCCGAAATGGTCATTCCGCTTTGTATCCATTCGATTAAAATAAATACCATAGACTGTCCGTAATACTGTGCCAGCCGCTCCGGCGTCAGCCATTCATTTTTCGGCTGCTTGCGGGCGCTGTGTTCTATGCACACCTCTTCCAGCAGGCTTCGCAGGCAATGCTGAGAAATGCTGTTAAAAGAATTCTGTCCTTCCAGCCTGCTGACTTTCGTATAGAATTCTTTTTGTTTTTCCACATTGATAAATAAAAATGTCATTGCCTGTGTTGTTAATCCGCTGCGGACAAACGGCTTAATCGGTTCGATCAGATCATGATTGATAATCCATTCCAGCAGTTCATACTTATCCTGAAAATGATTGTAAAACGTCGTACGGATGACTCCTGCCCGATCTGTAATCTCCTTAATCGTAATTTTCTCGATCGGATACTGACATGCCAACTCCTTAAAGCTATCTGCAAGCAGCTGGTCAATCTCTCGTTTTCCCTGATTGGCCATGAATTATTTTTCCTCCAGCTTATTCTTCCATAAATCTTCCGGTACCGGAATCATCTCTTCGGTCCCTTCCCGCCAGCAGATCAGCTTACGTGTCTGCTCGACGCGGCATACCCATGTATTATCGTAAATGCCGCTGATTTCCAAATCTTCTTTTCCAAGCAGCCATACCTTCTGCCCCTTCATCGTCAGCGCATGTACCTTTTCAAATACAATCGTGCCCGCGCCGCTTTTCTCCGGCTCATCCACACTTACAATAAATGCCTGCGGTATCAGCCTTAATCCATTCACCACAAACCCGTTTTCCAGACGGTACTGAACACTTAAAATGTCCAGTGTGCCATTATCCAAATATGCCGCCATCAAATCCCTCCCTTTCTTTTCCTTATCATACCAATGCCCTTTACTTAACGGATCCCCGATATTGTCATTCATCAAAGGCAACCGTCACAAAAAATCCTTTCGGTGTTTCTTTTATTTCCAGCACTGTCCCTTCGGTAGATGTGAGCCGTTCCCGGAACTTATAGTTCGCTGACATTGCATATGCATTGCCAAGTGTATAATAATACGAATCCGGCAGTTTCCCTTCGGTAACCGGAAGCACATCGCCCTCTTTTAAGAGTCCTGTACGCTCCATTTTAAATTCCATCTTGCGCATCGTTTTTCACTTTCTCTTTCCATCTGTGTTATTCTACTTCATGTGCATCCACATCAATCGGTTCTATTTTTTCAGCCGCGTATTTTACTGCCTGCGCTGTGTGGTATACAATAATCATATTCGAAATTCCATCATAAACAAGCGCGATTCCAAGCATACGCACCGCCAGCGAAACAACTCCAAACGAATCACAGATACAGACTACCCCAAACACACAATTTAAGAGCGCCAGCAAAAACAACATGCCCCAACGCCCGCTGCCATTACTCTTTGCCTCTGATGCCATCTGAAAATCACGCAGGCTGTGTACAAGCAAAACAACCCCTATTACAATCGGCACAAGTGTCGCGATCGACTGCGGCGTAATAAAAATCCATACACCGAGAAATAAAAACAGCAGCCCGCCTGTGATCGACAAAATCCCCCTGCCTTCCACAAAATATCCAAATATATAGACCGCCCCCATTACTACAAGCAATGCGCCAAGCACCCGGCAGATCAGCCCTGTCACTTCCATTGGCCACGCAATCAGTATCACGCCCAGAGCAATGGTAAGTACAGCCGTCAGATACGCTGCAATTCGAAGCTTTTTGAAAAATTCCTTCATTATATTCACTCCTTCTCTTTTTGTTTGCAAATGATGCTTATATCTGGTCATTATAGGGTATTTTGGGGAAAATGGCAAGCTTTGCGTAATTATATTTCCTTTTTGTGAATTCTGCCAGTTTACAGCACCACATTTTCATGTTATGATAATGATGTCGATTCGGCGTGTGGAATACTTTTGTGGCAGTATTTGAAGGAGGTATTTCCTATGACACGCAGATCTTTTTATTCTTTGATATCTATTATATTATTAACGATTTTATTTCTGTTTACCCCGTTAACCCGGATGACAATCAGCGCAGATGCTGCCGTATTGTCAATGCCGCCTGTGATCGTGCTTACCAAATATTCCAAAACTATGGCGATCGGCGATGAATTTATGCTTGTCGCAGTCGCATCGAACGGAAAACAGCCTTCTTTTAAGAGCAGTAAATCTTCGATAGCGTCGGTGAACACTTATGGTCTGATTACGGCAAAAAAAGCTGGTACATGCAGTATTACCGCAAAAATCAGAAATGCGGAAGCAACCTGTCGTATTACTGTAAAACCAACTACGCTGACGATTACTCCCGCCAATGTGTCGCTTTACCGAAACGGTACGAAACAGCTTGCGGCGAAAGTTTCAAACGGTCATGCTCCGGTCTGGAAATCAAGCAAAAGCAGTGTTGCTACCGTCGATGAAAATGGCCTTGTCACTGCGGTAAAGCATGGAACAGCCAAAATTACGGCAAAAGTTGACGGTGTATCCAAGACCTGTACCATCACTGTTAAACAGCCTCAGGTTAAGCTTTCTGCATCGTCTGTGTCTATGACTGTTGGGGAAACGCGTGCACTGACTGCGGTTGTTTCTTCAGGCAACGTACCAGAATGGAGTACGAGTAACAGCAATGTGCTTTCCGTTGATCAAAACGGCAATATTACCGCACTCAAAAAAGGACGGGCATATGTCTATGCCCGCGAGGATGGAATCAAAACAAGCTGTTCGGTAACTGTCAGTGAGCCCGAAGCTTAGCCTCTGTCTGTTTATCTTATGTTCTGAATAGTTCATGATTATTCTTGTTTATATTTTATTCTGACATAATTTCATTCTAATTGATTCATTTTAATTCATTTCAAATTCATTGTACAACACTGCCACAAAAGCTTTGCACGCCGCATCGAACTTTAAATGACCCAGTCCCAAACCCATTCTTCTCCGTTTTTTGGTGTATCCACTTGAAATACCATTTCCGGAGCTTTTAACGACACCTTTGTATATGCGGGAATCGACTCCGTAATAAACGTATTGCCGCCGATAATGGAATTTGCCCCGATGACTGTCTCTCCTCCTAAAATCGTAGCTCCGGAATAGATTGTCACATTGTTTTCAATGGTAGGATGCCGCTTGACATCTGCAAGCAGCTGTCCTTTTCTGGTAGACAGCGCCCCAAGCGTCACTCCCTGATACAGTTTCACGTTGTTTCCGATTTTGGTTGTCTCTCCGATCACAACTCCGGTGCCATGGTCAATGAAAAAATATTCTCCAATGACAGCTCCGGGATTGATATCTATCCCGGTACGGCTATGCGCATACTCCGACATAATGCGCGGAATAAACGGCACCTTCCTGATATACAGCTCATGTGCCATCCGGTATACAAAGATCGCGAAAACACCCGGATAAGAAGAAATGATTTCCTGTCTGCTTTTTGCCGCAGGATCGCCGTCAAATCCTGCCTGCACGTCTTTTAAGAGCATATTTTGAATATGAGCGAGCCTTCCGATAAAATACTGCGCCGTATCATCCGCCTCTTCTTCAATCTGCTCTCTTGTCTTGCTCTCATTTGTATACAGCAGCGCAATTTCCACCTGCTGGCGCAATTCCCTGCGTATGCTGTTGATGGTATTGCCCGCAAAATACTGCGCGTTTGTATATTCAAAATTTTTCTCTTCAAAATATCCCGGAAACATTAAAGACCGCAGACGTTTGATCAGTATGATAATATTGCTCCTGCCCGGCAGCCTCCGGTTTTCCTTCGTTACAAATACTTCATCCGAAATATAATTCTGCGTAATCTGTTTTACTACCTGGTCAAAATCTGTCCTGTTTTCCGCCACTGTCAGTTACCTCCCAGCCTGAAACTTATTTCTGTAATGATAGATTTATATCATATTTTATGCCTGATTGCGATTTCCTATTTCGATTCTGTTATGTTTTATTGTAAATATTTCCTATCTTGATTCTGTTATGCTTTGTTGTAAATATTTCCTATCTTGATTCTACTATGTTTTATTGAAAATGCAAGTTAAATCTTATGCATCCGATACCGTATATGATGCACTGTGCATACTGCCATGCTGAAAAATAACAGGAAATAAAAGCTGATCCCTCTGGACACACACATGGAAGGGACTACATATTCTGCTGTAAATATATCACGAAATGCCCTGCGGTACATCAGCTCTGTAATTCCCTGTGCTCCCGGCAGCGGCAGCATATCGACGGCCAGATAAATAGACATCTGAATCATCAGGATCGTACCCGCGTCCGTTCCATCCAGCCCAAATCCGCAATATACAATATACGGCAGAAGAAAGACAAGACACCGTTGTACAAATGTCGCCAGCAGAACTACTGCAACCTGCTTTTTATGCTGCAGCAAAAACCGCACCGCATTTTGATAACTTTGGATAAAATGATTTATTTGATTCAAACGATACTCCGACTTTTTTAACATGTGCATACGAATCAGCAATTTTTCCAATGCCAGAATCATCCATTTCGCAAATCCCGGCAGTATCATTACAATCAGCAGCAGCACAACAAGCGCCGTATTTAAAAACATTCCCAGATAAAACAGATGCAGGTAATTACCCAGATTATCTTTTAATACCCCGAATCCAAACAGCATCATGACAATGCCCATCAGTACAAGCACAAGCTTGTAAACGAGCGCTACCGTCATCAGCACTACCGTACTTGCTGACAGGTCATTTCCATCACGCTTCATATGATAGAGCTGCATCGGCTGTCCTCCGGTCGCGGACGGAGTAATGCCGGAATATAAAAATCCTACGAAGGAATAGCGGATACAGTCCATAAATGCAGCCCTCCCCTGCAGCGCACGCAGCAAATACCAGATCATAACGCCTTCCATCATTGTAAAAATAAGCGCCACAGCAGCTGACACCAGCAGATAGGAAAGCTTCATCTTCTTTATGGATGCCATAACCATCCCCGTATCGTTATCTCGAAATACAGTATAAAAAGCAAGTACCGCAAGCAGTATAAAAAACAGATAGCTGAGCTGGTTTTTCAATCTTGCGTTCATCCAAATGACCTCCTTGTTTTTCACAATAAATACTCTATCTCGATTTTACTCTGTTTTTGTCAAATTGCAACCCAAAATATAAATCAGTTATTTAAATATATGAACGAAATAAAAATACAAAAACATTTAAAAGATATTTTAAAAATGGAAATTCTTGAATTTACAATAAGTTAATGATATGATAAAGGCACATGCCGGAAAGGAACAAAATATGGCAAATATATATGACAGTGCATTTCGGACAATTTTAAATGATTGCCAAAGATTGATTATTCCTGTGATCAATGAAATTTTCGGAGAAACATATACAGGCAGGGAAGAAATCCGGTTTTTCCCCAACGAACATTTTATAAAACAGCAAGAAAATGCAGACCTATTCACTTGATGATCTCTTTGAAAAAGGTCTGCTGATACTTATTCCTTTTTATATTTTTTCACATGAGAAAAACTTTCCAGCGTATAACAAGGATGAGAAGAAACTGGCTGAACTAAAGGCAGAGTATGAGAAAATTTTAGAAACGCTTGATAAATTGGAACAGCAGGGAGTGATTGGCTCTTTTGAAAAACGAACAATTATAGAACTTTCCGGTGATGTAATAAAAGAAATCTCAAAAAAGTATAAAAATGTTCAGAAAGGTATAGGTGATATTATGGGTGGACCACTGATTGAAACAGAAACAAGAAGAATTTTTAACAAAGGCATAAGCAAAGGCGTAAGCGAAGCAAAAGAGAGAACAGCTCTTAGACTTCTAAAAAGAGGAAAACAAACCATTGAAGAAATAGCAGAAGATACAGAACTTAGTGTTGCTGAAGTAGAACGGCTCGCAGGACTTTGACAGTGTAAAACAGCAACAATCAGGCTATTCCCATCAGGCGCTGCACCTGAGGAGATCATTTTCTCAAAATCATCTCCTCAGGCGCAGCGCCGTTCAGGAAACCAATCACCTGTCCGTACGGCCTGACACCTTGCTTTTAGTCATATGCTATCATTTGCGAACGTTCCTTCCCTTTTTGTGTCCACCCATACACAAGCTTTCCTATCTCCTCCCATTGCCTGCCCATAGAAAATACAAGCATCTTTTTCTCACTGACCAGGTACAGCCTGTCGTCTATATACACGCTCCGCCAGTCGGTGCCGGCATACGTATATTCTCCGCCAGCCAGCGTACGTTCGATCCGGCTGACAAATTTGCCGTTTTTATAGGAAAATACCCGGTAATGTTCCCGATAATTATCGCCATACGTTTCTGTTGTAAATGCGATCACATTTTTTTTGGAACTGACAAGTACAG
Organism: uncultured Eubacterium sp.; assembly: GCA_948468465.1. The sequence continues at coordinate 33,002 of CAOKJJ010000015.1, read as the reverse complement.
CCTTATAGTCATTGATTGCCGCACAGTCGTAAACCCCGTTCAGGACGAGCTTTGCTTCTTCTTTGACTTTGACAGGGTCGGAAATGTCGAACATCGAAAGCTTCACGCCGATCATTTCCCCATTATCCGGATTTGTCTCATATCCAATGCCAAGCAGCTTGTTGTCTGTCCAAAAATGCAGATATTCGGAAAATCCGTCTACTTTCAGCTCGCCAATGATTTTTGGTTCTTTCGGATCTGAAAAATCTACCGTAAATAACGGATCTGTATTTCGATACGTTACAAAATAACCGATGTCTCCGGTAAATCGTGCTGCGTAAATCCGCTCGCCGCGTGCCAGTCCGGTAAGCTTTCCGACCGTCTGCATATTTTCATCCAGCACGTAGATCCGGTTTTCCCATGGTTCCGTACTTGTCACTGACGTAAGCACCTGCAGATATCCTTGTCTTTCATGAATCGCAAACGTGTCTTCAATGCCCCCTTTTACTGTCTTTGCCGCTTTTGCCTGTATCGTTCCGTCTGTTTCGAGTGCAAACCTGGCAATCCGTGTGCGGACCGCGTCATTCACGTATACCGCATCATACAAATATACCGATGTGCTGCTGACATACAAATCCACGTATTCATTGACCAGCAGTTTTACATCAAGCACCCGGCTGTGGTCTTCCAGATCCAAAGATGCCATCAGCAGTCCCTGATTTCCTCTTTTCTGCATATAAATACAGTCTGGCTGAACCACGCTTTCATTTACGCCTGGTATCCATTGTCTGATGTTGTCATCAGAAACAGCCTCTTTTCTGGAAATATCGTCGGCAATCCCAAGTGACTGCTCCGTAAAAAGATACAGACGGCCACCTGTCTTTCTGGACGTCCGATACCATCCGTCCTGCACCGCCGTATCTTTTTGCTTCGGATTTTCCGGGTCTGTAATATCGTAAGTCACGACTTTTGTGACAGGATCTGTATCTATATACTGCATATCGTCTTCATATGCTGCCTTCTTGGAAGTCTGTGTCTCCTCTGCCTGCGCCAGCGTTGTTTTTTCCGTCTGTATAATTACAGTCAGAAGCTGGTCTGCTGCATACATTTCACAAATCCGGTCTGTATCTTCATCCATATCCGGCTGAATCGTTCCTGCTACAGAAGGAGCCGCACTGCGCACATCCAGCACCTGAATCCGATCGGACTGTGCCACATACACAAAGCTGCCGTCTGTCTTTACAAAATCACTCTCGTCTACCCCTTCTACCTGTAAATTCGTGGAAAAAAAATCTCCGCTGAATTCCGATTCTTTTATGGAAGAAGCGTCGCTGTCCGCCATATCTTCCGCCGATTCCCTCATGGAAGATGCGCCGCTGTCCGCCATATCTACTGTACTTTCCAGCATTGCTTCTTTTTTATTACATTCTGTCCGCCATGCTTCCGCTTTTTTTAATGTATCATACATTGCTCCGTAACCAGACGCAAGCGTATACATTTTTCCTAATTTCTTCACAGGCTCTTTTGGAACTGTATGTGCTGCCTCCTCATTGTCCTGTTTCGTTTTTTTACCTGTTTCCTGATTCGTTTCCTGATTTGATGCTTGTTTTGTTTCTTTTTTTAATTCTTGTTTTAATTCTTGTTTTAATTCTTTGTTGATCGTCTGTCTCACAGAATTTTGGTATACCAGGCCTGCTGCTCCAAAGCAAATGCACAGGCATGCCGCGGCGGCAGCGGTTCTGTAACGGTTCCATGTCCCGCTGTGATTTCCTTTCAGCTTCTGCCTGATCTGCTCTGGTTCCAGCTCTTTTGGAACACGCAGCTGCTGTGCTGATTCGGAAATTTTTTCTATTATTTTTTCTTTGTTTTCACGTTCATTCATTTGCATCCCCTCCAGATTTTTTTGTCACTGTTCCCAAAAGCTTTTCTTTCATTTTTTTCAAGGCGCGGCTTTCCTTTGACCGGATGGTGTTCTCATTCATATGTAGCTGTTTGGCGATCTCTCTGCTCGTATATCCTGCAAACACATGCATCGCAATAATCATCCGTTCTTCTGGTGTCAGTTCCCAGTAAAGCATCCGCACCTGTATATACTCCGCTGCATCCGGGCTTATATCTGACGCAGCCAGCTGCTCCCCCAGTTCATCGGACAGTTCCAGCGTTTTGTTCGCATACTCTTTCAGCTTTCTCTTGCATTTCGCGGACAGTATTTTAAAGATCCATCCTTTAAATGCTTCCTCTTTACGCAGCCTGCGGATAGACGCAAACGCATCCGCAACCGTCTCGCTGACCGCATCCTGTGCGTCCACAGAATTTTTTAATGTATATACTGCAAACCGGTATAAATCCTCATAAACTTCCTGGTACAAATCAGCAAACGCATCGGCGCTCCCGTGCTTTGCCCTGCGTACCAGTTCCAAATATTGATCCATGACATGCCTCCTGGATTCTTTTCTGCTATATATTTACGGTTCATATATATAGTGTCTGATCCCTATTATTTTGTTGCAGAAAAATGAAAAAAATAAAGCGTATTTAAGATCTTTTCTTAAACACGCTTTCAAGCATTGCAACAGTCCAGATAATCATTGAACTGCTGCAATGCATTCTTATTCTTTCTTAACTCATAATTCCTGATTCATTTTTCCTTGCGTCTGAGCACGACCGAGGAATGTTTCGGCAGCATGATTTTCAGTCTGCCTTCCGTTACTGTATACACAACAGGCACAACAGAATATCCGTTCTCATTTGTAAAAATGAGCTGTTCCAGCTGGGAAGACATCGGTATTCCGGCTGCCCATACAGAGACATCCGCTTCCCGGCTGCCATCCGAATTATTTACAAGTACCACCAGCTGTTCTTTCCGGTTAAAGCGCGCATAACATAGCAAATTATGTTCTCCCTGCAAAAACTTTACGGAACCGGTACGCAGTGCCGGGTGATCTTTATGAATGCGGATGATCTCTCTGTGAAACGCGATCAGCTCTTTATCTTCTTTGCCCCACGGATAGGTCCTGCGGTTATCCGGATCCGTAAAACCGCACACGCCTGCTTCGTCTCCATAGTACAAGGTCGGCGCTCCCGGCCATGTCATCTGTATGACAACCGCTTCCCGAAACACGCCTTTATTGATGCCTTCCGATGCCGCCCGAGCGCCAAGCGTATCTATGCGTCCCGGCCTGTGGTTTGTACGGGTCAGAAATCGGGAATGATCGTGATTCGACAGCTGATTCATGGAGCAGTACAACGAAGGCGTTAAAAAACTTGTCATATAATGGTTCATCGAGCCTTCAAAATTTCCAATATTCCCCAGTGTACACTGCTGAAAGCTGTCACTATGTTTTTCCATGCCGGTTAAAAACCATGTGACAGGCTCCATAAAAGCATCGTAGTTCATAATCGTATCCCACTGGTCACCTGACAGCCAGTTTTTCGGATCCCCATAGTGCTCCGCCAGAATAATGGCATCCGGATTCGCTGATTTTACCGCTTTGCGGAAATCACGCCAGAACTGATGGTTAAATCGTTCGCTGTATCCTAAATCCGCCGCAACATCCAGCCGCCAGCCATCTGCATTGTACGGAGGCGACACCCATTTTTTTCCGATTTCCAATATATACTGATAAAGTTCCTCTGATTCTTCATAGTTCAGCTTTGGCAGTGTATCGTGTTCCCACCAGCCATCGTAAGATTTATTATGCGGCCATGCATTCTGATCGCTGAATTTAAAATATCCTCTGTATGGGCTTTCACCGGATATATAAGCTCCAGGCTCGTATCCTTCCTGCCCATTGTACAGCTCTTCCCGATCCATCCATTTGTTAAAAGAACCGCAATGGTTAAATACACCGTCCAGAATGACTCTCATCCCACGGTTGTGTATTTCCTGAACAAGCTCCGCAAAAAGCTGGTTGCTTGCTTCCAGGTTCCGTTTATCGGTAACCCTTTTTATATAACGTTCCGCCAGACGGTTATCTACCGACCCAGGGGCCAGCAGAGCGCCGCCGTCTTCTACAATCTTTCCATAATGCGGATCAATATAATCATAATCCTGAATATCATATTTATGGTTGGAAGGAGATACAAACAGCGGATTAAAATAAATGACCTCTATGCCAAGGTTCTGCAGATAATCCAGTTTTTTGCGTACCCCTTCCAAATCTCCGCCGTAAAATTCCGCCACACTAAAACTGGACGGCACTTTATCCCAGTTTTCAATTTTCTGGCTCGGTGTACGGATATAAAAATATTCATTCGTTTCTACGTCGTTTCCCGCATCTCCATTATAAAAACGATCTACCAAAATCTGGTACATCACCGCACCCTTGGCCCAATCCGGTGTTGAAAATCCCGGCACAATTCTGAAAGTGTACTGTGGACGCAGTTCTTTTGTCGGCCCGTAATTATCATAATACAGCGTCAGCATGCCGTCCGCCACCTGAAAATAATAATCAAACGGCTGGTCTGTCATCCTTACCGTATATGCATAGTAGTCAAACTGGTCGCAAGTTTCTACTTTTTCCATCTGATATTCCTGTCCATTGCCGCACAAAAATACCGCATCAACATTATCTTTTTTCGTGCGGAAACGAATCGTTACTTCTTCTCCTTCCTTTGGTTCCGGCGGCTCTCTGTAATCCGCTGTCCCATCTGAGAAAAGTACCTGCTTATATAGCACCGGACGCATCTGCATCATATAGCGCTGTATTCTGTTTAATTCATAGATTGATTTACTGTTGTTCATCTCCACAAACTCCATTTTCGCTTTTTCTGTCTTCTTTGTTAAGTATATCCTATCTTTCCAAAATAATCTATAGCACAACTAAACAAATTTTCTTTATTTTTATCTATGTGACATTCTGGGTTATTTCTGTGAAAAAATGCAAAGTAAAACAGGCAGCTTGCGCTGCCTGTTTTAGGAGAAGGTATTTTTACTATGGGGTATAGCAAAAACTATATAATGTATTGGGGGGTTTTTACGTTAATTATAATACCATCTTTACGCAGATAAGTGTGCACAAACTTAAAAAAATATCTATATTTTTTTTGTGTATTTCATCTATTAAGTTTTGCCGCCTCACAGGTTCACGGTAAAAAAATGCACAGCTTTTAACCTTCTGTCAGCGGTATTTCTTTCTGGTTCAAAAATAACGCTTCAAATTCTTCTCTGCTGATTTTCTCCTTTTCCAGCAGAAGATCCGCACACTGATGAAGCACCTGCTCATATTGATGAATAATCTCTCTTGCCTTGACATAACATTCATCAATAATCCGCTTCACTTCCTGGTCAATAAGCGTTGCCACATTTTCGCCATATCCTTTTGTATGCGCCAAATCCCGCCCGATGAACACTTCATTGTCATCTTCGTCATAGCAGATCAGGCCCAGATTCTCTGACATGCCGTATTTCGTAACCATCGCCTTTGCCATCGCGGTCGCCTGTTTAATATCCTGCGATGCTCCGGTCGTGATATCATCAAAAATCAATTCTTCTGCAACACGCCCGCCCAGATCCACTACGATTTCCTGCAGCATCCGGCCCTTTGTATTGAACATTTCATCTTTTTCGGGCAGCGGCATCGTATAACCGGCAGCGCCCGCTCCTGTAGGTATGATCGAAACAGAATACACCGGTCCCACATCCGGCAGTACATGAAATAAAATCGCATGGCCCGCTTCATGGAACGCTGTAATCCGTTTTTCCTTTTCACTGATAATCCGGCTCTTCTTCTCAGCGCCGATGCCTACTTTAACAAAAGAATTGCGGATATCCTCCAGCCGGATGTAACCACGGTCCAATTTTGCGGCCCGAATGGCTGCCTCATTCAGCAGATTTTCCAGATCAGCCCCGGTAAATCCTGCCGTGGTCTGCGCAATCTGTTTCAAATCCACATCATCACTCAGCGGTTTATTTTTTGCGTGTACATGCAGAATTTCTTCTCTTCCGCCAACATCCGGCCTGCCTACATGCACCTTGCGGTCAAAACGTCCCGGACGCATAATCGCCGGATCCAGAATATCCACACGGTTCGTCGCTGCCATAACAATAATGCCTTCATTTACGCCAAATCCGTCCATCTCCACAAGCATCTGGTTCAGCGTCTGTTCGCGTTCATCGTGACCGCCGCCCATACCCGTGCCACGGCGTCTGGCAACAGCGTCAATTTCATCAATAAATACAATGCACGGCGCGTTCTTCTTGGCGTCTTCAAATAAGTCACGCACACGGGAAGCTCCGACGCCGACAAACATTTCCACAAAATCAGACCCGGAAATACTGAAAAACGGCACGCCGGCTTCACCGGCCACCGCTTTTGCCAGCAGCGTTTTACCGGTTCCCGGAGGCCCTACAAGCAGCACCCCTTTTGGAATTCTGGCTCCAAGCTTTGTATATTTACCTGGTTCCCTTAAGAAATCCACAATCTCTTCCAGTTCTTCTTTCTCTTCTTTGAGTCCGGCAACTTTGGAGAAATTCACCTTTTTTACTTCATCTGTATACATTCTGGCACGGCTCTTGCCAAAATTCATCATTTTGGGACCGCCTCCGCCGCCGGCAGATTGATTAATATTGTTCATAATAATAAACAGAATAAACATTGCTCCAAAAATAATCAAATATGGAAGCCATGTAGACAGCCAGCTGGCTCTTGGAATATTTTTGAGCAGATAATTATAGAACTGATTCTGCTTTAAATACTCCTGTTCTTCATTTACATCCGATACTGCAATTTCATGACGGTCTGCATCATCTTTGAGCGTTACTACAAGCGTGCCTGTCGGTGTCTCCGCATTCTGTTCAATAATGACAGAATAGATTTTTCCGTCTTCCAGATCCGCCTGGTACTGATGATACGTATACGTATCCGATGTAATATCCGTTTCACTTAAAAAATACCATATGCCAATCACTCCTAATACGAGAATGGCATACAATACAAATCCTCGATAACCTCGTTTCAAGTTATAACCTCCTTCTACTCACCCTCTACAACTCCAATATAAGGAAGATTTCTGTATTTTTGCGCATAATCCATCCCATATCCTATGACAAATTTGTTTGGAATCACGAATCCGTTGTAATCTACCTGTACCTGCACAACCCGCCGTTCCGGCTTATCCAGCAAGGTACACAGCTTAAGGCTTTTCGGTTTGCGCGCCCGCAGATTGTCTAACAGCTTGCTCAATGTCCTGCCGGTATCAATAATATCCTCCACTACAATCACATGCCTGCCAGCGATATCTTCGATCAAATCTTTTGTAATCTGAACCTGGCCGCTGGAATCTGTGCCTGACCCGTAACTGGACGCTTCCATAAAATCCAGGATAACCGGCACAGTGATGCGCTTCGTCAATTCGGTACAAAAATAAACTCCGCCGCGCAAAATACCGATTGCAACAATCTCTTCTCCTTTGTATTCCTCATTAATCTGTGCAGCAATCTCCGCAATTCTTGCATTCACTTCTTCCTCTGAAAACATCACCTGAATCTGTTCTTTCATCTTCTTTTCCTCCGCAAAAAGTAACCTCCAATATTCTTCTCGACTGTTCACTCACTTTATAATAGCTGCTGATTCGATATCCGACAATCCACATAATATGTGACCCGTCAGCTAACAGCAGCAGCTGCTCCCTTTCTTTTACGGGAATCTTCTCATTGACCAGATATTTTTTCAGCTTCTGACGGCTGCCGGAAGCATCAATCGTCAAATAATCCCCTGGCTGTCTGTGTCTTACACAGAGTCCATATTTTATCTTATCATAATCAAAGCATTTCGTATACTTCTTTTTGGAAATTTGTGACATATGCTCAGAAAACGGTTCCATTATTCGAAACGAAAACTGTTTTTCCAGATAATCCCTCTTATTTGCACTTTCATTTTCTGCATTTTTCACATTTTTCACAACATGAATTTCAACGCCGCTGTAAACTCTTACAGCCTCCATCTCGTAAGGAAGCTTTACCCGTCTGCCATTTTGCTTATCAAAAAGCTCCAAAACCTGGCAGATATGTTCCCTTGTAAGATCTTTCCTGCTTCCTGCCAGCATTCCAAGCAGCTGGTGCAGCATTTCCCTCTGAACCACCGTATCCAGCCCCAAAAATTTTTCTTTTTCAATCCATACCGCGTCCGGAACGATTCTGCAGCATAATTCCTGTGCAGCTGCCGCCTGTTTTGACAGATAATCCGCAATCTCCTGCAGCTGTCTGGCAGTCTGATACATATGCTGCGCTGCACAGCTGTTAATTTCGCATAAAGCCGGCAATACCTGATGCCGTATCTTGTTTCTGCTGTACGCATCTGTCTCATTTGTCGCGTCTATGCAGTAGTCCTGGCCTGTCAGCGCCAGATATGCTTCGATTTCCTGCCTGCTGGTATGCAGCAGCGGCCGTATAATATCCCCGCACACAGGCACAATTGCTGCCAGTCCCCGAATGCCCGTTCCGCGCACCAGATGAAACAGCATCGTTTCTGCATGATCCTGCAAATGATGCGCTACCGCAATCTTTACTTTCCGGGCCGGATATTTTTTCTTTTCCTCCCGAAAAGCTTCATAACGTACCGCTCTGCCGGCCTCCTCTTCACTCATTCCATGCATATGCGCATACTCCGGCACCTTACAGCGGCAGATATGACACTTTATGCCGCGTTCCTCACAAAAAGACCTGACAAACTCTGCATCTTTTTCGGCTGCATCCCCACGTATTCCATGATTTACATGCACAACGCTTACCTGATGCCCGAATACTTCCCGCAGCCTTAACAATACCAGGAGCAGACAGATGGAATCCGCTCCGCCTGAGACGCCCACAATCAGATGGTCTCCCCGTTCAATCATCTGATTGCAGCGAATAAACGCTTCTATTTTCTGTATTATATTTTTTTCCTGTATTACATTTTTTTCCTGTACGTTTTTTATTTCCTGTATGTTTTTTATTTCTTTTGTTTCCGCTTCTCCCATCTTTGATACATCCTTATTTTTTCCATACGCCGCACACCAGAATCGTCATGTCATCCGCGGCTTTTCCTCCTGTCCTTTCCAACACTTCTTCCAGCACCGCATCCGCCATCTGCCCCGGATGCCTTACCTCCAGATTCTTTAAAATTTCACACATCGCCAGATCCGGATCTTCTTCCATTAGATATTCTAACACACCATCTGTCATCATGACAAGGAAATCCCCATTTTCCAGCTGCCTTTTCGTATTTTCCGTCTCAATCCGATGCGTAGCCCCTACCGGCAGGGAACTGGATTCCACTCGTTCCACATAATCCCGGTGTTTGATAAAAGTTGTCGCTGCGCCTATTTTATATAAATCGCATCGGCCCGTATACAAATCCAGGGAACAAATGTCTACCGTCGAATACAAATCGTCTTCTCCCCGGATAACCATTGCCGAATTCATCATTTTCAATGCTGTATCCTCCGAGAAGCCTGCTTCCAGAAACTTCTCCAGCAGCTCCAGCACAAGCTCGCTTTCTTTGCAGGCACTGCTGCCAGACCCCATTCCATCGGACAGCATCATTGCCATCCGCCCATTGTCCATTTCTAAAAACGAATAATTATCACCGGAAACATGTCCGCCATCTTTTACCATTCTCGCTACCGCATGCGTCTCGTGAAAACAAGTATCTTCTTCAAATACGACGGCCGCTCCCTGCGGGCTGACCATGGCCCGTTCGTCTCTGTGCGGCCGCATTCCGCGTTCCAGCCCCATCGAAACAGCTTTTGCCAGCTCCTTCATACTAATGCAGCTTCCGTTTTTTGCATATGCTTCACACGTAAACTGCCAATGCCTGTCCTTATTTTCATATAAATGCGGTTTCTGCACAATCACACCGCGCTCCCTTGCCCGGTACTTAATTTCCGCCATCAGATTCCTGTTTTCATGTGTAATCTCGTTTTTCTCATTTGCACAGTCCTCCATAATATATGCCATCGCGTCCAGCTGTTGCGCTATAATCTCGCGATTTTCCAGCAGACGGTTATACCATGCGAGATTCAGCCTGGCTTTTTCAAAAATCCGAATGCTTTCCTGTACTACGGCATCTGTATACGGACAATATTCCTGCATCTGCACAACGATCTCATCATCTGCTTCTCCGGTTCTCAGCAGCGACTGCAGCATATAGGCAAGATACGAATACATCGGACTTTCTTCCTTATCCCAGCACAATGCGCACTGATTGCAGTTCATGCAAAGCGTTCCTGTCAGTTCATTCTGGATTTTTCCCATCTGCTCTGCCGACAGCCCTCTCTGCGTAGAATTCATACGCGAAAATATCTTCGATAACCTGCTGAAAGAATCCGCATAATTTACCAGCTTTGTCTCCTGATAATGATCCGGCGTTTCATTCTGCGGCAAAAAACTGATCTGCATAAAAAAATCAACAAATCTAGTGCCAATCATAATCGCAGAAAAAACAAATACCGCTTCCAAAGCACAAACCACGATACCGGCTGCATCACGTACATTTAACAGCTCCCCCGACAACGACATCACAAATGTCGCTATCGCAGCCGCAGATGCCGCGCAAATTACGCTGCAGCGCCCCTCCGCCCACTCAAACAATTTGACTGTAACCAAAATCACAGCTGCTGCCATCAGATATTTCACTGCCGCAGCAATCGGCACAAACAAAACAATCCCTATCAGCATTGCCGCGCAAAGCGCTCCCCGTGCCGCGTCTTCCAGACATACAGCTGTAAAAAATGCCGGTATCAGCGGAAAACAGCCCATCCATGATATCTGGCACATCAAAATTCCTCCTACGTATAAAATCGCCTGTTTTACACTCAATCTTTTCATCCTCTATCCTCCAATCACTCAATCCTGTCACTGCCAGGAATCCGGCAGCGGCATATGACAGCCATTATAAAAAGAGCTTTTTGCAATGTTTGTCAAACCATGGCCTGTTTTTTTATTTTTATTCGCGTTTTTGTCTGTTCAAAACAATTATCGAGTCGATTTGAAGGCATTCAGGTTTTTGAGGGCATTCAGTATTTCAGGTAAATTTTCCCAGAGGAATAAAATGCTTGTTAAAATGCTAGAAATTGGGCATTTTCCGCTTGACAAACCTTGGAAAAGTTAGTATAAATATATTCGTAAGTATTTTGGAGAAGATGAGTTCCGATTCTTATTTAATAACAATACTATAATTAATCCACAGGAGGAGTAGAAATGAACAAAGCGGAATTAGTTGCAGCTATTGCTGACAAGGCTGAATTATCCAAAAAAGATGCGGACGCAGCTTTAAAAGCTTTTACAGATGTTGTTGCTGAAGAGCTCAAGAAAGGGGAGAAGATCCAGTTAGTCGGCTTCGGAACCTTCGAAGTATCTGAACGGGCCGCCAGGACAGGTCGAAATCCACAGACAGGTGAAGAGATGACGATACCGGCATCAAAGGCACCAAAATTTAAGGCAGGAAAAGCATTAAAGGATTTAATGAACGAATAAATCTTTGAAAAGAGGGCTGCAGATTTTGCAGCCCCTTTTTATCATTTAAGATGAGGGAAATTATGAGATTAGACAAATTTTTAAAAGTTTCACGTTTGATAAAGCGGCGAACCGTTGCAAACGAAGCCTGTGACGCCGGCAGGGTTATGGTCAATGACAAACCGGCAAAGGCATCGGTTAAAGTGAAAGTCGGAGATATTATTGAGATTTTGTTTGGTACAAAATCTGTAAAAGTCCGGGTACTTGATATCCAGGATACAACGAAAAAGGAACAGGCGAAGGAATTATTTGAGTATTTGTAATAATTCATATTTGTTGTATTTATGGATTTCCGGACACTGAGAGAGGGACTCTTAAATACAACAAATATATATGCATGGTTGCATTGTTCTGTCATATATTCTGATCTTCATTCATATATTTTATTGAGCTTGTTTGAAAAAAGCTTTTTATTATATAACAGTTAGGACAAGAATGGAGGATAAGGGTATGGACGAGAGAATGGAAAAAAATCAGTCAAAAGCACATAAAATCCTGCTCACAAATAGAAAAAACGCAGCGTTTACAGGGGTTTTGGATGTGCTTTCTTTTGATGTGTCTGAAATACTGCTGGAGACAGAGCAGGGAATGCTGCTGATCAAAGGCAATGACCTGCATGTAAATCGGCTGACGCTGGAAAAAGGGGAGGTAGATGTGGAAGGCAGGATTGACAGTCTGGCTTATTCAGATGCAGGCGGTGGAAAGAAAGCGGCGGAAAGTCTTTTAGGAAGAATTTTCAGATGATGACAGTAAGTGAAAATATATTTCGGGAAATGGATTTTTTTGCGGTATCTTTTGTGCTTGGTATGATGCTGGTGCTTGTTTACGACTGTCTAAGAATATTCAGGCGGCTGGTCAGACATGGCGTCCTGTGGATTTCGCTGGAAGACTTGTGTTACTGGATTTTTACAGCGTTTGTAATATTTGCAATGTTATATCAGAAAAATGACGGTTTGATTCGGGGATTTTCAATTGGCGGAATCGTACTCGGCATGTTTTTATATAACCAGTATATCAGCCGCCATACGGTAAAGTTTATTGCACGCATATTGAAGCGAATCATTCGCTTCGTGCAGAGAATATGCAGATTTGTAATGACGCCGTTTCGAAAGGCTGCAAAAAAAATAGCAAACAAAAGTTCGATTTTAGCAGGTAAAGGAAGAAAATTTAAAAAAAATTTAAATAAGCGGTTGAAAAGAGCGGGCAAATTGATTAAAATAGGAATGGTAAAGAAATAAGACGGCAGAAGCTGCCGCTGAAAGGGCGAGAGGTTACCATGAGTCACAGATATAGCAGCCGCAAGGCAAATCGAACAGGAAAGATGTGTATTACAGTGATCGTTCTTGCAATGATCGGGGTGATGTCTGTGCAGATCGTAACCCTGTATAAAAAGGATCAGCAGTTTATCGCGCAGGAAGCCCTTCTTGAAAAGCAGAGGGACGAAGAACTGGCCAGAAAACAGGAGATTGAAGATTACGAGGCATACACGAAGACACAGGAATATGTTGAGGATATAGCAAAAAGCAAGCTGGGACTTGTCTATAAAGATGAGATTATTTTTAAGGAAAAGTAAGACGGCAGGAAAGCAAGACGAAAAGATTCGGTAAATACCGGGTCTTTTTTATTTACATACAAATCCTGACCTGGGTGAATCAGAAAAGAAACATTTTTGACATTGTGTTGCGTTTTTTGTTGGCTATCCGGACGCCGGGTGAGGGGGAAATGGCCGGGCTTGCGGCTCCTACTCCAGAATTCTAAGCATTCTTCCAACGTCGCCGCAAGCCCGGCCATTTCCCCCTCACCCGGCTGGTTTTCTCAGGCCTTACATGTAAACCGCGAACATTTATGAAAGAACCTGCGATTTTAAATCTCACAAAGGATTCAAATGACTGCGTAAAAAAATAGCATCTGTAATATTTACAAAGATCGACTGATTTTCTTGCCAGTTATCGTAATACCTAACAGCGAAATCATAGAAATAGCAGCAGTTTTTAACACTGTGATTTCTGTAAAGCTAGTCAAAACCAGCTGGATGAGAGGCGGGGCCTGGATTTCGGCGACGTTGGAAGAATGTTTAGAAGTCCTTAGGATTCTGCTCTTTAAATCAGGGGCGCAGCCCAGCGTCACTTTTAGCCGCTGGCGTTTAGCCAGAGGCGAACTTGGCGACGCGACCGGACGGAGCCACAGAGTCCATGCAGAATACCTAGGGATTCTTAACATTCTGGAGTAGGAGCCGAAATCCAGGCCCCGCCTCTCACCCGGCGTCCGGATAGCCACAAAAAAACGCAACACAATGTCAAAAGTGTTTCTTTTCTGTTCATCCAGGTTAGGAACCGTAAATAAAATTGCAAAAAATCTCTGAACACGGCTATTTTCGCGGTGTTCAGAGATTTTTATTTAAACTCCTTCAAACTTTTGGATTCCAGTAAGCATTTTATTCTTCTATATCATCTTCTGAATCATATCCAGCACCTTAGTTCCCAAAGAAGCTGATTTTTCGTCGGCATCCGCCATAGAACTGCCCTTTACGCCGATATAGAACTTCACTTTTGGTTCTGTTCCGGATGGCCTTACACATACCCATGCATCATTTTCCAGCTCATAATAAAGCACATTTGATTTCGGCAGTCCGGTTGGTCTTGTCTGGCCTGTTGCAAAATCCTGAATGGTATCTGTCTTATAGTCTCGTGCGGCAAGTACTTTTAATCCTCCGATTTCTTTTGGAGCATTCTCACGCAGCGTATTCATGATTTCCTGAATCTTTGCAAGACCTTCAATTCCTTTTAATGTAATAGACTCAACATGATCTTTATAGTAGCCGTAACGCTCATACATTTCCAGCATAGCATCCCAAAGCGTCATATTTTTTGTCATGTAATACGCCGCTGCTTCACACAATGTCATGGAAGCTACTACTGCATCCTTATCTCTGGCATATGTTCCGGTCAGGCAGCCATAGCTTTCTTCCATGCCAAACAGATAGGTACCGTTGCCTGTCTTTTCAAACTCCAGCATCTTCTGGCCAATAAATTTAAATCCTGTTAAAACTTCTACAAGCTGTATGCCATAGTATTTTGCTATCGCATCGGCCATGTTCGTAGAAACGATCGAACGGATAAATGCGCCGTCCTGCGGCAGGGAGCCCTGGATCGCTTTCCGCTGTCCGATCACATAATCACCAATCAGGCAGCCTGACATGTTTCCGGTAAGTGTATGGTATTCGCCTGTCTTGGAATCTTTGACATATACGCCAAGTCTGTCTGCGTCAGGGTCTGTAGCCAATACTAAATCAGCATTTACTTTTTTTGCAAGTGCCAGACCCAGTTCAAATGCTTCAGCTGCTTCTGGATTCGGATAGCTTACGGTCGGGAAATCTCCGTTTGGCAGTTCCTGTTCCGGTACTACATGTACGTTCTGGAATCCGAGTTCTTTTAATACACGGCGGACTGGAATATTTCCGGTTCCATGCAGCGGGGAATATACGATTGTCAGCTTGTCTTTTACCGCGTCAATGCTGTCCTGATGCAGTACAAGCCCTTTGAGCTCTTCAATATAAGGATCATCTATGTCAGCGCCGATGGTCTGATAAAGTCCCGCGGCCTTTGCGTCCTCCAGAGGCATCGTCTTGCATGCGGCATAATCAGTTACTTTTTTTACTTCATCCATGATGCCGCTGTCATGAGGCGGTGTAATCTGCGCACCGTCCTCCCAGTATACTTTGTAGCCGTTATATTCCGGCGGATTGTGGCTTGCTGTAATATTGATACCTGCGATGCAGCTTAATTTACGTACGGCGTAAGAAAGCTCCGGTGTCGGTCTTAAGCTTTCAAATACATATGCTTTAATGCCATTTGCAGCCAGGCAAAGAGCTGCTTCATCTGCAAATTCCGGTGACATATGTCTGGAATCATATGCAATTGCCACGCCTTTTGCTTCTGCCTTTACAGACATAATATAATTTGCAAGTCCTTGTGTCGCTTTTCTGACTGTGTAGACGTTCATACGGTTGGTACCTGCACCGATAACGCCTCGCAGCCCTGCCGTACCAAACTCCAGGTCCATATAAAAGCGGTCTTCAATCTCCTTCTCATTTCCTTCAATTGCTTTTAATTCTGCCTTTGTCTCCTCATCAAAATAAGGGTTGTCCAGCCATTGCTGGTACATTTGTTTGTAGTCCATGTGATGTCCTCCCATTCCTATATTTCCTTTTTATTTCATATCAGGTCTGCGGTGCGCCTGGTATACCGACCAGTTCCGTATCCCCTAATATACTTTTGTTAAGAATCTTAATCCGCATTATCTGAACTGCCGGAACCGGACGATGAACGATTCAGCCTGTCCAGCGAATCGACCAGATCTGATAATGTATCCAGATAATCCGTTGATTCTCCTCCTGTAATAATGCTCGCCAGCGAAGATCCTAACGCAGCGTTTGCAAGCGAACTGCTGGCGCTGCTGCTGCCGCTGTCAGCCTGTCCGGATGAATTGCCGCCCGTATAGGAACCTGCCTTTGATCCTGCCTTTGATCCTGCTTTCCCCTTACCGCTTCCGCTTGATGCCTGATCATTTGTACTATGATTCTTATTTTCATCGCTATCGCTGTTTTTATCTGTATCGTTATCTGACTGCGTGCCTGTATCATTGCTTAATAATACTTCAATATTTGCCTTCGGAGAATTTATGATCAGCTGTTTTTTCCATGCATCATAACCTTCCGCGTAAACGCCCAGCATATGTACGCCATACCGCAGCTCTATCGGTTTTTTATGATTGACCTTTTTGCCGTCGACGGTAACAATGGCCCCTGCTACGCCTACTTTAAACGTCACTTTGCAGAGCTTTGGCCCTTCTCCCTTATAGTCGTTCAGATCAATGGTTGTTATTTTATCCCTCCGGATTCTGATTTCCCCGGAATCCCCATATCCATCATTGGCAACTGAAAACTCGTAAATGCCCTCCGGAAGCTCCATCGTCATATCCCTGGTAATTTTTGCGTATACTTTAGTGCCGAGATTGACCCATCCTCCTTCAAACAGCTCTGTATTGGACAGTGCCAGCGTTCCATGCCCGGTTTTAATAACGATTGCGTAAATCGTACGCCCAATCCCATAAACATCCAGAATATCACTCTCGCCTATCGCTGTCAGCTCCTTTTGCTCTCCTTCTGAGAACACTTTTACGTTCGCATCGAACTGATAAGCCGTATCCGCGATATCCATTCGGTTTTTGTCTACACGGATGATGTAGTTTTGTACGTCTTCATAATCCCATGTATCCTCCGTAAACGCCACTGCTCCCAGTGTATCGTTGCTGTTCAGCCGCTGGATACATGCCAGCTTTCCTTCACTGAAATCTTCCCTGAGCGTGTAATTCCCGTATTTATCAAAAAATTCCGTGCCTTCAGTATATTCATAAAACCGTTCTTCTCCATTTTCCAGATCCATAAATGTAAGCTGATAATTCTGAATATCATGCTTTAATATTACATAATAACGATCTGTCACCTGAGGAAAATCCGCTGTACTTTGTGCCTCTTCGTCCCCTGCCTGGCCAGCCGCATTCACTGCTGTGGATGAATTCCCGCTTTGTTTCGCGGTGAACCTGTCAGAATTCGCCGGACTGCAGGCAGTACACAGCGTCAGCATGCCAAACAGGAAAAAGAGGACGGCTAACTTTTTCTTACATTGACTTTCATATAAATTTTTATTCATCTTCATACTTCCTTTTCATCTTTTACAGCTTCATCCTGTAAGCGATTGCTTTCCGTTTATTATATCATGGACATTTATCAAGTGCAAGCCTTCCTCCCGTGTGTTTTTCCTCTAACCTTTCACAAAATAATCCAGTATTTTTAAAAATTCCGCCCGTTCACGCTCCTGTGCGCAGATTTTTATAAGTTTTTCTCCATCCCGGTTGTTCGCCCAGCTTTTTTTCGAGTTAAAATAATGGTTGGCCACTTTCCAAAATTTTTCGGGATAGCTCATCCGTATGCACAGCTGCTGCAGCTCCCAGCTTTCCAGCCTGCGCACTTTATCATACGCACGGATCATATCCATGCCAAGTCCGGTATTCCAGTTATGTTTTTCCATAATTTTTCGAAAAAAATGCGCAAAATCACTGATATATGCATCCTTGCAAAAACGTTCATAATTAATGATCACAGGCCCCTGCGCCGTAAACAGCAGATTATGCTGGCTGTAATCCCCATGGCAGATACCAAAAAACTGCCGGGAGGCTTTCGCCGCTGTCTGCCGCAGCCTGTCTGCCGCTTCTTCCGCCTGATTCAAATAATAATTGTATTCTTTTAAAAAACCGGTTTCAAATTCATTTCTCTTTTTCTTTGTTTTTATGTAATTACGGACTTTATGCAGCTCCTTTGTATGTCTGCGGTATTCTTGCTCCAGAAAGTCAGGCGTTTTGCACATTGTCTGCGGAAGTTCTTCCTGAAACTGCGCCGTATCCGTATGAAACTGAGCCAGTCTGCGGACTGCGCACAGTACATCTTCTTTGTTGCGCGTATCACATTCCCTGCCTTCAAACCAGGTACGCATATAGTAACGCGTTTCGTCTGTATCTGTAAAGAGCACCTGTCCCTCTTTCGTATAAATAATCTGCTCTGCAATGCATCCATGCTCCTTTAAATATACCAAAAAACGGTCCAGCAGTTCGGCTTTAGACGCAGAACCGGAAAACTCTTTCAGAATCTTTCTGCTTCCATCCTGGCAATAGCAAAAATATGCTCCCCTGCCTTTCACAATATCGGTAAATTCATAAGGATATGCCTCTAAAATTACTTCTGTCCGGTTATACACAACAACACCCCTCCAACTAAGATGAACAATCACGCTTAAACAGTAACAAAACTGCCGCCATTAACGTGTCCATTCATCTTATGAGAAAGGGTGCTTCATTATGCATACAAATGTGTCTGAACTTTTATTTTTTCAGCTGCCGCATATAATGCTCAGCCTGTTCTATCAGATACATCCGTTCGTTTTTCCTGGGATCACATATGACCTCATCCAGCAGCAATTCCAGGATCTCTCCGATGAATCTGCCTGGTTTTGCTCCTAACGCTATCAGATCACGTCCCGTTACCGCAAGCTGCTTTAAGCTGATGCAGTCTCCCTTTGCTGTCATAATCTCATACAGATGTTCATATTGAT
The DNA here is from genome assembly GCA_948468465.1 of uncultured Eubacterium sp. The sequence goes on along the minus strand of CAOKJJ010000015.1, from coordinate 14,363 downwards.
TGACGTAAGCCAGCTTTTCTTCCCGTTGGTACATACTTTGCGACAAAATATCCGCCCGTTTTAATGCAAATATCGCAGGATACTGTTCCTGTCCCGTCTTTACAACCGCGCGGCGCACGCTCTCTTCCGTCAGCGGCGGGTTATAATCATGCCATCGCACAAGCGCGCATACCCTGTCCATCGTATCCCGGTCAAATTTCAGACGGCGAAATATTTTTCTTGCCAGTTCCGCACTTTTTTCCGGATGTCCGTAAAAATGATCCGTTCCGTTTTCGTCTGTCGTACGGCAAAGCGGCTTTGCAATATCATGAAACAGCGCCGCAAGGCGCAGCACCTTATCCTGCGGCGTATGGCATACAACGGCTATCGTATGCTCTCCAACTGTTTTGCAGTGATGCAGATGATTTTGTTCCGTCTGCATCATACGGTCAAATTCCGGCAGGATTACGTTTGAAATGCCTAACGTATATAACTCACGCAAATACTCCGGATGGTTCGATACGGCCAGTTTTACCAATTCCGCCTGAATGCGCTCCGCGCTGATACGTTTTAAATCAGCAGCCAGTGTGCGAATCGCTTCTTTCGTATGCTCTTCCATCTGAAAATCCAGCTGGGCCGCAAACCGGACAGCCCGCAGCATCCGCAGCGCATCTTCCTTGAATCTTTCCATTGGATTCCCCACGCACCGGATAACTCCTGCCGCAAGATCACTGGCGCCGCCAAACGCATCGACCAGCCCGCGCTGTTCATTGTACGCCATTGCATTGATGGTAAAATCCCGCCTTTTTAAATCTTCCAGCAGGCTTGGCGTAAACGTAACTTCCTTCGGATGTCTGCCGTCCGTATATTCTCCGTCAATCCGGTAGGTCGTAACCTCAAAGCCTTCACGTCCGTCAAGAACCGTTACCGTTCCATGCTGCAGTCCGGTATCAACCGTCCTTGGAAACAGTTCTTTCACCTGCGCAGGAACCGCGGAGGTCGTAATATCCCAATCCTCCGGCGTCCTTCCAAGCAGGCTGTCACGAATGCAGCCGCCAACCGCATACGCTTCATACCCGTATGCGTGAAGCCGGTTCAGAATCCGCCTTACTTTATCCGGCAGGCATATGACAGCATCCGTTGCAGGTTCAGTTTGAACTGCAGGCGGACTGTCCTCATTTATACGCTTTTGTGTTGTATTATAATTTTCTGATTTAATATCCGCTTTTATTGTCATCCCACCATCTGCTCATCAGATACACTCTTTAATATGCTTTTCCCCAAAACACCAGCTTTTTCGCCGGTTTTCCGCAGCAGACGCAAACATCCGAAATCCGCTCCTGTTCAAACGGCATGCAGCGTGAGGTCGCTGTTGTTTCTTCTTTAATCTTGTCTTCACAAGCCTGATCTTCGCACCACATCGCGCGGATAAATCCTGGTTTTTGGTCTAATGCTTTTTTGAATTCTTCATAAGTAACGGCATCCGAAATATGTGAATCTCTGTGTGCTTTCGCTCGCTCATACATATCTGACTGTATCGTCTCCAGCAGCCCGGCCAGCTTTGCCGGCACTTCTTCCAGCGCTGTCTCATATTTTTCTCTTGTATCGCGCCGTACAAGCACACACTGTCCTTTTTCGATGTCTTTCGGGCCAATCTCAATCCGAACCGGAATCCCGCGCATCTCCTGCTCCGCAAATTTCCATCCCGGGCTCTTCGCACTGTCGTCTACTTTTACACGGAATTGTTTGCTCAGCATTTCATACAGCTCATTTGCTTTATTCCATACGCCTTCTTTTTGCTGCTGAATCGGAATGACCATAACCTGTGTCGGAGCAATTGCAGGAGGAAGCACCAGGCCGGAATCGTCCCCGTGCACCATAATAATCGCTCCGATAATGCGTGTGCTAAGCCCCCAGGAAGTCTGATGCACATACTGAAGCTGATTATCCGGATCTGTATACTGAATGCCGAACGCTTTTGCAAATCCGTCTCCAAAATTGTGGCTCGTTCCCGACTGAAGCGCTTTTCCGTCATGCATCAGTGCCTCGATCGTATAAGTCGCTTCTGCTCCGGCAAATTTCTCCTTTTCCGTCTTCTGTCCGCGGATCACCGGAATCGCCAGCACTTCTTCACAGAACTGCGCATATACATTCAGCATCTGCTCGGTACGTTCCTGTGCTTCTTTCGCCGTAGCATGCGCCGTATGGCCTTCCTGCCACAGAAATTCCCTGGAACGCAGAAACGGTCTTGTTTCTTTTTCCCATCTGACAACGGAACACCACTGATTATATACTTTTGGCAAATCACGGTAAGACTGCACATCGTTTTTATAAAAATCGCAAAAAAGCGTTTCAGAAGTCGGTCTGACACACAGCCTTTCCTGAAGCATATTCTGGCCGCCGTGCGTTACCCACGCCACTTCCGGCGCAAAGCCTTCCACATGGTCTTTTTCCTTGTTCAGAAGACTCTCCGGAATAAACATTGGCATATATACGTTCTGTACGCCTGTTTCTTTAAAACGGCGGTCCAGTTCGCGCTGAATATTTTCCCAAAGCGCATAACCGGCCGGTTTAATAATCATACAGCCTTTCACAGAAGAATAATCAATTAACTCCGCCTTTTTTACAACGTCCGTATACCACTGTGCAAAATCATCCTGCATGCTGGTAATGGATTCCACTAACTTTTTGTCTTTCGCCATGTCGTTCTCCTTTTATTCTGCTTTTATTCTGTTTTTGTTTTTATTTTGCTTGTCTGTTCCTTTTTTATTTTTTGTGTTTCCTTCTGCCTGCGGCAATCCAGATTTATTTTAGCGTCATATGCTTATCGTGTCAAGCAGACATTCCTTTATTGATAAGCAATATAAATACCGCCGGATGCCCGGAATCTCTCATCCGCCTCCTCAATCGTACTCTTTACCACTCCGCCTGCCTGCGGGTCATACAACCACACGTTCAGTGCGTCATATCCGGTCACAAGCATCGTCTGCTGTGTGCCGCATGCGGCCAGAACAGGCGTGCCGCAATTTACATAATAAAGCACCTGCGAGAGTGAAGCCCCTTCTATCAGGAACACTTCCCGCTCAGGCATCAAAGATTCCAGTACTTCCTGCGGCGTATCCCCTCGTTCCAGCAGTTCACCGGCACTGACCTCCATACCTTCATGCCGCAGCAGGGCGCTTACGCATTTGACAACAGCGGAACCCGAGGCATCTGCATCCGAAGGCTGCACGTCAAAAGACATCTGCGCATTTTTCCGTGCGCGTTTCCAGATATAATTCTGATTTTCATCCACAACGACTCCCATATGCTCGTCCGCTATGCCGATTGCGTCTGAAATTACGGTCGTTGCCGCCTGTACTGTACCTTTTGCATATGCAAAATACATGCGCTGGTCTTGTGTTGATTTTAAAACCATCTTTTTGTCTTCCTGATTCAAAATCTGCTTCGCCGCGACATAAACCGGAGGATTTTCTTTTTTCATTTCTGACAATGTCAGCTGCATCTGCGTCTGTTTTACTTCTGTAATGGTGGAATGAATGACCTGTTCTTCATCTTCCTGGCTGCGGTTTACAATGGAATCCTGAGATGCCTGGACATAGCCTCCTTCTCCGGCTGTCAGACGCTGCATCACTAACACCCCGTTTACAAATTCCACACGGTCAATATAATATCCTTTTTTCCTGTACTTTTTTAAAACCTCCATATTCGACGCATTTACAATACGAAGCGCATACATCGGCGTCTGCTGTACGCCTGCCGCCCCGCCGGCCTTATGCTTATCCGCCGCGATGCCATACACAAGATCTTCCTGCAAAAATCCAAGAACATGTAAGGATTTGCCCTCTTTTGCAGGAATCCTGCTAATTTCAGACGTCTCCAGATCCATGACGGATATTTCGCTGGAATCACGATCAGAAATCCATGCAAAATACTGGTTAGATTCTGAAACCGCATACATATCATCTTCCAGTCCCTCAGCAATTTCCTCCATCTCCATGGACTTAGGATCAATATGAAGCACCGTACCGTTAAACAGCAGATAAATGCTGCCTGACGCATTTTCATATAACAGCTTTCCGATCTGTGCCTGCAGCACCTGATAAGACTGATCAAATGACAGAAACAGCTTTTCTTCATTTGTATTTGCCTGGCTGGCATAATGCAAAAAGCAAATTCCTGTTTCTCCTTCATGGCTTCCGCGGTTCATATATCCATATACTACATAGTCAATATCACCAGCCTCATCCACATTCAGTATCCGGATATCATGCTGCATATAATTTTCCCGCACTTCGATTCCTTCATGCCCGCGAAAACTGAATACTTCCGAAAGCCTGTGAGAAGACTGGTTATAGCTCCAAAGATCTCCTTCCTGCACAAAGCAGGTAACCGTTTTGGATTCATTCTGCATATATTCAATTTCTTTGGAACGGATTCCAAGCTGCAGGTAATTTTCATACAAAAAATCATTCTCTCCGTTAAAAATCTGATTCATCGTACGCTCAAAATTCAGCAGGTACATACGCTCATTTGTATAACGGATCCGGTAATATTCCTCCACATTGTAATATTCCAGCTCTCCTTTATTTTCATGGGACGTTACAACATAATTCAGAACAATTACATTATAAGAACTGTTCATTTCTTTTACAGACGGAACGGGCACCGTCAGCCTGTCACATTTAAAATCAGCCCAGTTTGCCTGCATAAGACTGGAATGAATCGTTACCTTGTGCAGCGTGGAATTATCGCCGGCTGCATTCGGCTCCCAATAAATCGAAAGATCATCCGGAGAGTCCGAAAATGTAAGATCGCTGATCTGTTTTGCAAACTGAACGCTCTGCGCAACATAGCACTCCCGCGCGTCTGCGATCCTTGTATAGTAGTAACAAATCGTATCATCCTGCCGGAGCTTTAGCGTCAGTATATATTCTCTGGACTGTTCCAACAGGCTTTGCACCGGCACGCTTGTCCGAATCTGCCCCTCACTTTCCTCAAACGATGGAATACTGCCATCTGAAATCAGACGTTCTCCGTCTATGCTTCGAATCTCATAAGTAATCTCATCTATCTGATATCCGTATGTCCGTATCTGAAGCGGTACTTCTCTGCTGCTGGAAAGCGGCGTAATCGTATCTCTCATGCCAGTAGCGTTCATCTGTGAGGTATATCCATGCAGCTCGTTGATCTGCTCCTGATCATTGTACAATACGATGACTGGCAGAGTCGCCTCCTCCATTTCCGTTGTCAGATCCAGCTGATCTTTATTTGTTACTTTCCCGGATATTACAAGAGTTAAAATAAATATTATGATCAGCGTTGTTGCCTTGATTAAACCTTTTTTCATCTGTTTTTCCTTTCCTGACCGCCATTCCCGCATTCCGGCCAAAATCGGTCAGAATGCGGGCGATGCGGATGATTCGTATTACCACCAGCGCCGGCAGCGGTTATGTCTGCAGCGCCTTTTATACATCTCATTATAGAGCAGTACTTCGATCAGATTTCCAAGTCCCGGGTTATTTGACGGCGGCCTGCCTGGCGGTGGCGGCGGTGGAAATGGCGGCCTGCCTGGCGGTGGTGGCGGCGGACCCGGCGGCCTGCCTGGACCTGGCGGCCATCCAGGACCTGGCGGCGGGCCTGGATTCCATCTGAAATTAAGTTCTTCCACCTGCTCTGCCTCCAGCTCCGGGGCAGGCTGCTCCTGCGGCTGGGTAGCCAGCAGATAGATTCTGTCACAAATGACCCGTAACATCACTCTGTCCGGATACTCGTCAAACATCATGCTGCCTTCATACTCCAGCTTATCGCATTCATCTTCCACAAGCTTTTGAATCCGCTTGGCTTCCTCCGGATACAAATCCTTCATACGCTCCATATCCCGTTCGTATTCCATCTCAGTCATATAAATGTTCTGAATCGGATAACTCATGTAAAACGGCGTCTGAGGTGCATACTGGTACTGCTGCATACGCATAAACTGTTCCTGCTTATTATCCACGCATCTGTCTCCTGCATTTCGTTAATAACAGTATATGCACAAGACAGTCATCGGTTACGTCCGCGCCTGCTTATCTTTCATTGTAACCGCCTTAAGATAATATATGCCAATACTGAAAAATGCTGGCATCCATCTTGTAATTATAGATGATTATAACTCACAAAATGCCGTGTTTCAAGGCATTTTACGATAGACCTGACAAAGGTTTATTCATAATATCCCGAATTTAAGTAAATCTTAAGAATTTTTTATGATTTTTACCGATTGATTTTTTGTCGATTAGGATATATTTTATTCTCAGTCAGAATAAAGTTATGTTAAGAAATTTCGGAGGAGGTTTTCCGTATTTATGAAAAAATATTTTGAAAATAAATGGCATCGACCAGTACATGCATCCAAAACAGAAAAACGCGATTACAGCCGTCAGATCGCTTTGCTGAATCGTTATTCTTTAGTATTCCATGCATTATTGTCATGTATGCTCGTATTTGTCATCGAAGCATGCTCCAGGCGGTCCCTGACAGATGCGTGCGTGTTTTTAGGAAGCCATGCATATGCCTTTTTCTTTAACGCGCTTATTATCTTTTTTACGCTTTCCATTGTATATCTGTTTCGCCGCAGGACGCTGATGCGCATCATTATCAGCTGCGTCTGGCTGCTGCTTGGCATTATTAACGGCTGTGTATTATCCCAGCGTGTAACGCCGTTTGGATTTACGGATTTAAAGTGCATCTCAGACCTTTTGACGATGACTAATACACAGTATTTTACAAAAACACAGGAAATATGCGTGGTAATTTTATTAAGTGCGCTGCTTGTATTTCTCATTATCTTTGCACTGAAAGGACCAAAGTTCCAGGGACATCCGCATAAAGTCCGCGCTGTCTGCTTCTGTGCGGCAATGGGCGTCCTGATGTCTGCCGCGACAACGATGGCACACAGCTCCGAACGGATGGCTTCTTATTTTGCAAATATTGCACAGGGATATTCTGACTATGGTTTCGTTTACGGCTTTTCATCCAGTGTCATGGACCGCGGTATGAGCAAACCGGAGGATTACTCAGAGTCTACGATTAAAGCGATCAAACAGTCTGTGGCACAGGCAAAAGAAGAATCCGCATCCTATAAAATCGCTCAGTCCGACCAGGTGATTTCGGATTCGGCAAAAAAGCAGCAGCCGAATATTGTCTGCGTCCTGCTGGAATCCTTTATGGATCCAACAGAAATTAATTTCCTGAAGTTTTCGGAAGACCCGATTCCGAATTTTCGGGCGCTGAGCGAGCAGTTCACCTCCGGATATCTGTCTGTGCCCGTTGTGGGCGCAGGAACCGCCAATTCGGAGTTTGAAGTGCTGACTGGTATGAACCTGCGCTTTTTTGGCACCGGAGAATATCCGTATAAAACCATTTTAAAAGAAACAAACTGCGAAAGCATTGCTTCCGACTTGTCTGACCTTGGTTACGGCACACATGTGGTACACAATAACGGAGGCAACTTCTACAGCCGTACAAACGCGTTTTCACAGTTCGGATTTGATACCTTTATCAGCAAGGAACTGATGAACATTCAGGAATACACGCCGCTCGGTTCCTGGCCAACGGATGATATTCTGATCGGTGAGACGAAAAAAGCTCTGGATTCGACCCCTGACCAATCCGACTTTGTCTATACGATTACCGTACAGGGCCATGGCAATTACCCGGAGGAAAAAATCATTCAAAACCCGGAAATCAAAGTGTCCGGCGCTGAAACTGAAGAAAAGAACAACCAATGGGAATATTATGTAAATGAAATTCATGAAGTAGACAAATTTATTAAAAATCTGACGGATATGCTTGCACAAAGAGATGAAAATACGATTCTTGTCCTGTTTGGCGACCATCTGCCTACGATGGGACTGGAAGACGAAAACCTGAAATCCGGCGATATTTTTAAAACAAAATATGCAACCTGGAATAACTTCGGCCTGGAGAAAAAAGACGCTGACCTTGCCGCATACCAGCTGCTTGCCTACGCGACAGAACAGGCGGACATTCACGAAGGCACGATCTTTGCATACCATCAGGCCGGTAAATATCAGACTGACAGCGAACTGTACCAGAACCAGCTGGAAAATCTGCAGTATGACATTCTTTACGGAGAACGCTACTGCTATGACGGCAAAGACCTGTACCCTGCGTCTGATCTTCAGATGGGCGTTGATAAAACGCATATCAATTACTACGATAAGAACGCAGACGGAAGTTTATCTGTATTCGGTGACCACTTTACCAATTGGAGCCGTATCTATGTAAATGACGAAAAAATGTCTACAACGTTTGTATCTGATACGGAGCTGATACTGCTGCCGGAAGACGTATCTGAACTGGAAAACGGCGATGTTCTGAAAGTCTGCCAGGTTGGTTCCAGCAATACGATCTTTCGGACTACAGAAAATACGGTATCTTATTACGGCGCAGAAGAACCTGCGGACACTTATTCAGATACTGAAGGATCCATGCAGTAACTAAAAACATCCCCCATTGAAAACGGTCAAAAAGGAACGGAGATTTACCTCTTCCGTTCCTTTTTGACCATTCAGTTATTTCCCTGCTCAATCGTCCCATCCCGATATGCTTCCAGTAATTTTTTCAGTCCTTCGATATCTTCTAATATTTTTTTGCCGTTATCCGTATGTTTTACCATCAGACGTTCTTTTTCCGTTTCTACAAGCTCGCTTTCTGATTCGATATCTTTATTTTCCAAAAGGGCTGTATATACACTTTCAAACGGCTGATGCGCTTTGATTCGGATTCCATGGGAATTGTAAATTAACGTATATCCCGCGATTCCCGTTGTCTTATGGTAACTGCGGCAGAATCCGCCGTCGATAACCATCAGCTTGCCATTCGCCCGTACTGGCATCTCTCCCTCTCCGGTACGCACCGGCGTATGCCCGTTAATAATGTGCGAAAACGAAGAATACAGCCCAAACTCGCGCAGAATCATATTGCAGGTTTTTTCCGTTTTATAAAACTTGTAATACGGGTCAGATTCCTCATGCCAGACAGACTCATCGGCAATATAGCTGCGCTCAAACGTTTTAATATTGCGCCCGCACAGAGGAGATTTCCTGCCGCACCATAAGTACCACATAAAATCCAGATCGCTTTGCCTGCGGCCGGATAAATAGGCCCGTCTGCTCGTCTTATCCGCATATTCCAGATAAGCGCGCCCTTTGTACATTCTTCCGTCAATGCAAATACCTTCAAAATTTCCTTCCGCATCCAAAGGAATGCAGCCGTGATACAATAAATTACCGTTAAAAGTTTTATACATGCCGCCTTTTTTATACAAAAACCGGATATGCTCATTCAAACGGCTGCTGTTTACAAATGCCAGACACAGCTCGTCAATAATTTCTTCCTCTTCTTTTGAGAGGCGATAGACATCATTGGGATCGATCGTTGGAAATTCTGTTTCTTTTAATTCATAGGTCTTTCCTTCCAGTTCAATCGTATGGTCTTCCCAGTTGATGCGGTGCAGCAGCCTGCGGTCGTCCATTTCATACTCCGGATGCCTTGCAATGACCTCTCCTTCCAGCTTAAACAGCATTACGGTAATCGCTTTGACGGCGGCCTGCATAGGCTCTATATCCGGATAAAGCTTTTCCGAATACAGCGTCAGCCTGCGCAGGCTGATTCCATAGCTGTTTTCCAATATTTCCGTATTGTTGTATTTCAGGTTATTGCGCACCACATTTGCAATGCATGCCTTGCTTCCGGCAGCAGCCCCCATCCATAAAATATCATGGTTCCCCCATTCGATATCAAGGGAATGATATTTCATCAGCAAATCCAATATTTGGTCTGCACAGGCTCCTCTGTCAAAAATATCCCCTACGATATGCAGCCGGTCTACGGCCAGACGCTTAATCAAATTGGCCAACGCTACGATAAATTCATCCGCGTTATCCAGTTCTATAATCGTTGTTAAAATTTCTCTGTGATAAATGACCTGATTATCGTCTTCATCTTTCTGTACATGCAGCAGCTCGTCGATAATATACGCAAATTCTTCCGGCATCGCTTTGCGGACTTTGGAACGTGTATATTTGGACGATAATGTTTTTGCAATCTCAATCAGCTCCGCCAAAATCTCACGATACCATTCCCGCACATTAATCACTTCTTTTTTGATCAGCTCCAGCTTCTCGCGCGGATAATAAATAAGTGTACAGATCTGCTCCCGTTCCGCGTCTGAAAGTGTTTCCTCAAACAGCATGTCCACTTTCTCACGAATCACACCGGAGCAATTATTCAATATATGATAAAATGCCTCATACTCCCCATGCAAGTCGCTCATAAAATGTTCTGTGCCTTTTGGCAGATTTAAAATCGCGCTCAGATTGATAATTTCACGGCATACAGCCTGAATCGTCGGATATTTTTCCGCCAGCAGCATTAAATATTTCTCCTGACCAAATTCCATAATTTTCCCCCTGTTCTTTTAAAATCAACTGATTCCCGTATCCAATACAGACAAATCCTTCCATATCAAAAATATCGTAACAGTTCAGATAACCCTTGCACTGTTACAAAATATCACTCAGATTATACCAAATTTTTTTCTGGCTGCCAATCATTTTCAAAACGATATCTCAAAATATATAGTACTCTTCCATATCGTCCAAACGCAGACACGCAAGAGCGTTCCCTTCTAAGAAGGAATAAGCGCAGCCGCAGTCAATATCCGTAATCTGATGATATTGAAAGATATTGGAACTTGCGGAAATCCTCTGTACCGGAACATGTCCGACAATATACCGCATCGTAGTATCAAACGCCTCGTAACCGGCATGGTAATCTCCTTTGCGGAACACCGATTTCCAGACCGTATCTTTTGCCGCCCACAGCGGAACATCCTGAAAACGATAATAATCGAATTCCAGTTTCGGCAGCGTGAAAGAATGGCTCAAATGATACCTGATGCCATTTACTTCCACCACCCTTAACAGCGTACTGTTTTCCACCGCATTTAAAATCCGTCTCTTTTCCTTTTCATTTAACGCCTGAAACGCCTGATAAGTAACAGACCCTCCATTGTTCGGCGAACACCAGATGTTTTTCATATACGCATCTGTAACAAACCCATCTTTGCCATCCGCTATCGTTTCATACAAAAACAGCTCATGATTTCCTAAAAACAGCTCTATGTTATCCCTTTCCATCATATCCTGCAAAACCGCTATCCCTCCCGGATTTCTGTCAATCACATCTCCAAGCACAAACAGCGTATCTTCCGCCGACAATCGCATCGTTTCCAGCAGCCTTTGATACCGGTCAAACCTTCCATGAATATCTGAGCATACATAATATGCCATGCATACGCTTCCTTTCTTTTGTCAGGAACCGTGTATAAATTTGCATACAGTTCCTTATCATTATCTATGTATTATATACCAGATATCTGATTTCCTCAATGCATTCCTCACCATCTATTTTTTAGAAATCTGAAAATCCTTTCTTGGATGCCTGGTCGCCAAAATATCCCTCTGTTTTGACATTGCCACATGTGTATAGATCTCTGTGATATTAATCGAGCTATGTCCAAGCATTTCCTGGATATACCGAATATCTACGTCCGCTTCCAACAGGCTTGTCGCAAATGTATGCCGGAACATATGCGGCGTTATGTGCATCTCAATCGTGGCAGTCTGCGTATATTTATTGATCATTCCGCGTACGGACTGGTCAGACATTCGCTGCAGCCGACCTGCAAAACTGCTACACTACTTTTTCCGCCTTGGAAACACAAACCTATGAAATATCCAATTGACGGGAAGTCAAAATCATGTTACAGTTTTAAAAGTTACCTATCACTGTACTGTACAAATAAAAAGAAGGAAGAGGTGGAATAGAATGATTTACAACAAGTTTCAGGAACTGCGCCTGTCGGCTCTCGGTTTTGGCGCGATGCGTCTCCCGGCCAGCGGAGACAATCTGTCCGAAATTGACGAAGCTGCTACTGAACAAATGGTTGCTTATGCGATGGGACATGGGGTCAATTACTATGATACTGCCTGGGGATACCACGACGGGCATTCTGAAACGATCCTTGGACAAATCCTCAGCAAATATCCGCGTGATAGCTTTTACCTGGCTACAAAATTTCCAGGATACGATCTGTCCAATATGGATAAAGTCGAATCCATTTTTGAACAGCAGCTTAAAAAATGCCAGGTAGAATATTTTGATGCCCGTGTTATAATAGGGCTAAGTTAGAAGAAACCCAGTAAAATCAAGGGGTTAAGCCTAATTTAGTCCTATTTTTTATACCTAATTGGGGTTAAGAATGGGCAGCGCTGAACAATTCAAAACCTACATTACGGAAGTCAAATATGGTCGATACAAATATGGTCGGGCTTTGGCTTTTAGTGGAATGAGAGGTGAAAACTTAATACAACGATTATTTAGGTAGGACTAAATTAGCTCTTAAAACGGATATTCCGTTTGTGTATCGCTAATCTGTTCCTGCCTTTTTATTTTGGGAGAAGGAGAATTAACAGATGGGTTTTACAAAGAGAGAGCTAGTTGAGTTCCTAGACGGACTGGTGGAGTTAGCCAGTGAAGAAAACAAGGCAAATGCAGTCTTGGTAAAAGAACAGTTTCTAAGTGACTTTGAAAAGAGTTACGGATATGAAAAGGAGGTAATAACAGAAGTTTCAAAGCTGCCGCCACACTATATAGCAGCAATGCCGGATTCTGTGCAGGAAGAAATCAAGCAGAAAGTAATAGCAGCATTAACAGAACATGGCGAATGCACTCCTGAAAATGTTGACCGTGCTATGGGTTCCAAAATCTATGACCTAGAGGATCTGATTGATATTCGTGAGTATGTCAGGCAGATGGAGGCGGAACAGAGGAAGAAAGCGGAACAGAAAAGGAGGGGCGGCAGATGATAGGGGCAGTAATCATTGTAACAGTAGTACTTTTGTTATACTTTTCTCTTGCAAGATCAGCAGGGATGGCAGACAGGAAATTAGAAGAGATATACAGGCTTTCCGCCGCAAGAGAGGCGGGTGGCGTGGATGGGAATTAACGTAAGGATGCAGAACGCTCCAAAACCGGATGGAATTATTGCGGCACAGGTAAAATTGGAAAACGATTTAAGAAGCTGTATGCGCTGTCAATTCTTTCACGGAAACAACCGTCAGTGTCTCGCTAAGAAGTGTGTTAAGGAAGAAAGTAAGCCTGAAATCACGGAGCAGGACAAAGAAGATATGTGTTTTGGATGCCCGTACAAACAATCAGATAAGTATTGCTTTCCTTGTATGAGAAAAATATTAAGGAGTGGTAAAACCAATGAATAAGTACGAGAAAGACATTCTTCGGCTGTTAGAGGCACATGCAGGGATAGATAAGAGTGACCTGATCAGGAACATCAACAAAGCTGTCAGAAGCAAAGGAATACACCGGAAAGGCAAAAACGTATGGATAAGCGGAGTGACAGGTTATCCGGTTGGAACAGTTGATGGATGGTTCAGTCATGCGGAATGCAGGGCGTTCAATAAAATATCGCTGAATGCCATGTGTAAGATAGCAATAGCACTGAAAATGTCTGTATGGGATTTATTAGAAACAGAAGAAAAAGAACAGAATGCGGACGAACCTCAGATTGACAGAAGAAGCAGCATGTACTGTTATATCAGAAGAAAAGAGGCAGAGGACATATGGGACAGCAGTTATGCACAGGAAAAAGGAACGTGGAGTGAACAGGACAAAGCGGTAAAACGTGAATTTCTTGACAGGCTGTATCTTGAAAGATTGGAACTATATGAGAGAGGTTATCAGAATGAAAAGAATATGGAGGAAGAACACAATGGATAAACATATTGAAGTAATCGGGATCGATCATGGCTGGTCGAACATGAAAACAGCAACGCAGATTTTTACGACAGGAGTAAAGGAAATAACGACAGAACCTGCATTTTATGATGATTTGGTGGAACTGGACGGAAGGTATTACAAGGTAGGCGGGAAACGTCTTGAAGTCAGGGATACAAAAGTTGAGAATGACAACTTCTACCTGCTTACCCTTGCAGCAGTCGCAAAGGAGCTGAACAGGCGTGGAATGAGAAATACAGATATCCTTTTATCGGTAGGACTTCCGCTGACAAGGTTCGGCGCAGAGAAGCAGGACTTCATTGATTATCTGTCAAAGAATAAAGAAGTCAGTTACTTCTTTGAGAAAGAGAAGTATACGGCAAGGATAGCAAGGGTGTCCGTGTTCCCACAATGTTATGCGGCGGTTGCAGAACAGTTGAAAACCCTGCCGGAGCGTGTGGTAGTGGTAGATATAGGCAGTTGGACGATTGACATCATGCCGATACAGAACGGCAAGC
>CAOKJJ010000014.1 GCA_948468465.1 uncultured Eubacterium sp. | reverse complement strand
GCCGAAATCCAGGCCCCGCCCCTCATCCAGCTGGTTTTGGCTGGCTTTACAGAAAATCACAGCGTGAAAAGCTACTATATATTCGTATGATTTTGCTGTTCAGGTATCATGATGGCTGCCAGGAATACTGGCCGAACTTTTTACATATATTACAGATGGCATTTTTTATGCAGTCATTATAATCCAATGTGAGATCATAACAGCTGCAAATTCTTTCATATATGTTTACATATTTACATGTAAAGCCTGTGAAAATCAGCCGGGTGAGGGGGAACTGGCCTGGCTTGCGGCGACGTTGGAAGAATATTTAGAAGCTCTTGACATTCTGCTCAGTAAATCAGGGGCGCAGCCCAGCGTCGCTTTTAGCCACTGGCTGTAAGCCAGGGGCGGACTACGCGACGCGACCGGACGGAGCCACAACGTCGATGCAGAATGCCTAGAGATTCTTAATATTTTGGAGTAGGAGCCGCAAGCCAGGCCAGTTCCCCCTCACCCGGCGTCCGCATCGCCAATAAAAAAACGCATCACAATGTCAAAAATGTTGCATGTCTGTTTCATCCAGGTTCGGAGCCATATGCAAACAGCGATAGTAGAAATAGCCAGCCAGATCCGCCAGTCCCCAGCCAATAGGTATCGACCACCAGATTCCCGCAGCCTGCATCGTCTCCATCGACGAAAGCACATATGCCAAAACCACACGCGTCCCCAGCGAAATGACCGTAAGCACCACTGACATCGCAGGCTTTCCAACCGCCCGGTATAATCCGTAAAATAAAAACAAACACCCAATCCCGCAGTAGAACGGCCCGACAATCCGCAAATACCGAACCCCCTCCGCAAGAATCACTGTCTGTGATGGTTTGATAAATATAAGCAGCAGCGGTTCTGCAAACAGCCAGATCAAAAGCGACGCAAACAGGCAGTACAGGACAACGGTCGCCGCCGCACACCGTATTCCGCCAGTCACACGGCTCTTTTTACCCGCGCCCATATTTTGAGCCGTAAACGTAGAAAATGCATTGGCATATTCCTGCGCCGGCATATAGGTAAATGCTTCTATTTTGACCGCCGCCGCAAAAGCCGCCATCACCGTCGTTCCAAAACTGTTCACCAGTCCCTGTACCATTAAGATGCCTAAATTCATTACAGACTGCTGCATGCAGGTAAGCGCTGAATAATTCGCTATTTCCTTAAAGCCGGACACATTTATATGAAATTTGTAAAATGCATCCCGCATTTCACGTTCTTTTACAAACACATAAATACCGATCCCCATGCCAGACACATATTGGGATATTACAGTCGCCCATGCGGCGCCAAGCGTCCCCCATTGAAAAGCAGCTACAAATAACAGATCCAGAACAATATTGAGCATCGTCGCGATTCCCAGAAACAGCAGCGGCGCGAGCGAATTGCCGATCGCTTTTAAATACGCTCCAAAATAATTATAAACCGCCACCGCAGGAATTCCCCAAAATACGAGAATCAAATACCCTCTGGTCATGTCTGTAATTTCCTTTGGAATATTCATCCAGGCAATCACCGCATCCACGCCAAGAACAGAAAGTGCCGTAAGAAAAACTGCCACTGCGGACACTATAAAAAAAGAAGCGCAAATGCTGCTTTTTAACCTTTGTCTGTCATGTCCGCCAAAGCAAAGCGAAAACACCGTTCCGCTGCCCATGCAAAGCCCCAACAGCACCGACGTAAGAAATGTCATCAGCGCAAACGCCGAACCGACAGCCGCCAATGCATCCGGGCCAATCATATGCCCGACCACCCATGTATCTACGATATTATATCCCTGCTGGAGAATATTGCCAAGGATCATTGGCAGGGCAAAAAATGACATCGTGGAAAATACTGGGCCTTTTGTTAAATCCTGCTGGTTCATGATCCGTTTTGTTCCTCCTGACGCGTATGATTCTGCATAAATGCTATTTATCCCTGCGGTAAAAGGCAAAGCATACGACCGTCCAAGTTCCTGGAATAACCGCATATCCGGCATTTACCTGCCCATGATTTGCCAAAACATATCCGCCGCCTGCAAACGTTAAAGCCAAAAATATGATGCCCAGAATAAATGCTACTTTTTTCATTGCATGCTCCCCCTTCTTCCTGTTAATTTTGAACCAGCATATTTATGAAACAGCATGGAAATCAGCATCGCACAGATTCCAATGCAAAGATAGACCGCCGCATACAGTAAAAATGCCGTTTCCCCCATGTCAAAAAACATCCATGTTCCCAGCAAAAACAGTACTGCCGCAATGACTGGCAGATGCCACAGCCGGCTGCTGTTTCTTCCCGCAAAGATGCCGGCCGCAGCAGAATATATGGGATTTACAGCAAAAAACAGCAGGAAACAGACCGCCATGCCGCCGTCGCCTTTGATAAACGTAACTGCCATCCATGGGAACAGCAGCATGATGACTGCGGATAGAATAAACCAATTGATCACGTTTCGATTCATCATCGTTTTCTCCTTTTTGAATGCTAAAATAGCTTTTATGATCTATTTCAATTATAACCTATTTCATCTTTTCCTGCAATCATATAAATGCTTTTCCATTTTGCGTGGTCACGCCTTGTTACTGTTCACTCACAATGTCATTTACTTAAGCCTTCTGCCCTCTGATCAGCATTAGAAAATGTCTGGCAATTCAAGGTTTTGTACAACCGAGTTTCGGGCAATTAGCGGCTTTTACCTGATTTTCACGACAATGAAAATTCATTGATTTCTCCATTATAATATTTCATGATTAGCTTCGCATCAAGCAGATTTATCTCACCATTTCCGTTGGTATCCGCGCCCTTTTTCTGCTGGCCGTCCAAACTCTTTACCCCATTATAATGCTGCATGACCAGCTTTGCATCTATTAGGTTTATCCTACCATCCAAATTCACATCTCCCACCACAACATTTGTGTCTGCTTTAGCAATCGTAAGCTGTGCCGGTATGCGATGTTCCACTTCCACCATCTGCCCATTATCAGTACCATGCCATTCCATATTAGTAATGCAGACTGTTGTTTTGCCAGTAGACGCATTTGCTGCAACATGGAGCTGGATCTGCAATAGCAAGCCACCATCCTGCACTGTAACCGCTGATTCGTATGCCACACGAAACATACCAGATGACGCATCAAAAGACCATGCCTGCACTTTTGAATTTTCCACTGGCAGGATATCGGCTTTTTCTACTATAAACAGACTATTATCATATTCCAATATGCCGCTCATTTCCAAAATATCCTGTTCTTTAGACACACCACCACCTTTCAGATACACAGACAAAGTTACTGTCTCACCTTGTTTACAATCTGGGATATCCAATGCGTTTTGGATATCCCACACAGCATTATCAGCCATCGAAGCTAAGTTGTCCTCTGCATACATTTTATAAGAAAATGCATGCATTCCCAAAAGCAGTCCCAGCGCAACAGCCACCAGTTTCCTTATCTTCATCATTCGTTTTCTCCCTTCGTCCTTGCTGCCATAATCAGCGCAAAAATTCCACATATCACTGCTGCTATAAGAAAAATATCACTGCCAATCCCTGCACCTGTCTGATAATTTTCATCTGCTTTCGAACTGCCAGACGCTGGTGCAGAAACTGCAGATGATTCACTTTGCGATGTACGCTGCACATTGCCAGTACTCGCATTAGATATATGAACCTCCTGCTGCGTAGCTGTTTCTCTTGACACATTTGCCACGCTTGTATCTAAATCTTCCTCATTAGGTTCTGATCCTTCTATTTCTGTATTTGCTGTTTTAGACACATTTACCATACTTGTTACGCTGCAATTTGACACTTCTGACAAATCAGCATCTGCCATATCCCGCAAAACCAGCCTGACCGGAATAGATGATGCATTCTTAGATGCCAAAAAACGCACGGTCACAACAGTTCCATCTGCTGAATAGCTGTCATCACATACTGCCGATAAATTGACAGCATCACCCGTATCAGATGCCATGGTCATATCACTGCCTGAAAAACTCTCACTCCATGAACTGCTGTCATACTTTAAGATGCTACTATCATAATTTAGAGACATCCCCAATGTACTTATCTGTGGGTTATTTTTCAAGCCTATACTTATTGAAACATAATCTCCCTGCCTGATGCTGGCGTTATCCGCGGACGCAGATAACGACGGGTTTGTTGATGCAGTTACAGCATTCACATGTATCATGCAGATAAACAATAAGCTAAACAACACACCAGGTAAATATTTCGTTTTATGTAACATTTTCTTTCTCCTCTCTTTTTTTCGGCAATATTGTGATATCAGCCCTATTTCTGCCAATATGACAACTTTCTTATTTTATTTTGATCGTTTTTATTTTGCTGTAAGATCCATAAATCTTTTCGCCCATAGCTCCTGTTTTATAGGCACGCACTCTGACATAATATTTCCTGCCTGTTTTCAGTTTCTTTAAAGTCTGGTTTTTAGAAACTGTAAGGATTCTCTTTGCAGCCGAAGATGTAAATTTCTTATTTGCGGAGTAATCAATCTGATATCCTGCTGCACCAGTTACTTTTTTAAAACTGACCTTAAGCTGTCTTTTCTTTGTCGATCGCAAAGCCAGTTTTTTTACTTTTGCTGGTTTTGCAATCTTTGTCCACTGGGCATACAAGGTTGTGGATGCATTGAGTATGGTTGATGTACTAACCTTCTCACCGCCTGATTTTTGCATATACCAGCCTTTGAATGTATAATTTTTACGCTGGACTTTTGGCAGGATACCGAGTGTGTCATCCATTAACAGCGTCATGGTTTTTCGGCTTAAGTTTGTACCGCCATTGGAATCAAAATTAACAATATAATATAATAATTTTACCTGCAGTCCATCGCTGCTGTTATCACCTGGTTTTTTATCTGGCATGTTATCGCCTGGCTTGCTTTCACTTGGATTGCTGCCAGGTGTACTGCCGCCGCTTTGGTTATTCCCCGGTATGCTGCCTGATGGATTACTGCCTGATGTGCCATCGGACGGATTGTCGTCACTGAAATTATTGTCAGATATTTTCGTGACAGTAATTACGCAAGAAGCGCTTTTTCCGCTTCCATCCTGGCTCTCAACAGTTATTGTAGCCTTGCCCGTTCCAACGGCTGTAACCAGTCCATTATTATCTACCGTTGCAATCTGTTCATCGCTGGATGACCATTTTAAAGTTTTGTTTTCTGCATCTTCTGGAAAAATCTCTGCTACTAATTGCAAGGTATTGCCTGCATCTAAAGAAGCATCCGTAACACTTAAAATAATACTTTGGATTTGTGTAGAAAAAGCTCCTTCTTGCTGTGTCCTTGTATAAATTGACTCATCCAATGCAACAAAATCCTGATTATTGCTTACCATATCGTCATTTTCCATGCCTATCACTTTTACATAATAAACCTTATCCTTTTCATAAGGCACATGGAAAGAAACTTTCTTTACATCCAGTGATCCCACATTATCAAGTCCTACACTGTCAACCATTGTTCCCTGTTCAGAATTTTCATATAAACATACTTTTACTGCGGATGAATCTTTATAGCCCCAATTTGTCACAGTTGTATAGATATACACACTATCATCGTGAGCTATCCCCCATCCAGTATTTTCTAATGCAATATCTTGATAATCCAGCATTATTTCCGGCTTGTCATCTGTCAGAGTATTTCCATCACTGCTTACAAGCTGTGCTTCCAATGTAATTTTTTTGCCAATATCATCTTCTGAAACGTTATAATAACAGGTTATTTCTTGTGTACATCCTGGAAGAAGTTTACCTGGCATCATCTCGCTTTGCATTATTTCGCCTTGTGAATTAAGTATATGAATCCTGCACTGTCCGGCAACCTCTCCATGATTGGTTACTGAAATATTAAGATCAATGTCTTCTCCCGGTACAATATCACTTTCATCCAAAAATACTTCATCTACTGAAATGTCCGGTTTCAAAACAGCCGTCAGTCTGTTTAAACAGGTTTCACCGTATGGATTTTCCGAATCATAATCACCCGTAATGTCTGTCTTATTCAAGAAAACTTCCAATCCTTCTCCGGTCCAAATACCCGAATAATCGGAGATAAAGCCGCCTTCTTCTGTCAATGATACTGGATTCCCCCACGCCTCTGTTTCAACGTCCTGATAAACAGCATACAACTCATTTTGCAGTCCGTCTGCAACAGCAAATATAAGCGCTTTATGCAGATTGTCAGAAATTATCTGAAATCTGTCGGTGTTCAAATTATCACTATCCACAACAATTTTTTTTTCATTGCTATCTATATCCTGACACACAATTTTTCCATCCTCATACCAATATAATGTGCCATTGTCTAAAACCGGTGATGATCCCGCTGATACTCCATTTACCAAATTTCCATTTAAATAAATCTTTAAATCATCCGTTGTCTCTGGATTGTTATCACTGTCTTCACAAAAGGCAATATGAAGTTGATCATTTATATAGTCTACAGAAAAACTGTTGATAGATTTTCTGGAATCATAATAAATTTCTGGATTTTGCCAATCTGCCCCGTTTAATTTGCTTCCTATAATAATATTTTCTTCATTCAGTCCAAACCAATCATTTGCCTTGTTATTTAGCCAGACAGCAGAAATTTCACCATTTTTCCCACAAAGTTTTGGCTGCATGTTCAGTCCATCAACTGTTTCGGTCAAATCTTTGCATTGAAACGTCTGATGATTGCGGTCAAATACGGCTGCTGTAATTCCCATATCAGAAGCAATTGTCTCAAGTGTATCCTGATTCGAAAACTCTTTTCGGCCATCCTGCCATACAATATAAGCTATATCATCAACAATAACCAAATCCGGCGAAAAATCAACTGTCCCATCATTTTCAACTACCGCTGGAGCAGACCATACATTTCCGTCAAAATAAGAATAATACAGGCTGATTGCATTGATATCAGAAGAATCACTGTCAATCCACACAACTATTTTACTGCCATCTGAAAAAGCTGCCAGTTTTGGCGATGTTTCGGAATATGTATTTGTCTTAAAAACATTAGATGTATTATTTTTTATAGAACTGCCTTTTTCTTTCACAGAGCACCTATTAAGATTCGCATTAAAATCTGAACTTTTGTCCAAATAATTTAAATCTTGCAGCGTGTAATGTTTTATATCGTAATAATCAAACTTATCTATATCAGATATTGAAGTTGTAGAAGTTGACGTTTTTGGATATTCGATCAGCCATTCTTTTATTGGTTTAAAATCGTGTTTATATTCCAAAAAAGCAAGTTTTGCCTTAAAATATGCATTTATTGACACTTTTGTGCTAAAATATAAATCTTTTGCTAATTTTACTAATGGTTTAAAAGTAAGTTTTCCGCCACCTCCAATAGTTATTAACTTATTAAGTCCAAATCCAGCACCTATGCTTCCCGACAGTTCCCCACCTATATCTCCAAAAGGTAAGAACTCCTTTGCTGCTTCCCTTCTAAACAAGTTTAGTTTTGCTTCAATTTCTTCTTTGATTTCCCATTCCCAATAACATGGTATCTCTCCCAAAAAAAATTGACCTGAACCACCATATGAAACAGACGGATTAAAAATAACTCCTCCATCTAAGAACTTAAATTCATCTTTTGCAACATATCCTTCAAAAAAGCCTAATACCGTAAAATTAGTCTTAAATACATAAGAACCCTGCGGATATTTCATAGCAGTTTTATATTTTTGCTTTATGTTTTTAAGTTTTTGAAGAGATTTTTTTGCGTCATCTACAGATTCTTTAATGCTCTTAATTACTTTAAAAGCATACTTTGTCTCCGCTTTCAGGTAATCACTACGATAACCACTTGCTTGGCTTGTTGCCCAATTATCTTTATCTACATATTCCTTAAATGCAATCCCTATTACACCTTTTACTTTACCATCTTCTATCGTACATGTAATCGGCACTGTTCCACTTGATATATCAAACCCTATTTCTTCGCCTCCAACAAATGGAAAACTTTCCGGTAACTTCAGACTAATTGAGTTCCCAAGAGAAAGTTTAAAACCTTCTACGAGATCCATTATGGGACTGTAACTTTCTGGTGAAATCATCAGTTTCTTTACTGTAACCGATCCCTCGTCATCTATTGCCCGTATATATATAGGATTACTAACATCAAATTTATCTTTAAAAACCATTTCTAACGTATCTCCGGTAAATACGGCTTTCTTTCCATCTTGAGCCAACTCAATTGTTTTATAATTTTTTTCACCCCAGTCAATCTCTGCTTCCAATGTTACCGCTTCGCTTTCCAAAAAATCTATAGTAAATTCTTCGTGTAATACATCTGTATTGTCAATCCAAACTCCATTGATCACAGGTTTATTTGATTTTGGCTGTAAGTAAACTTTTTTCGATCTCTCCAGCCGCTTATTTGTCAATGTGCGGGTTGAAAAATTTTCTTTCGAAATAATGACCTGTTCCCAATTTCCTGTAATTGTCGCACAGCCATCTTCGTGCGTTCTGACTACATGGTTTCCATTATCGACATCTGCACCATCTGATAAAATATATTTGCTCGTTAAACTATCCGGTTTTTCTATGTTCTCATAAATCGTTAAAACAGCAGACTTTGTATTTTTTCCATGCAGATCTTCCCATTCACCATTGACGGCAGTAATAGGAACCTTTATAACCGGATGTACATCCTTTTCATGTGTGACCGGATCCCAAGCTCCTCGTCTTATCATGATTTTGCCATTCTTATCAAGCCATGCAGCATATATCCCGTCAAAAAATTGTTGGCATATTGTACGTGTCCATACATTTTCGCTATACTTTTGGCCAGAATTAGTATGACCTGTAAACGCCCTTGATTTCGAATTATCTGCATCGCTCCAAAAACCATAATTCGGGTTCAAAACTTCTGTGGCAGATAATATATAGACTTTGTCATAGGTAGTTGGACCAGAATCAAAATCTTTTGATGCTGTATATCCATTTTCTACCACATTAATTTTTAAAGCATTCTGTTCAACATCATTAAACGCAGCTTTGATAAAATCATTATTAAGCCATGATCTAAGAGTCGATTTTTCCCATGTATGCTCACTAGATAACAGCGGAAGTGTATCCACGTGACGATATGGGTACTCTCCTACAGATTCATCTGTCATTAACAGCAACTCTGCTCCATTATTATTTAATACCCGCCATTTTAGCGGCGCCTTATTCCACGTTCCGAAATTCACATAAGATCCTTCCCATGCATCATCCGCAGACTGCGGCTTTTTCGGATTAGATAACCCAGAATTATCAGCCTCGCCTCCTTCTTTTGTGTCTGCACTTAATGAGATCCTTAATGAAAAATTCCCGACAATTAAAAACAATACTAAAAAGAATGAAATAATTCTCTTATATATTTTCATACTTGCTCCTCCACGTTTCTATTATTTCTTTATCTTCACTTTCTTCACCTTACTCCAGGCCCCATAATATTTCTTCCCGCCTGCTTTCTTATATGCACGAACTTTCACATAGTAAGTCTTTCCCTTCGATAATTTTGAAATGGTTTTCGAACTGTAAACACAATTCACATTTTTAATGGCCGTCTTGCCAGACGGAAATTTCCTGTTCTTAGAATATGCAATCTGATATCCATCTCCCGACACATACCACTCCCAGCTTACCTTCATTTTTCCCTTTGATGGACTTTTCACACTCTCCAGCTTTACCTTTTCCACACTCACTTTTTCATCTGTCCCTGCACTATCGTAAGACTGTCTTTCATCTGACCAGTGTGCATAAACTGTACAATTCTCATAAAATATCGTAGATGTTGTTATTTTAGTCCCACCGTAAAAATCCGTGTACCATCCTTCAAATATATATCCGTTCCTGCTTGCCGATGGAAGTGTGAGCAGTTTCTGGTTTACCGTATTCAACGTAGTACTTCCAACAACTGTACCTCCTAAAGCCTGAAACGTAATCGTATATTCTTTAATAACCGCCTGTTTTGTAGTAAATGATTTTATCGGCAGCTCTATTTTTTGATTATCCAACAAACAGCTTGCTGAAAAATAGTATGTTGTATTTGGTGAAAGATTTGTGATCGGAATTCTAACAATATCTGCCTTCATATTTTTCTCAGAAACTTCAAACATCTTATCCTGGGATGTCCCAAATAAATAACTGAAATTTGTATATCCTTTCGGCATCCGCAATTGTATCAATACCGTCGTATCTGTCAATTCGGAAATTGAAAAATAATCATCATACTTCTCAAAGTCCTGTTTCCACTGCGCATAGACCGTCATGTCTTGCTGAAACTGGTATTCCTTTGTAATATGGATTCCACTATTTGTATACCATCCCTGAAAAATATATCCGCATTTTGTGGCTTCTGGAAGATCATCGAGTTTTTGATTTTCTGTATCCAAAATGGCATTTCCGCTTATCGTACCTCCATTAGCATTAAATGTAACTCTATATTCTTTCGGTTTGTCTGCGTCGGTCTGTTTACCCCACTTGGCATATACCGTATCGCTGCTATGAAATAAGGTTGATGTCGTTATTTTTGTCCCTCCATAGACATCTGTATACCATCCATTGAATATATATCCGCTCCTATATGCACTTGGAAGCGCTGGCAATTTCTGATTTACCGTAGTCATGGTATCATGCCCGATCACCCTGCCATCGCCCGCATAAAATGTAACAGTATATTCTTTATTCGCAGGATCAGTACCTGTCGTCTGTGTCGTTCCCGAATCTGAAGATCCTGTACCAGGTGTTTGTGTTGTGTTATTTCCTGTATCTACAACGTCACTTTCTTTTACACCGTTTCTTATCATCTTTGTACGATTCTGCGATAAATCATCAAGTCTGATCTCATAGAATACAATCTGCTCATTACTCCATACATACCATACTAATTTTCCGTTTACGATAACTGGAACACAATCAGATAAATTGCCATCCATTTCATATATTCCACCTGTCTGTTTTCCATTTTCATTTACAATGGTATAGTATACTGTAGTATTATTCCGTGACCAAAGCACTATATACTTATTATCACTGATTTTTATCATATGCGGCGTGGATACTGTCTTTTCACCTTCGCTATATCTGGTAAGCCAGTTCATCGTAACATTGCCACTATTCTTGTCCACTGCTGCCACAAATACATTACGGGTTGCTCTGCTCAGGTTCTGATTATCCTGCAAAACAGAATTGCCCGCAACCAAATAAGAAGACTCAGCTATTTCAAATCCTCCCACTGATGCACCCGTTACATTCTCTCCTATCCCACCTGGAATAGCAACAACATCTGTTACCGTACACGGATTAAAATAATCTGGTGTAAATTTACCTCCTGACATATCCGTATGATACTTTATCAGTACAATTGATCTTGGATAAGCATCGCCATGGTCAAGAGCAATAATCTGATTATTTTCTACTTTTATGAACTGATTAAATGAATGACTGACATATCCATATTTAGAAGTCATAGTCTTAGTAAATGAATCCGTAATTTCCATGCTTTCCATATCCACCTGTATGGTTACATTGGCCTGATGATTCAAGCCATCGTCAGATTTATACATCTTATGGCAGGTTCGGATCAATAAATATTTTCCACTAGAATACATACGTGCAGAACCTGCGTTAAACGGAACTGTCGTGTTGCAATCCTTAAGATTCGCAGAAGCAATCCGATTCCAATCCTTATCATATTTTGTAATTCGATATGTTTCCACTTCCGGCGACTGGCTTTTGTTTTCCTGGCCAGTTAATAAAAAATAGTAGCGATCTGTCTCATAAAACCCGCCAAATATTGGAAGTTCTGGTGAAATGGTCTTTGATGTCAATAATTGATAAGAAGCATCATAATACTCCACTACTATGCTGCCTAAAGAATTAACATACTGCACACGCATTAAATTTCCATTTAAGCAAGTAGTCAGGTAAGAGCTTACCGGACTGGCCCATCTTGTATAATTTTGAAGTTCAGTATTTCTTCCATTATATACTGTACTTGTCTGCCATTCAGCAGCTGTTATTTCAGATGCAACTGCTTTCCCGGTGGTTAACATGCTCATTGCGGTCACTATAACAGCTGCAAAAACACTGACTAACTTATTTTTTCTTCTTTTTTTCATCTCTCATTCCCTCTCTGCTAAATTATTTATCATACTTTATTCTGTAGTTTTTTCGGAAAAGTGTACTTTTCCACGTTAAATTTTAAATGCCATTATATATAAAAAATCAGCAATTTTTAATTGATATTTCGGCATTTTATGATAAAATATAGTTATATCGTTCTTTTTGGCAGAATTTGGAAAAGTACACTTTTTCGGATTCTGCCTAACACATAAAATCAGGACTTTTCAAATTTCCTTGCCTTGTCAAAAAACGTGCTTTCCGGCAGGCTGCAGGCTTTTGCCGCTTGTTTTAATGTTAGTTTCTTCTCCCTCCACTGCTTATGTACTTCATAAAAATTATCCGGCAGCGGTACTGGTGGCCTTCCGAACTTTACACCTCTTGCTTTTGCAGCGGCGATTCCTTCCGCCTGCCTCTGCCTGATACTGATACGCTCATTTTCTGCAACGTAACTCAGCAGCACGAGTACAATGTCGCTGATCAATGTGCCCAGAAGATTCTTTTCCTGCCTTGTATCAAGCAGCGGCATATCAATAACAACGATATCTGCACCCTTTTCCTTTGTGATAATGCGCCACTGCTCATTCAGGTCTGCATAATTCCTGCCCAGCCGGTCAATGGACTTCACAAACAGGATCGAGCTGTCATCCAGCCTCCTCAGCAGCCGTTGATACTGGGGCCTGTCAAAATTCTTTCCAGACTGTTTATCTATATAAATCTGCTTATCTGGAACACCCATTTCTTTAAGTGCAATCACCTGCCTATCTTCTTTCTGCTCATGGCTACTCACACGGGCATATCCAAAAACTTTACAATCTATGCTTTTTTCTTTCATTTCTGCCACTCTCCCTTCCAGTTCCGGCAAGCTGCCCCTTTTCGGCGCTTTGCCGTTTCCGTGAAAACAAAAAAGACCGCTTCCTTATCGGTAAACGGTCATTATAATTCTGTCTTACATTTTCAATCCATTTTTCGGGCAACAATTACCAATCTTCCATTCTCCTGTGAATATTCGCAAGTAGACAGCATCAATATATGATCCCCATACTCTAATGTACTGTCAGTTCCAAACATCTGGTTTTTTTCAATAAACTCCAGGCACTTTTGAAATTCCATTTCATTTTGATAGTTAAAAAACTGATAATAACGAAACCCTTCTTCATCTTCATTCAATATCCTTGTTTTCAACACAGCCACTGCCTCATATAGCCCTGTTTCATAAAGCGTATCAAACTGTATTTTCCTATGCGCCTGAAAAAAATCCTTATCATGATACATTTTCAACATGCCAAACATATGTCCGTTTTTCATATTATGCCCATAAATAACTATATTGCTGTCCTGTGGCCAGCTGCTGCTTTTCTGATCTACGAACAATGCACCCTCTGCCGATTCTGCACCTATAAAATCATGATGCAGATAAAACTCCCTGTCCTCTTTTGGCCGCATGATGGGCATGTCAATCTGTGTTTCTGGAATCTGAAGCCATCCATACAGCTCTGGATATTTGTCCGACATTTTCTCATACTGCGGCAGTTTTTTCGGTCTGGATTCTGCTGGCGTTTCATCCTGCTTCTCTCTGTCTTTCATAGATGCATCTGCATCCGGCGATACTTCCATATGATCTGCAGCACGCATTTTCGTTTCTGGATTTTCTTCCATGAAAGTTTTTTCCTTTTCAGCAGTCGGGACTTTCATCTGCTGTACCTTCCATCTGTCCAGATTACTTTTTATCTGTTCCCGCAGCCAGACAGTCATAAAACATACCGACAGACAGGCACATGCCGCAATCGCAGTTTGTCTGAACCGTTTTAAGAAACTGCCTGTCTTTTTCTTTTTTGTCTTTTCTTTACGATTCTGTACATCATTCATCAGCCAAAGTGCGATTTTCTCCAGCTCTTTTTCATCCTCTGCACGAATCTCCCAGCTAAAACTTTCTATCACTGTCTTTTCGTTGTGTGCCTGTCTTCTTTCAGCCAATCCTGCTTCCAATTTGTCTGTCAGCGTCTGGACAAATGCCTCTCCCAGATCCGTTTTAAAATATACATCCTTCTGTTTTTCCAGTTTGGGCAGTGCCAAAAGCCATGCTTTACGATCCAGTTCCTTATGTTCCTTTATTAATTTCTGCAGCCGTCCTGCATCTTGCATCAAATCTGACCAGATGTTCCCAATCATTCCTGTCTCTCTGGCAGATACCTGATCTAATAAAGCGAGGAATGCACTGCCCAGCTTTCCCGGCAGTATTTTTTGATCTTGTTTATGCAGATTATTACAGCATTCGTTCAACTGCCGGCTGTTCATGCACCAGCTGCATGCAATCACTTTTTCAATATTCAAAAGAGCTTTTTCTTCCTCTGCCCAGTTTAACACCATTTTTTCATCTTCTTCCTCTATCATGCGGCATGTCAGCCAAATTTTATTGATGCAGTTTCAAATCACAAATTTATTCTATTGCTAAAAAGTTCGCTGTAAGGGTATGTTGAAATAATCATTTTAACCATTTCCTTTCTCCTGCTCCAATTTCTGTATAAATCCTCCGTCAATCAGTACTTCCTTTCCTCTGAACGCAAAACCATAGATCCGGATACGCTCTTTTGGAATGCCCTTCGAAATCAAATGCGCAGCATACTTTCTGTCTATGATCTGATCAAGTGCTGACCGCACCGCAGCCTGCAAGGACCCCTCTGCAGGCTCCTGCACTTTAAATTCCAAAATGATGCCGTCATCACAGCTTGCATCCGCCGGCTCAAGCAGCACATCATACCTTCCCAGACCACTTTCCCGGTTAGAGGTTACAGCATACCTCCCTCTCAAATCTGCAATTAACCCTAACACGAAGCCATGATAAAAATTTTCTGACTGCCTGAACGCAGAAGGATGTGTTCCCGTATCAAAAAAGCTGAAGGTTTCTGCCGCAACCGTATTCACATATTCATTCATAAGCTTTTTGTCTCCCAAAAGAAGAGCCTCCGAAAATTCACTATAATCAGATTCGCTGCTTGAAAAGATCTCTGTCACAATTTCGTCAAACACAGTACGTACTTCCATATTTGTAATTGAAAGCGTATATCTTTTTTTACCGTTCGGACATCTTTTCACATGAATTGCTTTCAGGTAGCCGCAGGCCAGCAGCAGACTCCAGGCAGAGCTTTCTTTGTGGTCCAGCTGGCTGAAAATGATCTCTTCATTTAATAATGCCGTTTCAAATGATTTTCCGATAAGCAGGTCTTCCAGTATGATCTTAAATCTTTTTCCACGCTGGCGAAACAGTTTTTTTACCAATCCATTCGAGCTCGTATTTGCCCAGTAAGGAGCAACCTCCCGCTCGGCCAGAAAATTCACGACAGACCACGGATTATAAATATGGCTGCAGCTGCCAAATGTAAAACCGTCATACCATTGCCTGACATCCTCTTTCTTCTTAGCAAGCCCATATTCTGTCAAGGCCGCTGATACCTCGTCTTCTGTAAATCCAAAAGCAGACGCATACGATTTAGAAGTCACTGTAACAACCTTTAAATTATTCAGATCTGAAAAAATGGATTCTTTTCCTACCCTGGTAATGCCAGTCATAATGGCCCGTTCCAGGCAGGGATTTGATTTAAAAGCGGCATTAAATAAACTCCTTATAAAAATAATGAGTTCCTCCCAATATCCTTTCAGATATGCTTCCTGCATCGGCGTATCATATTCGTCCAGAAGTATGATCACTTTTTTATTATAATAGTTGTGCAAAGCAATGGAAAGCTGATACAATGCCATTGTAGCAGTCACATCATCCATATCCGCAGACACTCTGCTAAAAAAAATCTTATCGTTTTCCGTTAAACAGTCACTTTTAAGCAAAAATGTATAATCAGCATATAAATTCGCGATTAACTGGCAGATCTTTTTCTTCGTTTTTTCAAATGAATCCTCTTTGATGATCGCAAAGCTTAAGTAAATGACCGGATATGTCCCCTGCAGCTTTTGGTATTTCTCTTCTTCCCAGATCTTTAATCCATGGAAAATGCTGCCGCATGCAGCATATTTTACGGAAAAAAACTGCTCTGTCATACGCATCGTCAGTGTTTTTCCAAACCGCCTTGGCCGGGTGATCAGAGTAACATCATCGCCATTTTCCCACCATTCTTTTATAAAGCCGGTTTTATCGACGTAAAAGTAATTGCCTTCTATGATTTCACGAAAATCCTGTTTTCCGACTGCTGCTTTCCTGATCACTTTGCACCTCCCTGATGATTTTGCCGCATTACTGTTTTCTTGTTTTTAAGTATACGAAAGGATGCGGAAAAAAGCAACCTGGATATTTTTATAAAACAATGATGGAAAGATAACTCTTTTACCTTCCAGGACAAAAAAAGTCAGCATCTGTGATGATTTATGGATCATGGATCGGCTTTAACGATCTGCATTCGATGGCAGCATAAGTTTTACCGAAAATCCTCCATAAGAACTATTGCCAATGACGGTTGTTCCGCCGTGGGCGGATACGATCTGCCTGACAATCAGCAATCCCAGGCCGTGCCGCTGCTCGGTTGTGTTTTCATCGCAGAGCATATAATGGGGTGTCTTGTTGAGCTTTTCTATCAACGCATCCGCTGCCCCGACACCATCATCGGAAACTGTTACGGTATACCCATTGGCATCCGCCGTCACCTTGATATAAATGTTACAGCCTTGTTCGTTATGGTTGATGCTGTTTTGAAGGAGATTGCCAACCGCACGTTTTAACAAATCCTTGTCCGCATTGACCGGGCATAGCGTTAAGGCTTCATCGGTCTGCCATTCTATCGGGTATTTGCCCTCGATATCCATATTAATAAAATCGACGGCAACCTGGCGGACAATCGCAATCAGATTTTGCCTTTCCGGTTTTATCGGCTGCATATTGTACTCCAACTTGGAGGCAAGATTAAGGTCATTGATCAAATTCTGCATGCGCCTGCTTTGCTTTACGATGACTTCCGCCTTCTTTCGTTTATCGTCCGTCAAATCCGCATCGTCTTTTAACTGGCCTGCATAGCCCATTACCATAGACAGCGGCGTTCGAATGTCGTGCGAAACTCCCGCAATCCAGTTTGCTCTGGCAGTTTCCTTTTTTCGGAGCTGATATTTCTGATTTTGAAGAATATCAGAAGTACGATTGATGTTTGCGGAAATTTCAGAAAGCAGTCCGCTTTCTTTGATGCGCACAGGCTCTCCCGCCGATAAATCCTGGATTCCCTTTGTAATGGGACCGACGGATTTTAAGAGTTTTGCATTTGCTGTCGCATAGATCATAAATATGACGATGACATTGATAATCAGTACCGTAAGTACAATTTTCGGCAAGTCAGCGATAAGCCGATAATCCCAGCCCGGCCACATATGTTTCCAAAAACTCTCTTTCGGATAACCAAGCACGACAAGTCCGTCTTCTGCTTCTCCTGTAAAGGTGGGATAACCGTCTATATAACCACGGGTCAGGCTTGCTATGTCTGACAGCGTATAGGCTTTGGGTATGGTGTCCGGCAAATCATCGGTTTTCCAGACAACCTTTTTTGTGTCGTTGTCGATAAAAATGCCCCAGACATTCTCTTCCTTTAGTTCCAGAGCCATTTCACTGTCCAGTACATACGTTCCCTCCTCTGTCTGATGTAAAGCCGCAGCAGTTTCTTCAGCCGTTTTCCACGGCGCTCCATTGGGCATCTGCCTTAATGTAACTGCAGCCAGCAGGACGATATTTAAGGTAATCAGCAGAATGGAGCTGAAAAACAAAATGCCGACAAAACGGCGTATGAGTTTCGGTACGCCTTTCATATCATTTACCCCCGACTATCAGCTTATATCCTAATCCCTTAACTGTGATCAGAGATACGGGGCGCGAGGGATTTAATTCGATTTTTTCCCTGATGCGTCTTATATGAACCATCAAAGAATTTTCATATCCGAAAGGATTTTCGCCCCACGCCGCTTCACACAGGGCATCTATCGTAACGATACGGCCCGCGCTGCGGTACAGGGCCGCCAGAATATCGTGTTCCTTGGCGGTCAGGGCCATATGTTCCCCGCCTTTGATGACTTCTGCACGGTCAAAGTCAATCTCGCTGTCCTGCAGTTTTACAAGAGGATTTTCATCTTTATAGCTTCTGCGCAGAATTGCCATGATGCGGAATACCAGCTCCTTTGGAAGAAAAGGCTTGACCACATAATCATCGGCGCCAAGGCCAAAGCCTTTGAACTTATCCTCATCCTCGCCACGGGCAGTTAAAAACAATACAGGATATTCCCCTTTTTGTTTTAACTGTTCCATAAGGGAAAACCCATTGCCGTCCGGCAGCATGACATCAAGGATTGCCAGCTGCGGATGAAAACTGTCTGCCAGAGCCAGCGCTTCCTTCACATTTCGTGCGGCTGCTATGGAATGAAAACCTTCCTCTTTTAAAATAGCTACCACCATATCCAAAAGCTCCTGCTCATCATCTACGAGCAGCAGCCGTTTCTGCTTTAAATAATCAAAATCCATACGGACACCTTCTTTCCTTAACTGCTTTCTATTTACTTTCTATTATACCACACAAAAATAAAAAGTCATAATGTGCGAAAAAATGTAAGGCAGATGTAAGGCAGGGAGAATGCTGCCGTAAGGTTGGGATGATAGAATGAAGCCAGATCAAGAAAGGAGCAGACAGCTATGAACATGATTGAAACAAACAACTTAACCAAATGCTATGCAGACTTTACGGCTGTATCCGGAGTGAATCTCCATATCCCCAAAGGAAAGGTGTACGGATTCCTCGGTCCGAATGGAGCAGGCAAATCCACAACGATGAAAATGTTCCTTGGACTGACAAAACCCACAGACGGTTCTTTCGTCATTGGCGGGAAAAAATATCCGCAGAACCGCATTGAGATTTTGAAGGAAGTCGGGTCATTTATTGAGGCCCCTGCTTTTTACGGAAATTTAAGCGGCAGGGAAAATCTGGAAATTATATGCAGGATTTTAGGATTGTCCAAAACTGCTGTTGCAGATGCTTTAGAACTTGTTGGGCTGACACCGTATAAAAACCGGCTGGCCAAAAAATATTCGCTCGGCATGAAACAACGATTAGGGCTTGCCGGCGCATTGATTGGCAGGCCGCCTGTCCTTATTCTCGACGAGCCGACAAACGGGCTTGACCCCGTAGGCATCCACGAAATCCGAACGCTGATCCGTTCTCTGCCGCAAAAGTTTGACTGCACGGTCCTGGTATCTTCACACCTGCTTTCTGAAATCGAGCTTATGGCGGACAATATCGGCATTCTCAATCACGGGCGGCTGCTCTTTGAAGGAAGCCTTCAGGAACTGACGCAAAAAGCTGTATCACAGGGCTGTCCTGCCGATCATCTGGAAGATACTTTCCTTGCGTTGATTGAAGCCGATAACAGAGAAAGAGGTGGTGCAAGATGACCTTTGGTTTGGAATGCAGAAAAATAAAACGAACAGGATTTATCCCTGCATGCATAACAGGCGGCCTGCTGGCTGCGGCCGTTCCTGTCATAAATATGGCATTCCGTTCAGACATTTATATCGGACTTGACGGCTCTCCGATTCAAATTTTAATGGACGCCAACTGGCAGATGATGTCTATGCTCAATGTGCTGCTTTTAGCGGCAGGCGCGTGCCTGATGTACCATACCGAGTACGCAGATAACGCCATGCTGAAAATGTGTATGCTGCCTGTCAGGGAACGAGATTTATTTTTTGGCAAAACGCTTCTGCTTGCGGGTATGGGAATTGTGATTTTAGTGTTTGAAGCGACTGGTATCGCTTACTGTTCTGTACATTGGTATGCGTATGAGCTTTCGGTCAATTTTACATTGGAACTGTTCAAAAGCTTTGGATATGCTTTTGCCTTAATGCTGCCGGCAACATTGTTATCACTTCTCATCGCATCGCTGTGCCAGAATATGTGGGTATCACTTGGCATTGAAGTTATTTGTGTGTTTACGGCAACCATGCTGCCGACAGATACATTTGTTTTATCCCTGTTTCCGTTTGCTTTGCCGTTTCAAATATTTGCGGGAACGGCAGAAACTGTGATCAGAAATATGCTGGCTGCAAGTGTGATAGAAATCGCTGTTATCGCTGCTGCAGAAGTAATGCTTTTAAAACTAAGGAGGGCTGTGGAATGAATTTTCTTTCATTACTTGGTGTTGAGTTTCAGAAAATACGCCGTTCTAAAATCCTGCTGATTTTAGCGGCAGCAGTAATTGCCTTATGGCTTCCATCCATTTTGAATGCTGATATCAACTTTCAAATGCAGGCAGAGGGCATATCCGCGGAATACAACTTTTTGATACAGGGATTTCTTGGAATGTCGTGGTTTATCTTTCCTGCAAGCATGGTTGTCAGTACCGTCCTGCTTAACCAGACCGAAAGAAGCGGCAGGGGTATTTTGAAAATGCTTTCCCTGCCCGTCCCTACGGCAAAATTATGTATCGCCAAGTTTTTTGTGCTGCTTTCCCTGGCCACTGTACAGGTGCTTATGTCAGCTGCCATGTATTATCTGAGCGCTGCTATTGTGACAAAAACGCAGAACTATCCTTTTTTCCTGCCGCCGCTGTTTGTATGTAAGCAAGCAGGGCTGCTGCTTGCATCATCCATACCGATGCTTGCCTTTTTCTGGCTGTTATCGGTTTGTATCCAGACACCGATTTTCTCTGTCGGGATAGGGCTTGCTTCTATCGTGCCGTCCGTATTAATCATTAACACAAAAGCCTGGTTTGCGTATCCTATGGCTTACCCGTTCTTTGTGATAACGGCAGAGTATGGCAAGGTAGCCGCCAATCTCAGTACAGCCGAGCCTGCACTCGTTCCGTGGCTGCCTGTTGCCTCCTGTATCACTGTTATTTGTTTATTGGCTGCCTGTTCCCTCTTTGGAAAGGCTGAAAGGAGATAATTTATGATGAAAAATAAAATTTTAACCGCCGTCAGTACGATTATGCTTTTTATTCCGTGGACGATCCTGCCGCTTCGGACGTTCGACTGGGCCCTGGAAACGCCCGTGGCAGAAATTATGATCACCTGCTATGCGGCATTTATGATTTTCAGCGGCATCCTAACCATTGCCTTTTATACAAAAGGCAGCGTGCGTGGTAATCTTATGAAAATTTGTCTGGTGGTGAACAATTTGTATGCTGTTTTTGGCGTCTTTGTTCTTGGCATGATTTATCTTTAAATACATGGCTATCCCAGCCCTTTTTTCTTGACACACTGCTTTTGCAATGTTATATTGGACAAAGAAAGAAGGGTTGGCATGAATAGAATAAGCTTTCATAAAAACCCAAAGGAAAGGAAGAAAGCCATGAACACAAACCTGGCATATCAGGAAGAACCCCGTGAAGAACTGCTGCACGGGGAAATCTATATGATGTCAAGCCCATCGATAAATCATAGCCGGACAGCATCAAACATTTATTATATCTTCCGCAGCTATCTGAAACAAAAAACCTGCAAGGCATTCGCAGATGGCGTAGATGTCTATCTTACAGAGGACGACCGGGTAATTCCAGATGCAATGATTGTCTGCGACAAAGACATCATCCGCCAGGACGGCATCCACGGCGCACCCGACCTTGTAGCAGAAGTGCTCTCCCCCAGCACGGCCAAAAATGACAAGGGTTATAAAAAAGACCTGTACGAAAAGTCAGGTGTAAAAGAATACTGGATCGTTGATGCAAAGCTGCGCTCCATCGAAGCCTACCTGCTTACGAACGGAAAATACAGGCTGGACGGAGTGTACCAACTCCCGGCGGATGACATGATCGAACGGGAACGGGAAGCCTGCACGGACACAATTCCTGTATCCCTCTATCATGATTTCGCTATTCCCTTGAAAGATATTTTTTATGACCTGTTATCTTAGGAACTGCGCAGCTTGCATCAGTTATTTCTGCACAGTTCCTTAGAAAAAACCATCGTTGAACCGGATATAAGCATCATCTGTAATCCCGATAAACTGACTGCCCGCGGATGCACCGGGGCATTACGTCTGATGACTCCCATAGATCCAATACTGCATCAAACGAATGTACCTCTCCCCAGAGCAGTTCGTCCGCATCAGCCTCCAATGCCCCGCAGATACTGACAAATGTCTCCAGACTCATAATTCTGGTGCCCCGCTCAATATGCCCTAAAAAAGACATACTAATCCCGCATCTTTTTGCAAGCTCATCCTGCGACCAGCCCTTTGCCTTTCTGACCTGACGGATTCTCATTCCCATCCTGCCATAATCTAATTCCTTCATCATTTCCTCCGTTCCGTACCCAGACTGCCACTGCAAATCTCAAATAAAAAAAATTACAAAATAAAAACATAACTTTTTATAACAAAATGTTATGTTTTTATTTTGTAATTTTATTGCCCGAAACCCGCATAAATAAAGGAATATCTCAAAAAAAGAACCGGATTTCAAATCAGGAAATATGGCAATAAAGACCAAAAGATATCACATACAATTTTTCATATTTTCTTTCCTGTTGCAAATTAATATGAATTGATGTAAAATACTTTCAGATAACATTTTGTTATAAAAAGTTGCTTTTTGCAGTATATTGCTTTACCGTCCGGAACTCATCATAGTATGCGACCTTCAAAACCCTGTGTACTTCTGTCTCTGCATTTAACTCCTTCTCATACCAGCCCCAATCGTTGCGTAAGATCAATGCCCTTCTCAATAATGTAATTTTTCCTTTTTCCAAGCATCATCCCCTTAAATACATTTTTCTCAGAAGCCAGACCAGAAAAATCTTGCGGCCACACATTTGCTGTCAAAATCATACGTTTAGTAACTGCACAGTTCCTTACTATAATCAATCGTAATTGCCAGCTTGACGAAATGAGATATCTATGCTATCATAGATTAACCTCAAAGGTAAATTTTAAAGAGAGGTGATAATTTGGATATCACGTACAAAAATAAGAAAATTGAAAAGATTTGTACGGATGTCAAAACTGCGGAGAGGACATATGGTCGGGAAATGGCTGATAAAATACACCAGCGTATAGATGAAATTGATGCCGCAGATACTGTTGAGATGATGATACAGTTTCACATCGGGCGATGTCATCCTCTTACACAGAATAGAAAAGGACAATACGCAGTAAATTTGGTTCATCCTTACAGATTGGTATTTGAAAAGAACGGCGGCACAATCCAAATAGCAAACACTTTGGAAATTGTCGATTATCATTAAAAGTCAACAGATCAAGGAGGTAGCACTATGGTGAGAAGTCGCAGTTTTATCGCAACGCCACCTGGGGCGACAATGAAAGAGCAGCTGAATGACAGAGGTATGAGCCAGAAGGAGTTTGCAGCCAGGATGGATATGTCTGAGAAGCATATCAGCAAACTCATTAACGGCGACGTGCAGCTAACACCTGAGACAGCTGTCAGATTAGAGATGGTTCTTGGCGTTTCGGCTAAGTTCTGGAATAATCTTGAAGCAATCTACCGAGAAAAGATTATTAAAGCAAAAGCTGAAAATGCAATGGATGCGGATGTTGAGACGGCAAAACAATTTCCTTATAGTGAAATGGCAAAATTCGGATGGGTTCCGAAGGCCAGAGATGCTAAGGATAAGGTCGTTTATCTGAGAAAATACTTTGAAGTCGTTGAGCTTTCGCTTCTTGGAAATGAGCAGATTACGAGAATCGCCTGCAGAAGGCTGGCGATTACTGAGAAAAGTGATCTGGCTTTGATGGCATGGGCGCAGGAAGCAAAAATCAAGGCTCGTGATATCCAAACAGCACCCATGAATATCAAGGGATTCATTGCTTCTATACCTGAAATACGGAAGATGACGGCGCTCAAGCCAAAGGAATTTTGCCCAAAGATTAAAAGCTGTCTTGCGGATTGTGGAATAGCGCTGGTATTTCTTCCTCATCTGAAAGGTTCCTTTTTGCAAGGGGCTTCGTTCATGGATGGAAATAAGATTGTTGTTGGGCTTACTGCCATAGGAAAGGATGCGGATAAGTTTTGGTTCAGTTTATTTCATGAACTAGCGCATATTGCGCTTGGCCATGTAGGCCAGCCGAATGGTACATCTGATGCGGATGAAAAAGCTGCTGACAAATGGTCCAGTGACACGCTTATTACATCAGATGATTTCGAAAAATTCAGAAAAGAAAATGATTATTCAGAAAGGAACGTGCTCCGCTTTGCAAAAGGCCAAGGGATTGCCCCTGGAATTGTAGTCGGAAGAATGCAGTTAGAAGGACTGATAAAGTATAGCATGTTGAATAACCTTAAGGAAAAAATTGAGATAGCTGTGATGTAGCAGCCTTGTATCCAGCCTGTTTATACCCGCAAACGCCAATGTATCTGAAAAAATTTTTATCTGAAAAACTATTTTCGTTTGCGGGTATCCCCATCATTCCCCATCACTCAATTGAAACTTCCTCATCTCCTGCTCCATCAGATCAGACACCATCGTAAGGCTCTCCACGCCGATTTGGATGTCCATCAGCTCTTTGTCCACTGACACAGCCGCTTCCCCGGACAAAACCTCCGCCTGTTTTGAAATGTCCTGGATTCTCTGCGCAGCGGCCGCAATTTGCTGGTCAATCTCATACATCTCCTGAATAAAGCCGTTCATATCGCTTGCGGAGCTTCCGGTCTGTTCGGTCACCTTTTTAAAGTCCGCAAAAATAACGCCTGTCTTTTGAACCGCCTGTATCTGGGCCGATGTAGCTGCCTTCATCTGTTCGAACTGGGAAACAATCTCCTGGATATCACCGCAGAACATTTCGATCATCGCTGCGATGTCCGCTGATGCTTTGGAGGAATCCGCTGCCAGCTTACCGACAGATTCCGCTACGACAGCAAACCCTCTGCCGTGTTCCCCTGCCCTTGCGGCTTCGATGCTTGCATTCAGTGCCAGCAGTTCCGTTTCTGAAGAAATGGCGCTGATCGTCTGCACGATGTTTGCGATTTTTTCGGAGTGTGCTTCCAGCAGTTTTATTTTTTCATAGGAACCGGCCATATTGGTCTCAACATTATGGTTTTGCACTTCCAGCTCTTTGATGCTGCGCATCCCCTCTTCGCCGGAAGCAACCGTATGCTCCGCCTCGCGCAGCAGGTCTGCGCTTCTTTCTTTCAGGTGTTCAAATCGCTCCTCCATCTGTGTGATATACGCTGTTACCTGGCTGACCTCGGATGTCTGTGCCTGTGTGCCTTCCGTAATTGCCTGCATGGCATTGCTGATCACATCAATGTCTGACCCCATTTCCTGCAGGCGCTGCGAACACTGCAGTAAATCCTTCGTATAACCTGTCATATGACGCAGTGCACCGCAGATTCTGTCCGCCATAACGTTATAGCTCTTTGCCAGCTGGCCGACTTCTGTCTGGCTGCCCTCATCCGCGGAAACGGAAAAATCTCCCTCGGCAGCGTCTTTCATCAGCTGTGAAATTGCGATTACCGGATTTGTCAGCTTACGGGCAAGATGCATCACAAACAGTACGACTGCCAAAACGGCTGCCACGGAAACGGCTGCCGCGGCAAGAAGCATGCGCACAGCGACTGCCATAGCCGTGCTTTGCTTCTGTAATGTAATTAATGACCAGGAATCGGAATTTCCCAAAAGCTCAATGGATGCAAAGCTGGCATAATAGTTCTGCCCGTCGTAGGATATTTTAACGCTGCCGCTGTCCCCTGCCATAACCTGAGCGATCACCTGTTTCATATCGTCTGATATTTCAAGAGGTTTTTGCTCTGTCAGGATATTTCCCTCTTCGTCAGCAGCCGGATTTCCGGCGGCGTCTTTCACTGCTACGGTACAGGTCAGTTCTTTATAATTATACTGTTCTTGTATTTGCGTCAGATCCGGGTGCGCAACTACGACGCCTTCTCCGTCAATCACAAAAGAAATCCTGCCGTCTTCCTCATTAGAGTGCTCTCCGATTAATTCCTGCAAAAAATCCAGCTTAAGATCCGCCGCATAAACGCCTCGCAGCGCATCCCCTTCATACATTGGGAAAAATACGGAGGCACAAGGCATTCCGGTTGCGACAGAATAATAGGATTTGGATATAAAAGCCTGCGGATCCGCCATCATCTGTATAAACCACCATCTGGCCGAACGGTCCGCCAGTTCTCCTGACGAACGCGCGGTCTGCATCCCGTCCGTACCTTGTATGTAAATCTGATCCAGATAAGAATTTCTTTCCACACACCGTTTTAAAACAGGTGTCTGTACGTCCGTATCCATCGTCAGAATGCTTGGATTATCCGCAAGCTCCCCGTTTACAGCATATGCCTGATCCATAAAGATTCCGATTTCATCCGCCATAAGCCCTGAAAGCTGCTTATTTTTTGAATATATTTCACGTTCATAAAAAGTCGTAAATATAACGAGCACTACAGCAGGAAGCGCTATTGCAATCGCAAGCATTGGAATCAGCAGCTGTTTTAAAATACTTTTTCTCCTCATTTTGTAAAACCCTCTCTTTTATCAAACACATCTTTTGACTGTAAACGAGCCGCATGTATTCTATAGCAGATAAGCAGCTATCGTTTCACAGACAAATACAACCGCACAGCATAACACGGCAATGCCTACCATATGCAAGCCTTTCCAGGCGGCGGCAATGCCGGCAAGCAATGCCAGAACACCGGCCCAGG
The DNA here is from genome assembly GCA_948468465.1 of uncultured Eubacterium sp. Next base: position 19,229 of record CAOKJJ010000014.1, on the reverse strand, counting down.
GAACCTGCGGCGCGGATATTATGGCTGGAAAGGTCATAACCGCAAGCGTCACATACGGCACATAATAAAGAAATGACCGTAAAAACGGATGCCTGATCTTTTTTCGTATCAAGGTCAGCGGCAGCACGCGGATCAGACACGAAACCGCGGCCGCTACGAATATATAGAAATAAATATTATGCTCCATTCTGTGATAGTCCCTCCTTTGTACTGCCTGCGCCTTGTTCCGCCCCGTCTTCCTCTTCTTCCGGCTTTACCGGGAAAAAATAAGCTGCCGCGGCCGCAATTACCACTGTTAAAAGGCTGATCTTCATACTGTCGGACATCCGGTCAAAAAAAGCTGTCCGGGAGACGGCATAGCTTGCAAGAAAGCTGACCGCGATAATTCCTCCGACAATTTTGTTCTGCTTTGCCGCGGGTATAATAATCGCGACAAACATCCCATACAAGGCCACGCTTAACGCGCTGACAACGGATGCCGGCAGTACGTTGCCTGCGACAATGCCAAGCGCAGTCCCCATCGACCAGCCTGGCAGCGCTATAAACATCGCGCCGTAATTATAGTATGGATTTAAGATGCCCGTTCCTGCAATGCTGATGCCAAAAATTTCATCCGTAATGCCAAAGCCAACGAAAAAACGATGCAGCATCGAAGTGTCTGTATCAAATTTTTGGCTGAGCGCACAGCTCATCAATAAATATCTTATATTTGTAATCAATATGACAAATGCCATCTCCACGTAAGGCGCATTCGCCATAATAACCGTGAATTCAGCGTATTCTCCTGCTGACGCGTGATTCAAAAAGCTGGAGATAAAACCCTGAAACGGATTTAAGCCCGCTTTTTTCGCTACGATTCCCAGAGAAAAGGCTACGGCAAAATACCCCATAGCAATGGGAATGCCATCTCTTACGCCATTTAAAAACGCTTCTTTATTCTGATCTTTATACTGATTCATCCTGTCGTCTCCTTACCTGCCGCAGCCTGTCGGTTACCGTCCTGTGCCCTGGACCTGGCTATTTGATCTCTGTTTTCATACTGCCTAACAGTTCCCATGCAGCGTCGCGTTCCCTTTTTTGCTCCGGTGTCAGCTCCGCGTAAGGGCAGAGCATCGGATGCTCCCTTGCCCCATCATGGCGCGCCTTACCATAGTTCCAGTTATAAAACGTATAAAAGCGAAGCCAGCGCATGTGATCCAGCCTGCGGTACATATCATTTACGGATTCATTTTTTTTCGTCTCGCAATATTTTTCATATGCCCTCTGCACCGTATCTGCAGAATACTCCGTAATCGTTTCGTCGTTTAAAAGAATCCTGACCTTCGTCAGCAAATGATCCGCGGCTGATATTTTAGATTCCCGGTGAAAATCATCCAGGCGATCCCAGCTAAGCGTAGGATAATCGACGGATTCGCGGAATATTTCATTAATTCTGATCGCCGCCTGGTTCAGCGCTGTCCTCATAATCTGATTCGGCGTATAGATCTCTTCATTTGTTCCAAAATACGATACGCCGGGCGCTTTCCGGTTGCTGTGCAGATGGATCTGTCCACGAATCTTATAATAGCGGTTCAGCTGCCAAAATATGCTCCATCCCTGCGGCTCGTCGTCCGTACAGATAATAATCCGGTCAGCCTGCTCCAATACCCCACATGCAGCTTCCCAGCCCGTATCATGAAAAATCAGGGAATCGGAGGTTTGCGATACTTCATTCATGGAAAATACTTTATGTAAATATCTGTGCATCGCAAGAAAATCCTTTGCATCGCCAAACACATGATAAGCCACATGCTGCTCCACACAGATGACGTTTGTCAATATCGCGCGTTCCAAAATGCATTGTCCATAATTGCCAAATCCGATGATGACAATTGTGTTTTCATGTCTGCATAACGGCCTGGAACGCCAGTATTGTCTGGCGCAGCAGTCATAACTGTGGAAAAACCGGATATTCCCAGACAGATGGTCTTGTCCGTTCGTCGTCCTTGCATAGACTTCGACCGGCAGCGTATGCAGATCAACGGCACGGCTGTTTACGCCGATATCATTTTCTTTCATCAGAAAGATTTTGCATTTTGTACCTACATTTTTTTTGCGTGCCACGATTCTGGCCGGAGACACGTTGATGAACAGACATGGATAGTCCGGAAATTCCATCTGGTCATCTTTTTTCTCTCCAAAAATAATGAGCGTATCCGGATCTTCTTTATAAATATTTGCGGCCAGAATATTTGCTTCCGCTCCATAGTCCGCAAAATAATACCAATTTTTCTTTCTTTGGAAGCCGAGCAGAAACAAGGGAAATCCTTCGCTCGTAAGGAAAGAAACCATAGCGCCAAACAACGTTACCATCATGCCGGCCGACATAAAAAGGAACACAATGCCTACCGCATGTCCTAAAGGTGTGACCGGTATCAGGTCCCCATAACCTACTGTCGTAAAAGTGACGAGGGAATACCAGAACGCATCGCTGAATGAACGGATCGTTGCGCTGCTGTCCGTATGTTCAGACAGACACAAAACAGTCAGCAGGCCGATATAAATCAATATGAAAAGCACTGTCAGATACAGATAGATTTTATTTCTTCTCTTCATAAGACCTCGTCCCTTATTATGTATTAGCCCCGGCAAAACAACAGGTGTTTCACTGGGGAGTAATCAGTAACCAATCATGTCTTTTATTATTATATGCCTAGTGCACATGGTTTTGCAAGCACATAATCCAAATCAAACTGATCCGACGTGCTGCACACGGCAATCCGGCATCGTTCATAACAATATTCTTTTAAATACATCGTTTCCTGCAGCAGTATATGCGCTGCGCGCGCAAACTCTGTCTTCATCTGCCCTTTTTTGAGTTCTTTTTCATACCATGCACAAGTTTTTTCATACTCTGCCACTGCCTGGCTGCCCCGGATATCATACAAATCCATCGGCAGTGAAAGCCCCAGCCCTGTCATTTTCATCACGCTTTCTTTTTTCGTCCAGTAACGGCAGAACCATTCCGCCTGTGCCTGCGGGTCGCACATCGCTTCCAGGCTGCGGTATTCCTCACTGGTAAAAAACCTTCTGGCAACCCCTGGCCGATACGCCCTGACCTTTTCAATATCACAGCCGATCATGACCGCAGAGGTGTCCTCGCCTTCCCAGATACTTAATATGACCGCGTCATCCGTATGTGACAGGTTAAACGGAACCTCTGCGCAGGCCGGTTTTCCATAAGCCCCACGCGTAATCCGCGTTTCAAACCCCTTTTGCCTGCTTACATACCGCAGCAGCAGCCCCGCTCCCAGACTCTGCTTTTTTGCCTGCGCATGGCGGATCCGACGGATTTTTTCGGCCCGCTCTTTTGATACCTTGCGCATACAGGCTTCCCACTCCGCCGGATGGTCGTTTTCATCCGGCAGCATGTCCGTGCGCAATACATATGTCCGTATCATAAATACAGTTCCTGCTCTTTTTTTGTTAAAACCGCCTGCGCGAGCAAATCCGGACGCCGCTGCGCCGTGCGTAACACAGACTGTTCCCTGCGCCACGCGTCCACGTTCGCATGATTGCCGGATAATAAAACAGACGGCACTTTTTTTCCGTTCCATTCCTCCGGGCGGCTGTACTGCGGATATTCCAGCAGACTGCCTTCCAAAGACTCCGTACTGCCAGACTGCTCATTCGTCAGCACTCCCGGCACCATTCTTGCCACCGCGTCCGCAAGCACCATTGCCGGAAGTTCTCCGCCTGTTAGGACATAATCGCCGATTGAGACATAATCTGTTACAATCTCCTCCAGCACCCGCTCATCGATGCCCTCGTAATGCCCGCAAAGCAGAATCAGATGCTGCTGCGCCGCAAATGCTTTTGCCATGTTCTGGTTAAACACCTGCGCCTGCGGGGTCAGATATACCGTACGTACACACGGACCGGCTTCCTGTCCGATTTTATTTCTGACAGCCCGCCACGCATCATACACAGGCTGCGCCTGCATCACCATGCCTGCGCCGCCGCCATAAGGGTAATCGTCTACTTTTTTATGCTTATCCGTTGTATAATCCCGGATGTTCACCGCTTCAAACGTCAGAAAACCATTGTTCACCGCCCGCCCGATAATGCTTGTGGACATAATCTGATGAATCATATCCGGAAATAATGTCAGTATATAAAAATGCATTTATTTCGCACCGCCTTCGTTTGCTTCCAAAAGCCCCGGCAGCAAACGCACCACCATTCTGCCGCCTTCGATATCAATCTGCCTAATACAGTCTTTAATTGCGGGGATTAACAAGTCTGCTTTATGCTCCCTTGCAATGACATACACATCATTGGCGCCTGTCTGCAAAATATCTTTTACCGTCCCAAGCAGCTGGCCTTCTTCAGTCTCTGCCCTAAGCCCTGCCAAATCCGCAAAATAATACTCATCCTCGTCCAGCTCCAGGGCATTTTCCCTTGTCACATACAGTTTAGAGCCTTTGTACTTTTCCACTTCATTAATATCGTTAATCCCCGCAAACTTTAAAATTACCATCTGCTTGGCCAGTCTGGCATGCGTGATCTTTAAAGTCAGCTGTTCTTTTCCCGTATCCAAAATAACTTCTTTTAATTTATAAAAACGCTCCGGATCGTCCGTCGTCGGATATACCTTTACCTCGCCGCGCAGCCCATGCGTACTTGTCACCGCGCCTACCTGAAATAAATCTTCCATGCAAAACCTTTCCTTTTGAGATGTCACCATTTGTGATATTACAATTTGAAGTATTACAATGTTTGAAAAAAGCATTGTAAAACCATCACCGTCTTACAATGCTCCTCTTGTTTTCCTATATGCACCTGATACGGTGCAGCGGCATTCCCACAGTCCGGCTGTCAAAAAGACTACTGCATAATCTCCACAATAACCTTTTTTTCCGCCTTTGACGCTGCCGCCTTTACAACAGAGCGGATTGCCTTTGCAATGCGTCCCTGCTTGCCGATAACCTTTCCCATATCCGTCTGGGCTACCCGCAATTCGATCACGATGGATTTATCATTTTCGGTCTCCGTAACAGTAACCTCGTCCGGATGATCGACCAGTGATTTTGCAATCACTTCTACCAGTTCTTTCATATATCCACCTCACTACTTCTCGATTCCTGCCAGCTTTAAAATCTTAGCTACAGTTTCTGTAGGCTGTGCGCCGTTTGCCAGCCATTTTTTAGCTGCCTCCGCGTCTACGTGGAATTCGCTTGGCTTCTTCATCGGATCATAAGTCCCGATTTCATCAATGCTCTTGCCGTTTCTGGATGTTCTTGCATCTGCAACAACGATTCTATAGAAAGGATTTTTCTTCTTTCCAAGTCTTTTTAATCTGATCTTAACTGCCACTTGTTTCACCTCCTTGACGATACTAAAACAGTTTTTACTGCTGTCATTTTTTTCAATCATACATGATTATTGAAAAAATGTTTTTATTTTTCAAAATGTTTCTATCATATATGATGATTGAAAAAATGTTTTTATTAATTTCAATCATATATGCTAAAACGGAAGTTTGAATCTTCCCATTTTGCCGCGTTTTCCTTTGCCGCCCATCATGCCGGTCATCTGCTTCATCATCTTGCGCGTCTGATCAAACTGTTTTACAAGACGGTTGACCTCTGCAATATCGACGCCTGCACCCTGTGCAACCCGCCGCTTCCTGCTTGGATTTAAAATACCCGGGTCAGAGCGTTCCTGCGGAGTCATCGAATATATCATTGCTTCTATACGGGCCATTTTCTTTTCATCCATGGCATTCTCAAGCTCCGCCATCTGAGAGCCGCCGATTCCCGGCATCATAGAGAGCACACTCGATAAACCGCCCATTTTTTTCATCTGATTCATGGATTCCAGATAGTCGTCAAAGCCAAACTCCGCCTTTTTAAACTTCTGCTCCATCTCTCTTGCTTTTTCCTGGTCAATTTCAGCCTCGGCCTTTTCAATAAGTGTTAAAATATCACCCATGCCAAGGATTCTGGATGCCATCCGGTCCGGATAAAACTGTTCCAGATCCGATAATTTTTCACCCATGCCGACATACAAAATAGGCTTTCCGGTCACAGCCCGGATCGATAATGCCGCACCGCCTCTTGTATCACCGTCTAATTTTGTCAGTATCACACCGTCAATGCCGATTTTTTCTTCAAAATTGCTGGCTACGTTTACCGCATCCTGCCCGGTCATCGCATCTACAACGAGAATCGTCTGCGTCACTTCGATTTCACGCTTGATCTGCGCAAGTTCTTCCATCATTGCCTCATCGACATGCAGCCGCCCGGCCGTATCCAGAATCAACACCTGAAATCCGTTTTTTACCGCATGCTCCGCCGCGGCCTTTGCAATATTCACAGGACTGTTTTTATCACCCATCGAAAATACTTCGACACCCTGCTTTTTCCCATTAATCTGCAGCTGTTCAATCGCCGCGGGACGATATACGTCACAAGCTGCCAAAAGCGGCTTTTTCCCTTTTTGCTTTAACTTTCCTGCTATCTTGGCTGTCGTTGTCGTCTTACCGGCGCCCTGCAAGCCTGCCATCATAATGACCGTCAGCTCAGAGCCAGGCTTTAACACAAGCTCTGTCGTCTCAGAGCCCATCATTTTGACCATTTCGTCATGGACAATCTTAATGACCATCTGTCCCGGATTCAGACCATTCATAACATCCGAACCGATCGCCTGTGCCTGGACTTCTTTTGTAAAATTTTTCACGACTTTAAAATTCACATCCGCTTCCAGCAATGCCAGCTTAACTTCTTTTAAAGCAGTCTTTACATCCTCTTCAGTCAGACGGCCTTTGCTGCGCAGATTACGGAATACATTCTGAAGTTTTTCTGATAAGCTGTCAAATGCCATTATTCTGACTCCTTCCTGCAGAGAATTGGCGGATCTACATTTCTTATAATTTTACATTTCTTCAAGTCTTACATTTCTTCCAGAATCGCATTGGAGAGCTGTTCGATTTGATTAATTTTACTAATCATAGCTGCGTCCATCACCGACTGACCTGTCTCAGCCGCGTCCAGACCGGTGCGGAACTCACTGACCAATACATGAATCTGCTCGACCCGCTGTTTTGTGCTGAGAAACTTCTGTACCAGATGCAGCCGCTGTTCATAACCTTCCAGCGCCTTTGTGCAGCGCTTTACCATATCGTGGACACCCTGTCTGCTGATGCCCTCTTCCTGCGCGATCTCTCCCAAAGACAAATCGTTGAAAATAAAATCCTCATAGATTCTGCGCTGGCGTTCTTTCAGCAGCTCGCCGTAAAAATCATATAAATATGCCTGTTCTAATTTTTGATCCATGAAATCCACCCCGTTTTCACATGGATGCAGATGCTTTTTATGCGCCTTTCTGCATGCTTGGGAACTGTATGTAAATAACTTTTGGCAGTTCCTTATCAAGAATGAAATTTCAGATTTATTTAAGCCTTGAGTATCTTATCATAAGATATCTATGGTGTCAAGTGTTTTTATTTACAGAACATACGTTCATCTCCCCGAACTCCTGAATCAGGTTCTCACGGAAACTTATAACTGAGAATTAAAGTTATAAATTGTGTATTATTGTGTATTTCTATTGCTATATTAAATATTGTCGTGTATAATATTTTACAAGGAGAATCACAATGAATCCACGAAATACAGCTATCAAAGATTTGAACAATAGTGGCTATCAGTTCAGACAAAGCTGTGGAAACCACGATATCTACTACAACCCTGCCACAAAGTATTCCATTCCGCTAAAGCGCGGCCACTTCGATGAAGATGATTTACGCTACATACGCAAAGAAATCAAACAGGGCGGGAGGTAAAGCCTCTCTGCCGGAACAAGGGAGGTTAATCTATGAAATATATCTATACCGCAATTTTCGAACCAAATGAGGATGGAACTAAATATTACTGCAGAGTACCCGATCTTCCCGGATGCATTACTACCGGAAACAATCTTGATGATGCCATCGAAATGATTACTGATGCTGCCAGTGGCTGGCTCGTTGTCGCAGAGGATGAAGGAAATAAGATTCCTGCTGCTACCCCTCAGCATGCGCTGAACATTCCCGAACATGCAATCTGCTCCATCATCCGCATTGATACACTCGCCTACCGGTCGGCAACCGACACCAGAGCAGTACGGAAAAACGTCTCACTCCCAGCATGGATGGCTGCTCTGGCAGAAAACAGGGGTGTAAACTGTTCGCAGGTACTCCAAGATGGACTTATGCAGCTGTTCAATACCAGTCATGCAAGATAAGGGACTGGCGCAAAATATGCTGCAGCAGGCAGCCGGAGCCGTTTCAACAGCTCTGGCTGCCTGATTGATATGCTGCAGCTATATTATGTAGTTAAGGCTCCTGATACTTTGCATCTTCTTCTAAAAATGCAATCAGCTTCTGCGCATCCTGGTCATTTTTGGCAACCAGCGCCATCTGCGGCACATCACCGTTGGCAAACATGCGTGTCATTGACAAATACTGGCTCAACTTGGATTTCATGTTCAAGCAGTCACCTTCTCCGGTAACAAGCTCCACATTCATCTCACAGCTGTCAATTACCTCAAATAACTTGTTTACCTGATTTACTTTTTCTACTTTAATATTCATTTCCAAGTTTCCTTTCTCTGTTCATTTTACTGGATCTGCAGCAGTTCCATAGGTGATCGAAACGGCTGCGGATTTACAAGTTTGTGCGTACAAGCTTCGGCTGATATCCCTGGTGTTTTAGTGCGTCCATAATCTGTTTTTTATGCTCGGTTCCAAAACTTTCCATCGTAATGCGAAGTTCCACAGCAGCATTGCGGTTTGTGGATACGAACTGGTTGTGCTCTAATTTTATCACGTTGCCCTGCTCCTTTGCAATCGTATCCGCAACTTTGCAAAGCTCTCCTGGCTTATCCGGCAGCAGCACCGATACGGTAAAAATACGGTCACGGAAAATCAGCCCCTGCTGTACGACGGAACTCATCGTAATCACATCCATATTCCCGCCGCTCAAAATAGAAACGACCCGTTTTCCTTTTACGTCCAAATGCTTTAACGCGGCAACCGTTAACAATCCCGAATTTTCGACTATGATCTTATGATTTTCCACCATATCCAAAAACGCAACGACAAGTTCATCATCCGTTACAGTAAGTATATCGTCCAGATTCTGCTGGATATAAGGAAAAATATTTTTCCCCGGTGTCTTTACCGCCGTACCGTCCGCGATCGTACTGACATTCGGCATCGTAACTACCTTTCCGGCCTCAAACGAAGCCTGCATGCAGTTTGCTCCAGCCGGTTCCACGCCGATCACTTTTATTTTCGGATTTAACAGCTTCGCAAGCGCCGATACGCCCGTGGCAAGCCCACCGCCGCCAATCGGTACTAAAATATATTCCACAAGCGGCAGTTCTTTAAAAATCTCCATCGCAATTGTGCCCTGCCCGGTCGCTACCGCAAGATCGTCAAACGGATGCACAAATGTATATCCATGTTCTTCGGCCAGCTTATATGCGTGTTCGCACGCTTCATCATAAACATCGCCAAAAAGCACCACTTTCGCGCCATAATTTTTCGTGCGGTTGACTTTGATTAGCGGCGTAGTCGTCGGCATCACAATCGTAGCCTTAACGCCATAGCATTTGGCAGCATACGCCACCCCCTGCGCATGGTTTCCCGCAGATGCGGTGATCAGTCCCTTTTTCCGCTCTTCCTCCGACAAGGTGCTGATTTTATAATACGCCCCACGCAGCTTATAAGCGCCTGTATACTGCATATTTTCCGGTTTCAGCCAGACTTTATTTCCAGTCTGCGCACTCAGGTAATCACTGTAGATCAGTTTTGTTTCCTGAATAACCTCTTTTACCTTCTCACTTGCTTCTTCAAATTTATCTAAAGTCAGCATTCGATCGACTCTCCTTTTCCAGTTCATTTCTGTCAGACTTATTTTCGCACTTTCTGTGGAAATAGTCAATGCTTTCTGCATTTATGCTTCTTCTGCCTTATGAAACAGCGCGTTCACAAACTGCTCTGCATCGAACTTCTGCAGATCGTCGATGGATTCCCCGACTCCGATATATTTTACAGGAATGCCAAGCTCTGACTGAATCGCAACCGCGATTCCTCCTTTTGCCGTACCGTCCATTTTTGTCAGTACGATTCCTGTAATGTCCGCCACTTCTTGGAACTGTTTTGCCTGGCTGAGCGCGTTCTGCCCGGTCGTGGCATCCAGTACGACGAGCGTTTCCCGGTATGCCTCGGCAAATTCCCGTTCTAATATGCGGTTGATTTTTTTCAGCTCTTCCATCAGGTTCTTTTTATTGTGCAGCCTTCCTGCCGTATCGCACAGTAAAATATCCGCGTTTCTTGCTTTTGCGGCCGCTACCGCATCGTATACGACGGATGCCGGATCTGCGCCTTCCTGTCCGCCGATCATCTCCACGCCTGCCCGGTTTGCCCATTCGGACAGCTGTCCGCCGGCTGCCGCGCGAAACGTGTCCGCGGCGCCGAGTATGACTTTTTTGCCCTGCTCTTTAAATTTTCCTGCCAGCTTGCCAACGGTTGTAGTCTTCCCGACACCATTTACGCCGATGACAAGCACAACGGCGCGTTCTTCTTCAAACCGGTAGGCCGTTTCTCCTACTTCCATCTGTTCTTTAATGCTGTTGATCAAAAGTTCCTTGCATGCCGCCGGGTCTTTGATATGCTGTTCTTTTACTTTCTGCTTTAGATTTTCAATGATCGCTTCGGTTGCCTTTACGCCGAGATCACCCATGACAAGTATTTCTTCGATCTCTTCATAAAACTCCTCGTCGATTTTGGAAAAGCCGCTGAATACTGCGTCTATGCCTGCGGCTATATTGTCTCTCGTCTTTGTGAGTCCTTCTACCAGACGTTTAAAAAAACCTTTTTTTTCTCCCATGTAATAATCCCTTTCTATAGCTATAGCGTGTCTGCATCCAGAGCGTGTCTGCATCTAACTCAAATCATTTTCTATCAGGCTGACAGACACGAGTGTGGAAACACCTTTTTCCTGCATCGTAATCCCGTACAGCCGGTCTGCTGCCGCCATCGTTCCGCGTCTGTGCGTTATCACAATAAACTGTGTGTTTTTCGTCAGCTTATGCAGATACTGCGCGAAGCGATTGACGTTGCTGTCGTCTAATGCCGCTTCAATCTCATCTAACAGGCAAAACGGAGACGGCTTTAAGTTCTGAATCGCAAACAGCAGCGCGATTGCTGTCAGTGCCTTTTCCCCGCCGGAAAGCTGCATCATATTCTGGAGCTTTTTGCCTGGCGGATGCGCGATGATCCGGATGCCGCATTCTAAGATCTCTTCGTCTTCCATCAGTTCCAGCGTTCCTTTTCCGCCGCCGAACAGCTGTTTAAATGCTTTATCAAATTCCTGCTGGATTTCCGCGAATTTTTCCGCGAACTGCTTACGCATGCCCGTATCCAGCTCTTCAATAATGCCAAGCAGCGTCTGTTCCGCCTGGATGAGGTCGTCATGCTGGTTTTTTAAAAATCCGTACCGCTCGGATACTTCCTTGTACTCTTCAATCGCGTTTACATTCACATCTCCGAGTTTTCGGATTTCTTCCTTTGTCTGCCTGATCAGATTTTTCGTTTTGGAAGGGTCGTCGAACTGCGTATCACGCAGCTTCACTGCCTGATGCGGGGTCAGTTCGTACTCGCTCCACATATAGTTTGTCTGGGATTCCTTTGCTTCTTCCAGCTTTTCTTTTTGGCTGGTTAATCGAAAGATTTCCTTATCCAGGACATTTTTGCGTTCAGACAGTTCTTCCCGCTTTGTGAAAAATCCCTTTTGCTGTGCGCTCATGATTTCTTTTTGTTTCAGCGTTTCTTCCAGATGATGCTCCCATTTTGTATGGTCAGCCGCAGACTGTGCAATATCCGTCTTAAGCTTTTCGATTTGCTGCTGTTTTTCTGCTACATCCGCATCGGCATGTTCCGCTCCGCCCTCCAGCTGTGACAGCTCTTGTGACAGTTTTTCCAGTTCTGTGTCAATACGGTGGATATTTTCATGAATAAATCCTGCCTGCTGGCTGACATTTGCCTCTTCCATCTGAATATCAGATAATGCTTTTGCATACTCCTGTTCGGATTTGGTCTGTTCTTCCAGCGTTTTTTGCGCTTCCTGCGTCTCTTCGTTAATCTGACGCTCTTTTTCTGACAATTCCTCCAGCTGAGCGGCGATGCGGCTGCGTTCTTTGCCTACCTGCTCTTTTTGCTGCTCCAGCTCTTTTGTTTCATTTAACAATGCGGCCGCTGCTTTTTCGCCCTCGTATTTTTGCTCTAAGACACGGTCCAGATTGATCTTTGCGGTATTCTGCTCCAGGTACGCCTGCTGGCTGGCTGCTTTGTGTTCTTCCTGCTCTTTGCGCAGCAGCTCTTGTGCAGACTTTATTTCCTGTTGGCGATTCGTCAGATGGTCACGCGTTTCGTTTAACTGCTTTAGCTTTGTTTCCAGCTCTTCCAGCTCTCTTTTCCGCCCCAGCAGGTTGCTGCTGTTTCGAAAAGCGCCGCCTGAAATTGAACCGCCCGGCATCAAATGCTCGCCTTCCAGCGTCACGATATTGAGAGAATAGTGAAATTCCCTTGCCAGCTGCACGGCATGGTCGATATGGTCTACGACATAGATACGGCCGAGCAGATAAGACATCACGCCTTCGTAGGCTTTTTCTGTCTTCACAAGTGTATTTGCCATGCCAATCACGCCATTGCCCGCTAACGCCCGTTCGTTACGGTTTGTATTTTTACCGTTTACGCTTGTAAGCGGCAAAAACGTCGCGCGCCCGTATTTATTTTCCTTTAAAAAACGTACCATCTTCTTGGCTGTCTCTTCATTATCCGTTACAATATTTTGGATGCTGCCGCCAAGCGCCGTTTCGATCGCGGTTTCATATTTTTTTTCTGTTTTTATTAAATCAGCCACAACCCCTTGGATGCCAGGTTCTTTTGCTTTTAGCTCCATCACGCGGCGGATGCTGTTTCCATAGCCGTCATAACGCTCGGAAATATTTCGAAGCGTTTCGAGTCTGGACTGCGTTTTATGAAATTCCGTTGCAATCTGTTCCAGCTGTGCGCGCACTTCTTCCATGCTGCGCCTTTTTTCCTGCTGCGCGATGTCACACTGCTTCTGCGCCTCCATCAGCTGCATAATACGCATTTCCAACGTATGCAGCGTCTCCTGATGCTGTCTGAGGACGTTTTCCAGATCGGCTTCTTCGCTTTTTCGGCGCAGCTTGCGCTGGTTTAGCTGCGCGTTTCGGATATTGACCTGTTCCAGCATCATATCCGCCCGCTGCTGCTGTCCTTTGACCGCGCCCTTGTGATTTAACAGCTCAATAATCTCGTTTTTTCCGTGCTCAATCACCTCATTACATGATGTGATACACTCTTTGACCTGTTCCAGGCACTGTCTGGCACTTTCACGTTCTTGTGCGATTTCCGCCAGCTTCGCATCCAGGACGGATTTTTGATTTTCATATTCCTGTCTGTCCTTTTGCCGCTCGCTGCTGTCTTTTTCAATGGCTTCCCTGCGGTTTTTATAATGCTCCTGTGACATCCTCGCCGTATGGATCTGTTCTAATAAAACGTTGATCTCACCTTCCAGCTTTCCCTTGTGCACGGCGCAGTCACTAATTTTATTTCTTGTATCCGTAATCTGCGTCTCGGTCTGTTCCAGCTGTTTTGTCAGATTTTCGTACTCTGTGCGGGTCTGTTCAAACTGAGCCTGCGTTTCTTTTAACTGCGCGTCGGCAATCTCATATTTTTCCTCTGTTTCTTTTAACTGTTCCTGCCCGCGCTCCATATCAAGCAAAAATAAATTGACCTCAAATACTTTTAACTCGTCTTTTTTCCGGATATAAATCTTTGCTTTCTCCGCCTGCTTTTCCAGCGGAACGACCTGCCGCTCCAGCTCTGTCAAAATATCATGGATGCGCACCATATTTTCCCGCTCATGTTCGAGTTTTTTCTGCGCCTCCGCCTTTCTGCGCTTAAATTTTACGATTCCCGCCGCTTCGTCAAACAGCTCGCGCCGCTCCTCCGGCTTACCGCTTAAAATCCGTTCGATCTGGCCCTGTCCGATAATCGAATAGCCTTCCTTGCCGATGCCGGTATCGTAAAACAGTTCATATACGTCCTTTAACCTGCATCCGCTCCCATTTAGCAGATATTCGCTCTCACCGGAACGATAGACACGTCTGGCAATCGTAACTTCCTCATATTCCACAGGCAGCACATGATCCGCGTTGTCCAGCGTAATCGCCACATACGCATAACTTACCGGCCTGCGGTTCTCTGTCCCTGCAAAAATAACATCCTGCATACTGGAGCCGCGCAGCTGCTTCGCGCTCTGCTCACCCAATACCCATCTGACCGCGTCCGCCACATTGCTTTTGCCGCTTCCGTTCGGGCCGACAATGCCTGTAATTCCATTGTGAAAGTCAAACACGATCTTATTTGCGAAAGACTTAAAGCCATGCACCTCTATGCTCTTTAAATACATTCTCTCCTCCGCTGTTTTTTATTTTTTTCCCTGTAAATGTATTAATGCCTGATATGCCGCCTCCTGTTCCGCCGCTTTTTTCGTATGGCCCTCTCCAGCGCTCATCTTCTGGCTGCCAATCCACAGTTCTATCCGGAAGACTTTGTCATGGTCCGGCCCGCTCTCTCCAACCAGCTTATAACTCATGGCCCCCAGATTCTGTCCCTGGACAGTCTCCTGCAAGATAGTCTTGCTATCAAAAAAGAGCTGCTTATGCGCAATGTCTGTCAGGATAAATTTCAGAATGAACTCTTTTGCACTAGCAAAACCACCGTCCAGATAAATCGCTCCAATGACTGCCTCCAGTGCATCGGATAAAATCGAACTGCGCTTTCTCCCGCCGGTATGGTCCTCCCCTCTGCCAAGCAGCAGATAATCGCCAAGCTGCATCTGCCTGGTACAATTGGCAAGCGTCTGCTCACATACAAGGCTTGCACGCATTTTCGTCAGCTCCCCTTCCTGCAGATCCGGAAACTGATGGTACAAATACTCGCTGGATATAATCTCCAGCACCGCATCCCCTAAAAACTCCAGCCTTTCATTATCCGAATGTTTTTTCATCCGCTTTTCATTTGCGTAGGAGCTGTGCGTCAGCGCCTGCTGCAGCAGCCCCGGTTCCTGAAACTCATAGCCAATTACTTCCTGAAATTCCAACTGTTTTCTCATTACACTCTCACTTTCTGTTTTTAAACTGCAAGGGGTGTTTTAAAACAACTGCCATCGTCTCAAAACACCCTTTCTCCATTAGTTTAATGCATTTTTAATCTGCTCTACGGCATCGCCTACAGTCGCAATCTTTTCTGCTTCCTCATTGGCGATTTCGATATCAAATTCTTCTTCGATGCCCATAATAATCTGGAACACGTCCAGGGAATCAGCACCAAGATCATCTACAAAAGTAGTGTCCATTGTAATTTCTTCCTCATCCACATTTAATACTTCTGCGATGATTTTTTTGATTTTCTCGAATTCCATGACGACTTTCTCCTCCTTTTTTATCTTTTTTCTATTTGGAATCCTGTCATTCAGACGTCTGTTCAGCCGACAGCTGCTGGCTGATTTTTTCATTTATCTTTTGCTTTGAAAAGTTCACGCACTGAATCACGGATTGTCTGACCTCAGACGCTTTGGCGCTGCCATGTGTCTTTACGACCAGCCCCTTTAAGCCAAGCATCGGCGCCCCGCCGTACTGGGAAGCGTCAAAGCCTTTCAGCGTTTTTTTCAGCGCCGGTTTTATAAGAAGCGCCCCGATCTTTGTCCGCAAAGAACTCATCATCGTCTTTTTCACCTGCGCAAGCAGCATGGAGCTTGTACCTTCATACAGCTTTAATATGACATTGCCGACAAATGCCTCGCATACAATCACATCCGCAGCCCCATACGGGATATCCCGCGCTTCAATGCTGCCGATAAAATGAAGTTCCTTACACTGTTTTAACAGCGGCATGGTTTCTTTGACAAGCGCGTTTCCTTTCTCTTCTTCTGCGCCGATATTAACGATTGCCACACGCGGACGCTTAACTCCTATCACACGTTCCATGTAAACGGAGCCCATTTTCGCAAACTGTACAAGCTGAGACGCTCTGGCATCTACGTTTGCGCCGCAGTCTATTAGCAGCGACACTCCTTTTGCCGTAGGGATTAACGGCGCAAGCGGCGGACGTTCCACGCCTTTTAACCTGCCGACAATCAGCTGCCCGCCTGCCAAAACAGCTCCAGTACTGCCCGCGGATACGAACGCATCCGCTTCTTTACGCTTTACCATGTTCAGTCCAACAACGATCGAAGAATCTTTTTTCTTACGGATCGCCGCAACCGGAGGCTCCGCCATCTCAATCACTTCTTCCGCAAAGACGGTTTCCACCCGGCCCGCGTCATACTGATGCTTTTTCAGCTCCGTTTCCAGTGGTATCTTTTGTCCTGCAAAGACCAGCGTCAGATTTTTCTGCGTCTCCAGCGCCTGCAGCGCCCCCTTTACAATTTCACCCGGCGCGTTGTCCCCGCCCATGGCATCGACGACTACTCTGATTTTTTTACTCATGAAGTCCTCCTGTTTGATACACCTGCATATCCTTAGATTCCACACAGCCGTTTCGGTCACTCTAAAAACTGTCACGGCGTTATAGACATGCATAAATTCCATACACTGGTAACAAATCATTTACAATATACTATATGTGATTCTATAAATCAATACAAAAATTTATTCCCTCGTATTATATAAAAATCAAAAAGCCTGCGCAAATAAAAAGTATAAATCATAGAAAAAGGCTTTACATAACGCTATGTAAAGCCTTTCCCTTTTTCTGCGGATTTTAAATCCATGTATTAATCTACCGCAATGATCTCTTTTTTGTTATAAGTCCCGCAGTTTTTACATACACGATGCGGTACCATAAGCTCTCCACATTTATTGCATTTTACTAATGTAGGAGCCGTCATTTTCCAGTTTGCTCTTCTTTTATCTCTTCTGCTCTTAGAAGTTTTATTTTTTGGACAAATAGACATCTGCTTACACCTCCTTAAACTTGTTAAACACATCTTGAAACGCCGCCATCCGCAGGTCCGGCACTGTCCAGTCGCAGCTGCATGCTGTTTCATTTAAATTTGCGCCGCAGCTTGGGCAAATTCCTCTGCAGTCTTCTTTGCACAGCACCTTTGCCGGCCATGCGAACAGGATTTCCCCGTATACAAGCCGGTCTGCGTCTAGCTGGCAGCCATTCATATATTCCAGCTGTTCCAATTGGTCGTCATCTTCTTCCGATTCTATCACAGGGCCTGCGCCTTTTGCATGTTCTATCGGAAGATTTTTATCAATGACCAGATGCAGCGTTGTCAAAACTTCCGTTAAACAACGGTCACATGGGACAGATATCGTTACATCCAACGCTCCTTGGATCAGCAGCCGCTTGTTCTCCTCGTTTGTCAGATGCAGTGTGAATGGTTCCTTTTTTAAAATAGGAAATACGCCCATTTTAGACTTGACGGAATCCATATCCAGATGAACTGTTTTTTCTTCTGCCGCGTTCCAGTTGGAATATATTTCGGAAAGATCTAAAACCATCGGGCCTCCTATCTGTCTGAAAGACGCCTGTATAGCCATTTGTACAGGCTTTCAAACATACACGAAAAAAGTATAACCAAATGTGAATTATTTGTCAATATAAAATAAAATTTATTTTTTGCATTTATTTATTGACCAAAGCAACTGTCTCACGTGCGATGGCAAGCTCTTCATTCGTCGGAATAACAAGCACTTTCACTTTGGAATCCGGTGTTGAAATCACTACCTCTTCTCCCCGTTTCTTATTTGCCTCATCATCAATCTGAATGCCAAGATACGCGAGATTATCACAAATCTGCTTGCGGATCACACCATTATTTTCCCCAAGCCCCGCGGTAAAGCAGATGCAGTCCACACCGTTCATAGCCGCCGTATACGCGCCGATATATTTTAAAACACGGTAATTAAATACCTGCTGCGCCGTTGCCGCACGTTCATTTCCTGCCGCTTCCGCTGCCTCCAGGTCACGAAAATCCGAAGAAACGCCGGATAATCCCATCACACCGGACTTTTTATTCAGCACATTCAAAACGCCCGCCAGATCCAGATTTTCTTTTTTCGCAATAAACTCTACCGCAGAAGGGTCAATATCTCCGGAACGGGTCCCCATTACAAGCCCTTCCAGCGGAGACAATCCCATGGAAGTATCCACTGACTGCCCGTTTTTAACCGCACATACAGAAGCGCCGTTTCCCAGATGGCACACGATCGTCTTTAACGATTCATACGGCTTGTCTAAAATAGCAGCCGCGCGTTTGGATACATAACTATGGCTCGTACCGTGGAACCCATATTTACGCACCGCATACTTTTCATAATATTCATACGGTACCCCGTACAAATACGCCTCCTTAGGCATCGTCTGATGAAAAGCCGTATCGAATACGCCAACCATCGGCGTCTGTGGCATCAGCTCCTGGCATGCACGCACCCCGATCAGATTTGCAGGATTGTGCAAAGGCGCCAAATCCGAACACTCTTCTACTGTCTGAATCATTTCATCCGTAATAATCGCAGACGCGGCAAACTTTTCCCCGCCATGCACCAGCCGGTGTCCAACCGCCCCGATCTCATCAAGGCTCTTGATAACACCTGTCTTTTCATTCGTCAAGGCGTCGATAACCATCTGGATTGCCTGCTTATGCGTCGGCATCGCCGCCTCCGTAATTTCTTTTTCCCCTCCCGCCGGTTCATATACCAGCCTTCCGTCAATTCCAATCCGCTCACAAAGCCCTTTTGCAAGTACATTTTCCGTATCAGAGTTGATGACCTGGTATTTTAATGATGAACTGCCGCAGTTAATAACTAATACATTCATGATCTTTCTCCTTTATTTTTCAGTAATATACACATATATGCACAGCTTCATATATTATAAACCTTATTGGATAAATATACAAGAAATGTTAAAAAATTGACAAGCGAATTGACAAAGGGAACTGTAATTGGCTATTCGGACGCCGGGTGAGGGGGAACTGGCCTGGCTTGCGGCTCCTACTCCAGAATGTTAAGAATTTCTAGGCATTCTGCATAGACGTAATGGCCCCGTCCGGTCGCGTCGCGTAATCCGCCCCTGGCCTACAGCCAGTGGCTAAAAG
>CAOKJJ010000013.1 GCA_948468465.1 uncultured Eubacterium sp. | reverse complement strand
TCTCATATACTTGCTGACCAATTGTTGTTTTCAAATCATGGAATGCCGGCAGACAGTGCATAAAAATGGCGCTTTCCTTTGCTGCTGCCATAACCTCTGCATTTACCTGATATAATTTCAGATCTTCGATCCTTTCCTTCCACACCTCCTCCGGTTCCCCCATTGATACCCATACATCTGTATATATAACGTCAGCACCATTCGCTGCTTCTTGTACATTTTCGGTAAATTCCAGCTTTGCGCCTGTCTGTTCCGCGAGTTCTTCACAAATTTTTACCAGCTCTTTATCCGGAAAATACTTTTTATTTGTACATGCGGTAAAATTCATCCCCAGCTTTGCGCAGGTTACCATCAGTGAATTTCCCATGTTATATCTGGCATCGCCCATATACACGAGTTTGATTCCTTTTAATCTGCCCAAATGTTCTTTGATCGTTAGCATGTCCGCAATCATCTGTGTCGGATGGAACTCATTCGTCAGTCCATTCCATACCGGCACGCCGGCATATTTTGCCAATTCCTCCACAATATCCTGTCCATAGCCGCGATACTCAATGCCATCATACATCCTTCCAAGCACCCTTGCAGTATCCGCAATGCTTTCCTTTTTCCCAATCTGGGAACCTGAAGGATCCAAATAAGTTGCATGCATGCCCAGATCATGTGCCGCCACTTCAAAAGAACAGCGTGTTCTTGTACTTGTTTTTTCAAAAATCAGTACAATATTTTTACCTGCCAGCTCCTGGTGTAAGACTCCCTTTTTCTTTTTTTCCTTTAAATCTGCCGAAAGATCAATCAAATACAAAATCTCTTCCGGTGTATAATCAAGCAGCTTTAGAAAATGCCTGCCTTGTAAATCCATTTTTACTACCGCCTTTCTTTCTGTAAAACACATATCCTGCAAAAATCTCATAAATATAACTATAACTGTATAAAAATAAATGTTTGCTAAATGGGGAATGGCAGGAATAGGATTGCCCTACTCCTGCCACCATTGAAATTAGTCATCCGCTTATAACTTAATTTTTTTCTGTCCCAACTTCAACAATGGATTTTGCTAATCCAGCCACACTCTGGATCTCTGATGGAATAATGATCTTCGTTGCCTTTCCATCCGCAGCTTTTGCAAACGCCTCCAAACTCTTCAGCTGTAAAACAGCTGCATCCGGCGCTGCCTCTTTTAAAAATCGTAAACCGTCCGCATTCGCCTTCTGTACTTTCAGAATCGCCTCAGCCTGGCCTTCCGCCTCACGAACCATCGCTTCTTTATGCGCTTCTGCACGAAGAATCGCTGCCTGCTTTTCTGCTTCGGCATCCAAAATCGCAGATTCTTTTTTTCCTTCCGCTACAAGAATCGTAGATTTTTTCTCTCCCTCTGCTTTTAAAATAGCTTCCCGTCTTTCACGTTCCGCTTTCATCTGCTTCTCCATAGCATCCTGAATTGCCTGCGGAGGAATAATATTTTTCAGCTCTACACGATTTACCTTAATTCCCCATGGATCTGTCGCTACATCCAGAGAAGCCCTCATCTTTGTATTAATTGTTTCCCTGGAAGTAAGTGTTTCGTCCAGCTCCAAATCACCGATAATGTTACGCAGCGTAGTTGCTGTAAGATTTTCGATTGCCATAATTGGATTTTCCACGCCATACGCAAACAGCTTCGGATCTGTAATTTGAAAATATACAACCGTATCAATCTGCATCGTTACATTATCTTTTGTTATTACAGGCTGCGGCGGAAAGTCTACAACCTGTTCCTTAAGCAGTACCCTTTTGGCAACCCTGTCGATAAATGGCGCCTTAAAATGAATACCAACGCCCCAGGTAGCAAGATAGCCGCCCAGTCTTTCAATAACAGCTGCATGCGCCTGCGGCACAATCTTAATGCACGATACCGCTATTAACAAAACAACAATCACAAGCACCACTACAGCTATGAATGGTTCCATATGCATTCCTCCTTTATTTATATGCATTCCTATTGGTTCAAACTGAACTGTTACATTTTATAGATTCCCAAAAAAACATCAGAATATCTACAAATTTTCTATATCATACTATAATTAAACTCGATTTACAACTGTGAAAACGCCGAAACGCATGATATTTCGAAAAAAGTATTATTTTACATGCCAAAACTGTCCAAATTAGATAAAAAAACTACTGTACCAATGTACAGTAGCCTTTTTAAATTCGGTTTCTTAATAAAATACATGATTTCCAATCACAAGTCCTGCAGCGCCATTTACCCGATGGAAAAACTTTGCTCCGCCTGTATTGTCACTTCCTGCAAGCGCCGCTTGTGCAGCGGAAGTACAATGGCTGTAATTTCCATTCGAAAGCGCTCTTGAAAGCGCTCCATTTGCTACTGGAGAGAACTGTCCACTCTGATATACAACTCCCGAAATGCTGTTTGGGAATGATGAACTTTTCACACGGTTCAATACAACAGCACCTACCGCTACCTGTCCGGCATAGCTTTCTCCGCCTGCTTCACAGAAAATAATAGCTGACAGCAAGGTCAAATCGCTGGATGATACAGCTGATGCGCTCGATACAGACGCACTTGAGGAAGAAGATACACTGCGCAGCGATGCCTGTTCGGCTTTTCTCTGTGCTGCAAGCATAGCCTGTTCTTCTTCAATCGAAATGGCTTCACCAACTCCAAGCCCTACTTTTACATAATCTTCGGATACATATCCTTTGAGATCATTCAGTTTTACAACGACCCATCCGTCTTTTTTCTTTGCTTTCTCATTTACAAGCAGCTTATCACCTTTAAACGCTGCTTCCAAAGCTATAGAATCCTCATTCGCTTTTTGCCGGATGCGAAGCCCGTCTGCCTGAACAGTCGCATACGTCTTACAAATCTTATTTGCATATTTGTATGCTTTTGCGCCATATACACAATACTCGTTTTTAACATATCCGGTTACGGAACCAGATTTGATTTTCGTCCAGTTTTTTCCCTTTTTTATAACCTTCGCCGCATCGCCTTTCCGCAATTTTCCTACAACAGCGGAATCTTCGCTTGATGCTTCACGTATATTTAAACAATCATCCACTTTTGCCATCAGCTTATTTTTCCATTTTTTTGCTGAGTCTTCTTTTGACTGTTTGTTTTCTTTCCCATTTGTTTTTTCAGCATTTGTTTTTTTAGCATTTGTTTTTTTAACACTTGTTTTCTTTGCTTCTTTTTTTTCTATTTTCTTTGATTCGGATGTACTTTCCGTTAAAGGAACCGATATACTTCTGTTTTCAGGCATTACTGCATCATCTGTCCATGAATTGACATTCAGCTCAGAAACCGGCAAAACAGATGAAACGTGATCAACATCAAGTTTCGCTACGGACAATTCCTGTTCGAAACCATCAACGGAATCATCCTGTGAATTTACTGTTGTTATAATGCCTGCCGTTTTATTTTCTGTGATCTGGATAGTTTCTTCGGTCTGCATTATCTGTGGTTGGGAAAAGGTAACTGTACATACAAGTACTCCCGTTGCACCGGCAACTACCATTCCTTGTACCAGTTTCTTATTTCCTCGCATAATAATAAACCTCCGTTTTTTCCATGAATAAAATATATTTTCTTAATTACGTTTTTGTTCTATTTTATTCATTTTTTATTACATTTGTTACAACTTTATTACGATTGCATTCTAACACTTTGTAATCACTTTGTCAAATTTTTTTTTAAATTTTTTCAGGAATTTTTTTCCAATTGTTAATTTTCGTTGATTTTTACGCAAAAAAGGATTGACAGTTTCCCGTCAATCCTTCATTATTTTTGTAAACTATATAACTTATTCGTAATAACTTATTACAATCTCTTTAATAATGCTTCTTTTTCCGCCTCATAGCCTGGTTTGCCTAATAATGCAAACATATTCTTCTTATAGCTTTCGACACCTGGCTGATTAAATGGATTTACTCCAAGCAAATATCCGCTGATACCGCATGCAAACTCAAAGAAATACATTAATTCACCCAGATAAAATTCATTTTGTTCTGGTATGCGTACCATAAGATTCGGCACATTTCCATCTGTATGTGCTAAAATCGTACCATTCATAGCATTCTTATTCACAAAATCCATATCTTTTCCAGCCAGATAATTCAAGCCGTCAAGATCCACAGGCTCTTCCTTAATTTCGACCCGGCAGCGAGGTTCTTCCACATTTAATACCGTTTCATACATAATTCTGGAGCCATCCTGGATAAACTGTCCCATTGAATGAAGATCCGTAGTTAAATCAACAGAAGCCGGGAAAATACCCTTCTGGTCTTTTCCTTCTGATTCACCATACAGCTGTTTCCACCATTCGGATACATAGTGAAGGCTTGGCTCATAATTAGCCAATACTTCAACTGCTTTTCCTTTTCTGTGTAAAATATTTCGTACTGCAGCATACTGCAAAGCCGCATTGTCTTCAAAACTGCTTTCCAGAGCCAGTTTTCTTCCTTCTGCGGCGCCTTCCATCAATTTTGCAATATCCGCGCCGCTTACAGCGATTGGAAGCAGGCCGACAGCAGTCAGCACTGAGAAACGGCCGCCGACATCATCCGGCACTACAAACGTCTCATAGCCTTCTTCATCAGAAAGGCTCTTTAATGCTCCGCGCGCTTTGTCCGTCGTCGCATAAATTCTCTTTGCCGCCTCTTCCTTACCATATTTTTTCTCCAGCATTTCTTTAAATATACGAAACGCAATGGCTGGCTCCGTTGTCGTACCAGACTTTGAAATTACATTTACAGAAAAATCCCTGTCGCCAATGACATCTATTAACCCCTGTACATAAGAACCGCTGATACTGTTGCCAACATAATAAATTTCCGGCGTTTTACGCATTTCTTTTGGAATATTGTTATAAAAACCGTGTCTTAAAAACTCAATTGCAGCTCTTGCTCCCAGATAAGAACCACCGATTCCGATTACTACAAGCACCTCTGAATCTGACTGAATCTTTTCAGCCGCTTTTTTAATGCGCTCAAATTCTTCTTTGTCATAGTCTACCGGAAGGTCAATCCATCCAAGAAAATCATTTCCAGCGCCGGTCTTTGATACAAGCAACTCTTTTGCATCATCCACCAGTTTTTTCATATAACTTACTTCTTCTTCGCTGATAAAACCAGCTGCCTTCGAGTAATCAAATGTAATTTTGCTCATACTTAACTCTCCTTATTGTTTTGTTTTACACAGTTTATCTGTTGAACTGCTATTGCATCATAACTATAAACCATTTTAACAAAATATCGTAAAATCCGCAAGCTATTATGGCAATTTTTAACAAATCCTCCGATGATCAATCAAATTCAGTCAAAAATCTCCTGCAATACAGTATCTAATAATTCTTCATCTTTTCTTAGTTTTTTATGCGTAAGTATCACCCGCATATTTTCTTCCTGCCTGCTCCTTAGCGGCTGTGCAGCTGACAGCTGTACTTCTTCGTTTTTGTCCTTTTCCGTTTTATCAATTTTGACAATTTCTTCTGTATCTTCCTTCATCCCCGCTTTCCTGTCCGTTTCTTCTGTTTCCATTTTCTCATCGGCATCTTCAAGAAATACCACGCTCAGGTACCGCTGCAGCCATTGTCCCGCACGGCTCAGCCTTTTGTTGATTCGGCGTATTTGTCCGATATGTACAAGTTCCAATACTACCACAACAAAAAGCAGGGCAGCCGTTATCAGCTGTACATATGACATTGCCAGTGTCAGAATCTGATCGAACATACTTCTATCTTCCTTTCTGCTAAATTTTCGGGATATCTATCATCATAGTAGAAAGCAATTGCGGATCTTGTCGAAGGAAGTATGTTAAACAGCTTGTTTCTATACACGCTCATACCTTATCCTCTTTTTCCGTAAGAAATCCGTTAAAACAACAACCATATTCTTCATCTAATATTATAATCCGATAACGGGCATTTTTTGCCTTTATTTCCGTTAACACCTGGTTCTGCATATGCGAACACAACGGACAGATCCAAAAAACAGCGTTTTTCTTCACATCCATATCCGTCAGGCTGTTTTCCCAGTTATAGATGTTACCGCAATTTGGCACTGATATAGCTCGTATTTGAGAATATATCATTCTGTAATGATATTTTAACTCCTGCAAATGCTTGCTCAATTTAATATTTCCAAGCAGTAAGATGCCTGCCCGCAGTTCCTGATCTTCGGTCCGGTGGCAGTGGCACACATCATAATCATTGTACAGCATGCATTTGATCGTGCATCTTCCATCGTCTTTTTCAATATCGGCATGGCAAAAGTCTTCTTTATCTATCACAATTGTGTTCAGCACGCAATCGGTCTGTGTAGCGATAATCTCTGTCGGACTGCAGAACATCGTCAGTGTCTCCATGCCGCAATCACTAAACGATTTGCGATAGGCAAGCAGCATTTTCATAATCTGCCTTTCGTCAATTTTTGCAATCCGCACACCTTTCGCATAATGATATAAAAAATGCCTGATTCTGTATAAATCTATTCCAAAATAGCCAAACTGGAACAGCATTCGGTTATTAATCATATGTCCCGCTTTCACAACAGGTATACGATATCCTTCCATTTCTTCAATAATATCCAATATATCATCATCTTGCGGTTCAAAATATAAACCCGGATACATTTCCGTTTTTGTTTTTTCAAATGCTTTCCCATTTCCATAAATGAAAAAGAACCTTTTTACCCTGGATTTTTTCAAATATAAATATGGTGCTTTCATAAACTCTATGAGATCATCATCTTTCACTCCCTGTTCCAAAACCATTTGCATGACTAAAAAACGCTGAATCGGCGCCACATAAGGAATTACCGCCATCTCTACCGCATCCTGCCGTATCGTATGAATCAAACGCTGTGCATCTGCAAGAGAAAAACTTCCCATAATAAATAAGTGCACCGGACTGCCATCATAGAGCATCAGGCCATCCCCATTCGGCTGACATTGTTCTAAAGGATTGTGGTTCATTTCACAAGAATACACATAACGAAGCTGTTCCTGTACACCTTTATCCCATATACATCCTGACATAATAACCGCATTTGATGTATTTTCGAACAAATATCGAAATAATCTTACATCCATTTACTTCTCCTTTTGTATCCCCATAACACCTTTACTAATAACTACAATCTCTATCTATATTCTATTCTTTTATTTTGTATTTACAAGTCTTTTTATACTTGTTTTTTCATATACTTAGAAAATAAGGATTTGACATTTCCCGGATTTGGGTTAATAATATAGATATATTTTGGAGGAAGGACGTTCAAATGAAAAAGATTATTCTAACCGGCGGAGGTACAGCCGGACACGTTACACCTAATATAGCACTGCTTCCGCGACTTCGTGAAGCCGGATTTGATATTACTTACATTGGTTCTTATAACGGCATTGAAAAACAGCTTCTTAAGGAGCAGCAAATTTCTTATTATGGCATTTCATCCGGCAAACTGCGTCGGTATTTTGATATAAAAAACTTTTCTGACCCGCTGAAAGTAATGAAAGGCCTTGGACAATCCATACGTCTGATGCATAAATTAAAGCCAGATATTGTATTTTCTAAAGGCGGTTTTGTATCTGTACCGGTAATACTCGCAGCCAGATTGTGCCATATACCATCTATTATACATGAATCCGACCTGACGCCAGGGTTAGCAAACAAACTTGCTATTCCAAATGCAGCCAAAGTATGCTGCAATTTTCCGGAAACCCTGAAATATCTGCCAGAAGACAAAGCCGTACTTACCGGTTCTCCGATTCGCAAAGAATTATTGTCAGGAAACAAAGAAAAAGCCCGTAAGCTTTGTAATTTTACAGATGAAAAACCTGTTCTGTTCGTTGTAGGCGGCAGCAGCGGCTCCAAATTCATCAATGATACCATCCATGGCCTTCTGCCTGAATTATTAAAGACATATCAGGTCATACATATGTGCGGCAAAGGAAATATAGAAGAATCGTTGAACCGGACTGCAGGTTATAAACAGTTTGAATACATCGGATCTGAATTAAATGATATTTTTGCATTGGCGGATCTCGTTATATCCCGTGCAGGGGCAAATTCTATTTGTGAGCTTCTGGCACTGCATAAACCAAATATACTAATCCCACTGTCTGCCAATGCAAGCAGAGGGGATCAGATTTTAAACGCACAGTCTTTTGAAAAACAAGGATTCAGTGTCGTAATTGAAGAAGAAATCATCACACCAGACAAACTGCTGAATATCATTCACGAAACATATAAAAACCGTGAACGTTATATTCATGCCATGAAACAGAACAATACGATGAACTCCGTAGATAAAATTGTATCTTTAATAGAAGAAACAGCCAAAATAGAAGAAACAGCCAAATAATTTATTATTTAAAATCCAGCCCTTTTGAAAGTGCCTTAAAATTGCTTTTCGTGCTGCCATTGGGCTGGATTTTGCCGGATCGTTTTGAAATTATTTATTTTCGACATCCAGTTTTAATTTCTCACAAATTTCATTCTGCTCTTCATCCGTGAATTCTTCATGTGTCCAGTTTAATAAGTCTTTATTTTTCATTCCTATATACCTTGGAATCAAATGCATATGAAAATGAAAAACAGTCTGGCCTGCCACTTCGCCATTATTCTGCAGTAAGTTCAAACCATCACACCCTAATTTATCTGTCATATGAGCCGCCAGCTTCTTTGCCAATCCCGTTGCTTTTGCAAGCAGTTCGTCACTGATCTCGTATATATTTGCACAATGCTCTTTTGGCAAAATCAGCGCATGACCTTTGGAAGCCGGATTCACATCTAAAATTACTTTAAAATCATCATCTTCATAAATGGTTCTGGATGGAATCTCACCTGCAATAATTTTACAAAAAATACAATTTTGATCTCTCATATTCCTACTCCTTTTATTATTTTTTAAGCCCCTAACAATTTACCATTGTAATAAAAAGTAAAAAATGCTAGAATTTAACAATAATAACAATGTATAGGGGGTTTTTACTATGAATTCATTGGACTATCAACACGTATTTCACGAAATTAAAAACACGGTCACCTTAATCAGCAGTTCTGCGCAGCTGCTGAACACCAAGTGTCCTCAGTTAAATACAGAACCTTACTGGGATAATATGAAACATGAAATTAATTACTTAAAGAACATGATTCTTGAAATATCTCAGGCTGGCAACGCAGAACAACTGCAAAAACAACTCCTTGACATAAATGTCCTGCTAAAAGATACCTGCCGATGTATGAAAGATACCTATTCTGATTTGGAATGGAACTTGCAGTTAAGCGAACAGCTTCCATTTGTTTATGCTGATAATACGAAATTAAAACAAGCCATTTTAAATTTGCTGAAGAATTCCGCCGAGGCTGACTCTGAATACATTACCATTACAACACAAAGCGGCAATCATCATATAAAAATTATGATTACGGATTGCGGCGGCGGTATCCCTTTGGCTATGGAGGACAAAATTTATGATCTTTTTACTACTTCGAAAGAGCAAGGTACAGGATTAGGCCTTGCTATAGCCAAACAAATCATAGAATTCCACAACGGCAGTCTTCTGTTGGATAATCGTCCCGGCGAAGGATGTACTTTTACAATCATACTTCCAGCTGCAACAAATCTTTCATAACAAATTATGCGGCTTTTCTCCATACATCTTGCTGCCGGAAAGCTATCAACTTAGGAGCTGTCATGAAATAAACTTTCATTTTGACTGATCTGAAATAAAAGTTATTCCCTGACAGCTCCTTATCTGGCAAGCAGGATGTATCTATGGCATAAAATCTTATCCAAAAATAAATATATCGTCCAGCATCCTCAGCGTTTTAAAGTTACCTTTCGCAGTCAATTCACCTGTCATAAATGCCCGCTGAAACGTCATTTTGCCGGCTATTATGCGTTCTAACACATCCGTTGTCATTTTTGCATAGACATCTACACCATCCTGTTTACCGTAACTGCATTTCAGCTGGTCTTCATCAACCTCTATGGTCAATGGCTTTCTTTTACCATCAATAATAAATAAATATTTTGCCTTAAAATCCGCCTGTGGTTTAAAATGCGCTTCCAGATCTTCAATATATGGCACCGAAGGCTCGTCATCTTCAGTCTTATCTTTGTCTAATAATCCTTTAAATTTATTTGCCAGCTCTTCAATATCTTCTTTTTGCTTCTTCACATACGTATCATCTGATACATACTTTGATAACTGTTCACTTTCCTGTGGTGTTAATCCGAGATCCTGCGTACGAAGTACTGTTTTCGTCACTGCCTGATTGCTGTTCGGCAGACTCTTCATTTTTTGAGAAATTGTCCGGTACAAATTCTCTGCTTTCTTTTCAATAATGACCGAATAATCCTGATTCATTTCAAAGGTTAAAAGATCTGCGACATAACCGCATAACCCCGCACATGGCAGACCGCCGAGCATTTCCCATGCATTCGCGAGAGTAAGTTCTCCTTCACGCTCGCCATACGCAGTCGACATAACAACCGGCTGCATATAAGTCTGGCTGATCTTTTCTTTATCCCCGTACAGCCAGCATGCATCTAAAAACTGCTGCATATAGCCGCCAATTCCAAGCCATTCCACTGTTGTAGCAAGAATAATGCCATCAGCCTCTTTTATTGTCTGCGGAAGCGTCGCAATACTGTTCTTTTGTTCGTAAATATTATAACGTTCCACTGTAACGCGCAGTTCTTCCAGTACCTGCTGCATTTTATTAATTACATACAAAGACGGATCATCCAACACACCCCTGCCGCCATAATAAATATTTACTTTCATAAGCTACCTCTCATTTGTATGTTCTTATTCTAGTATATAGATTTTTTTTAACAATTTCAAGTGTTCTCTCTCTTTCTGTATAAAAGAATGCATAGAAAAAATCCGCCTGCAACTCCGCCCGCATGAGCCCAATTATCTACTCCTGCAGTAGTAATTCCATAATAAAGACACAAAACAATCATAAGCAGCAGCCCTTTTGTTGTAAGTCCTTCAAATTTTCCTTTATTACGGATTGCCACCCACGCTAATGCACCGATAATTCCAAATACCGCTCCCGATGCACCTGCGCAGACTGCATAACTGCCTGTATGCTCCATAACATAATAGGACAAAAGATTGCCCGCAAGCCCTGCACTAATATAAATGACCAAATAACGCATGGATCCAACTGCCGCCTCTAATTTGCTTCCGGCTGCCGCCAAAAGAATCATATTATTTGCCAAATGTTCAGCGCCAAAGTGCAAAAACATTGCTGTAAATAACCGATACCATTCGCCATTATGCATAAATTCCGGATACATCCCACCATATTCCGCTATAAATGCCCCATCCAAAGTATTCCCCAAAAGCTCCAGAATACACCAGACCGCCACATTGATCATTACTAATATAATACTGACAATAGGCCGCTTTACCTGATGCTCCGCCTCATTCCAATCTGAACCTTCCAAATTTTCAGCCTCATCCTTCCAATATTGTATCCTCTTTACCCAGATATAAAACTATATCAATGACATAGGATATGAACAGTAACAACATAACACGTCCTTGTCGTACTGTCAATGAAAACTGTAACATTCTCCAGCCAAACTGATAATGTCTCCTTTCTGCAGCATCCGTTTTTCATGATATTGCAACAGCTCTCCATTCACATGCGTGCCATTTGTGGAATTCAGGTCTTCTAAAAAAGTACCTTTTGTCTCTATCTCGACTCTCGCATGGACTCTGCTGACCATTGGAAATGGAATACAAATATCGCTTTCTTTTGTATCACTGCCTAACAGCATCTTACCCTTCATGCAGCAAAAATCTCTGGAACGGTCCGCTCCCTGATATACAAACTGATTCTGAATCTCATTCGTTTCCGGAACAAGGCAGACAGTCGGATGACTGCATACCATTTCTTCCTCATCTGCTTCAAATATCGTATTTTCTTCTTCATCCCTATCTCTGTTTGTATAAATTCTCTTCTTTAACATACGTTTCAATTTTTCTGCTGCCTGCTGCCGTAATGATTCTTTTTGCTTTATTTTAAAAGAAGAATCCATATTCTGCGTAAAAGAATGCTCCGAAATCGGTTTTTGAAAAATTTGATTGTCCTGAATTTGATTGTACTGAATTTGATTATCATGAATTTGCATATCTTTATTCTTTTCCGTATTATCTTCCTTATTAGAAGAAGTTAATTTGGATACATGGTCTTCATCCTGCTTTATCAAATGATCCGAAACGAGATTGCCCTTTATTGTTTGCATCCCGGATATCTGACTTTGATTCAACATATTTCTGTTTTCAGTTAACTGATATATTTCACACATCTGCTTCTCGTCCTCCAGCACATGATGCAGCGATACCCGCTCTTGCACTACTTTTTGATAAACACCATATGCTAACTGCAATGCAGTCTCATCCTTATGATCCAGCAGCTGCAATAAGTATTCCATTAATTTTTGAAACTGTGTACAAATATCTTTCTCATGTCCTGGAAGATAACAATAACTCATTCGTTCTATATTATGATCTGCAAATATCAGATCTGGCTGCAGCAAAATATCATTTTCATCCAGCATAAAATCTTCTGCCTGCATACACGCCTGATCAAAAGACTTTAATATCATCTGAAGCAGTTCATAATCCAGCTGCTTATATTCCAACAGCTGTTCCAAAGAACGTTTGCCGGTTATGTCATATTGAAACCGCAGCCCTGTATCTTGCCTTTGTATGTCCATTTTCAAAAAATATGGTATTTCATTATAATGAAACATTCCAATACTCTCTTTGTCAGTCAAACAATCTTCCTCTGGTGTTATCATCAGACTGCTTTTATTTATTTTGCGCATGTATTCTGCTATCACGCTCTTCGCACTTCCTCTCCAAGTATTTTCATTTCCCGCTGATTTTATCTATAAGCGTATTGTTACGCACAATTTTTATCGGATCCAGTTCCGTAAGTTCTTCTTGTATTTCAACGCTTAATTTTGCCTCCTGAAATAAATCATACCCTATGTTGATTCCTCCTACGATCGTAAAAAGGGCAAGCGGAACCAATATGGATGCTTCTACGGTCAGACTGGCTTTTATTTTTCTTTCATTAAGTTTTTTATTAAATTTTTTATGATCAAATTTTTTATGATTTATTTTTCTCATTCCCAATTACCCTTAAACATTTTGTATCAGCATCTCTCCAATAAACGCTAACAATAAAAACGGAACAAAAGCAATCTCATACTTTCGGTTCTTTCTCCCAATTACAAATAAAGCTGCGGCATATCCACCCGAAAGAAACAAGGCGGATAAAAATATCTTCATGACAGATACTCCTCCAAGAAAAATACCTGTAACGATTAACAATAAACCATCCCCCTGACCAATTCCCCCTCCTGTCATAAATGCCAGCAATAACACACATAAACCAGGACTTATTGCCGTTATGATCTCTATGATGGACTGTTTTTCCCCTAAAATCCAAAATAAAATACCTTCTCCTGCAAACAGTAACAGCCATTTTATACAAATCTGTTTACTTTTCATATCCTCATAACTGCAAATGGCTAAAACAGCCAGAACTGATAATTGCCGGATCATTACCATAATGCCTCCCCAAAAAACTTATCCTCCACATTTGCTGCACATCCTTTTTTCTGTCGCTTTTGATCTGCGTATCATATAAATACTTCTTTTCAAACTGCTGCATGTCAGACTGGTATGATAGCGGTCACCGTAATCGGTTACATATACCATGGAATGACCTAATGCCGGCTGACTGCACTTTTCGCATTTATAATATTTCCCTCCGTTTTTATTCCGACTGCTGCCTACCTGTGTATCAGTAATTCCACGTATTGATAAATCCAGGTATGTACAGGTCCTGCTTGCATGATATACGGTACCATGTTCCGTATAATAAAGCCAGGTATCTGAATCCTGCATATCCTGTCCCAATACATAGCCTGTCCATTTTCTGCACTTTACCTGCTGCACAATTCGATATTGAATATTTCCGAGCAATGTAACCGGCAGCTTCATCCGATAGACAGCTTTTAATTCTACATAATTGTCTGAAAAATCTGATTGTATCAGACTAATGCCTCCGATTCCATGACTAATATACCGAACCGGACATTTTTGTTTTTTTATTTGCTTTTCAAACAATACTTTTGCTCTTACAAGCCCCAAAATATCCGAAGCGCCTTGTTTATCTTTATCATCGGTATCTTTTTGTTTTTCCGCCTGTAAGCTATACTCTGCCGCTATGCGTCTTCCTGCATACTGCAAAGCCTGCGATACTCCTGCCTGAACCTGAAGAATACGAAAAAAATATAGAACAAACACCAGAAAACAGACGAAAAAAGGCAATACCATTGCTGTTTCCACTGTTAACAGCGCTTTTGTACAGGTGCACCGGGCTGTCCCTCCGTTTTTTACACCAAAACTTTTTTGAACAAAAATATTTTTCTGACTGATAGAGAGAGTTTTTTTATTATGCGTACCTGTATATTCGGATTTATCCTGTTTCAAACCGAGGGACACCACGATGCACCTGCCTTTCTTAATATTTTTAAACTATCGTATGTTCAGCGATACTACGAATACCGCCTGTAAATGACGCTTATGAATGATCTTTTTCTTCTCTATTTTTTTCTTCTATATAAGAAAACCGATACATTTCCTCATAGTGATAACCTTTTTTAGACAAACGTCCAATCGTTACAAATGTCAAAAATGCCTGCTTTGCATGGTAATGATGATCTGCCTCCATAGCCGTAATCATACAGTCTAACTTTACCTGTTCATATCCTGCATAAAGACGCAGATTTTTTTCCAGCATGTTTGCAAAACGATTTCCTATCTTCTTAAGACTTTCTATAGACATAAATGTATATATATAATCTTCATAATCAAGTCCGCTGCTTACTTCTTTTGATCTCACAGAGCTGCGAAAAGGTACAGAAGCTGCTTCTGCCAAGCTTACTGTCCAGCTTTCGGCTGATTTCACGGCTGCTATCTTACCGGCCACAAACAATGTCCGCAGCTCCGCGATACTTTCCGCATACGCCCACGAAGCCAAAATTCCCATTTGAATTGCCTTCACTGCCGCGGGAATTTGTGCCACAGCTGCAATCGACACTGCAACAGCTAATGCTTCCTCACATTTTGCCTTATCTGTCAATAAATATGCAAAATTAATGCCTTCTCTTACAGTCAGTAATTTGGATGCCATCTTTTTCAGATTGTCTTCATCAGAAGATTTTCCGAACAAAATGTACTCTTGTTCATAGGCAAGCGCATGCGGAACTGAAACTTTGTTCAAGAAATTTGAAGTATATTTTTTCAAATATTGAATGATCAGCATTTTATCTGCCAAACCAGAAGACCCCGTACTCTCATAATTTCCAATGTTTAACGTACGTCTTTCAACAGAATCTTCGCTCGAAATCTGCTTTGCTGAAATTCCATCTCCGCTTGAAAGAATCTGTGCCAGCAATGGTGAGCTTTTCGCGTTTTTTATATCTTCCATAGGATTCGAGACTTCCTGCGATATTTCGCTGTCAGTATTTTTGCCTGTGTCCATTGTCATTGCCTGCATACTTCTTGTTGTGTATAACTTTGCTTTTGTACGATCATTTTCTTTTCCTTCTTTCGCTTCTTTTGCTTCCTTTGCTTCCTCTTTGGCCTGTTCGATCGTATCAAGCGCCCCATTCAAATATTGATCCGCTTTTTCTCCCTGTTTGCCTGATTCCTGCACATCCGTTATCTTATGGTATATTCCCTCTGCCAGATCAGCTGCAAATTCTTTTTTCATCAGCTGCGAGATTTGTTTGAGCAAAGGCTGCGCATTTTGATCCGTTGCAAGTTCATACCGGACAACACTGCTGTCTGTCACATTCATCTGCAGAAAATTGCTGTATGTTCCAAACCCCTTTACAGATGGATTTAGATTTTCCTGGCCTAATTCCTGCATCTTCTGATTCACTTTTGACAGCATCAGCTGTCCGGTACCGTAACTGCTGTCCATCATAAATAAATGATAGTTTTGATACGCAGGCACATGATATTCCGCAAACATGGATTCTGTCACACTCTGGCTGCTGATCACAGCTGTCATTCCCAACATCAGAAACCGCGATCCTTCCAAGAGTGTAAACAGCAGTGATGCAACCACCATAAGCATCAGACTCATAAATATCGTAATACTGCCTGTCCTCTTATATTTCATATTTTCTAATCCGTCGTCGATACTTCTGTCGCGCCTTTTGTAATCGTATCAAAAATCTCTTTTACAAGCTTGCGCAGGCTGTCCTTAAATATAATTACCAGCCCAATTAACACTACCAGGATTAATATTAACTCCACGACGCCAATTCCTTCTTCCTCTTCCCAAAACGCTATTATATTTTTCATATTTTACCTTTCCTTTCTTCGTCCGTTCTTACGGAACCATTACATTTGAAATGTTAAAAATGCCGGAACTAAAATGATAACCATTACAATACAAAGCATTAACATCATAGGAAGCAAAATCTTTGTTCCTGCCTCTTCACCGGTTTTTTTTGCAAGATTTTTACGAAGCACAAATGCATCCGCCACTTCCTTTTCCAGGCTCTGCCTGAGTCCGGCCGAACCTTTTCTTAAATTTTGTATGATCAGCATCGACAGCTTTCGATATTGAGGTGTGCCGCAGCGTTCGCCAAACTGTTCATAAACTTTCAATTCTCCAACCCCATCCTGCATCTCCCTGTAAGAACGCAGCATCTGTTCATAAACCTCTTCTGGTTTCGTCTGACGACATTCCAATTTGTGCTGATAATTTAAGACAATCCGTTCCCATGCCCCGCTTAAAGTCATTCCGGCACCAAGCAATAATGATATTTTACTAACCATATCCGGATATTGTTTTAAAAGCTGTTCTTTGCGTTCCTGCTCCTTCCTTTGTTCCTTCACACCTTCCTGTATGTATACCACTGCGGCAGCCACAAATCCAAGCAGTAAAATAATCTGATAAGTAGCTTCTTCTTTCTGAGACCATTGCAGTCTGATGCCGCCAATCTGCATAGGAAGCCTTAAAAATTCCTCATTTTTACTGACCTCCTGTTCTTCTTCAAAATATTGCTGTATATCCGCCAGCAGCTGTTCCACACGATTGAGTTTTTTCGGATATACAAAACACCCAAAAGAATGTTCACGCACCTCATCATAATAAGTCATCGTCAATGCGACCATTACCAGAACTCCAGTTTCATCCGTTTCTTCCACCCACAGTTCCCCGTCTGTATCTATCATATTTTCAGGATCAAACTGCCATTTTGCCTTAATCTGACCATCCTGCAGGCTTTTTGGCAATACTACAGCATGATCTACACAATCTAATGACAAGTTATCTCCGATAAACTGCCGCTCCGCTTCTTCGGCCGCGTCCGCAAATAACTGCTCCAGTTCTTCTCCCTGCAGCCGCTGCGATTCCAACTCCAACACATACTTATAATCTTTCAGAATGCCGTCCGCATTCAGCTGCAACTGCCGGCTTTCTGTCTCTTCTCCCGCTTCTGCGCGCTGCAGCCTGCCATCCTGCGTCAGCCGCTGTTTCTTACTTTCTGTCATACAAATGATAAAACCCAGACACCCTGCCAAAGCAATCACTTTTACCGCATCTTTTTTATTTTTTTCCTGCTTCTTTAAGCAGAACCAAAGCAAAAACAACAAACTGACTGTCGTAACTGCCACGCACACAATGATACCCGTCATAATCCCCCCTGAATTGCTGCAAACAGAAACAAAATTTATACTTGTATTGCCATTATTTTCTCCGATAGTAAATATGCTCCAAGATATAACGCAAGACAAACTGTCATTACGAATACACCTAACAGATTGTGATACAGGCCGTCCAGATATCCCCCAAAACTAAAATCTACATACAGCAGTATAAATAAAGGCATCAGATTCATAAGCTTTTGTTCCATCTTCTTTCCGGAAATCTCCGTCTGAATAGATTCCATTAATTCGTTTTTTTCTGAAATCCTTGCCGCAGTCATATGTATAATCTGTATAAAATCCCCGCCACTTCGCTTCGCAAACACAAACACCTCGCAAAAACTGCGCACATCTTCCAAGCCACTGCGGTTTGCAAAATCATACAAAAACTGCTCCAGAGGAATATTCAGTGATAAACAACTGTTCATATAGCGCAGTTCTTCTGTCATCAATCCACCTGGTCCATACTGCAGCTGCATTTGCACATAAGCTTCCCGAAATGCATTTTCAATAGAATATCCTGCTCCCATAGACGATGCGGCGCACTGAATCGCGTCCTTAAATTCTCTGCACAATATTTCCTGCCGTTTACAGATCATCTGTTTTTTCTTTCGTTTATGATAGACCGGATAAAACATGCAAAACACCAAAAAAACAATCCACGAACGGTAAAACAAATATGCAAATATACCACTGATGCTCAAATATTCTGCAATGATCCGCAGCTGTTCCTTCCATGCAAACCTGTAATCCTGATAATTTACCCTTGCCTTCTCATTTTTGTTCAGCACAAGCCTGCTTCTTTCAGCTTTTCCGTATTTTGCAGCATTCCTGTTTTTTCCCATGTTCCGGTTACCTTCCCTTCCAGATTTCCGCTTTTTCCTTCGACAAATTGATAAATGGAATGCATTTGAATTTCCCCATCTTTCATTCCGTCAATCTCATCTACATGCAGTACTTTCCTGGAACAGTCCCTAAGTCTTCCCAGATGGACCAAAATCTGAATTCCTGATGCAATCTGACCGCGAATTGCAGATAACGGCAGATCCATTCCCATTAATACCATTGTTTCTAATCGTTTCAGCATATCCTTTGTTGAATTTGCATGTCCGGTACTGATACTTCCATCATGTCCGGTATTCATAGCCTGAAGCATATCCAGCGTTTCCGGCCCCCTGCACTCCCCAACAATAATTCTGTTTGGCCGCATACGAAGTGATGTTCTTATCAAATCCCGGATTGTAATCTCCTTTACACCTTCCATATTTGCTGTTCTTGTCTCCATCCGTATTAGATTTGGAATTGAATGTATCTGCAGCTCG
Organism: uncultured Eubacterium sp.; assembly: GCA_948468465.1. The sequence continues at coordinate 26,964 of CAOKJJ010000013.1, read as the reverse complement.
GCTGAGTCTTCAATTGTAATCAGCCGTTCCTCAGACGGTATAAACTCAGATAAAGCATTTAAAAACGTCGTCTTTCCGGCACCGGTCCCTCCGGATATAAAAATGTTATATCCAGCCTGCACAAGCAGTTTTAAAAAATCCGCTGCTTCCTGTGAAATGGCTCCCAACTGTATTAACTGCTGCATCTGCATTGGACGTTCCGGAAACTTTCGAATCGTAACGGCGGAACCGTCTATCGCAATAGGCGAAAGCACAATATTAACACGCGAACCATCTTTTAGCCTTGTATCCACAATCGGATTTGCTTCATTTACAATCTTATTGCCCGCCGCAACAATCTGCTGAATAACGTCTTCCAGCTTTTCTTTTGAATAAAACTTCCTGTTCCATTTCTGAACATGTCCATCTTTTTCAAAAAAAATGGAATCCGCCCCATTCACCATAATCTCTGTTACCTTCGGATCATCCATTAATTCCTGCAGTGCATCCAGCTTTCTTAAAGAATGATAAATTTCTTTTTGAAACTGTTCTCTCTGCTTTAACGATAATCCCTGCGCTCTGCTATAACTCCCAACTTCTTTGTAAATCAGCTCTTCCAGCTCTTCATCCCCGGTTTCCCTTGTCAAATCCAGTTTTGTTAAAATCTGCTGTCGAAGCTGTTCCATCTCCTGTGTCATATTTTTCCTTTCCCTGGCACTATTTTTCCCTGATAACATTCATCTTCTGTCTCAGCCTTTTCATTTTACTGTTCATCCGCCTCCTTTGTCATCATTTTTACCTGCTTTGCAAACTCTCCGCTCCTTAACTGCGTGAACAGATCCACTCCCTGCACGAAACTGTTTCCTGCCTGTGGGCTAACATACCGTACTTTCCCGCGAAGCCTCTGATGAAATTCCTTATTCAAAAAATGTTCAAATTCAACCTTTCTGTATTTGCCAAATGCATTTTCCTTTGCCAGGCAAAATACTGTTTTACAGCACTCCATGACCTGCGCCGCAGCCTGATTGAATGTGCCGCAGTTCCAGATAATCATATTGTATTCTGTCTGTTCCTGTAATAAAGAAAGTAAACATGCCAGATCATCTTCCTGAATATCATACAAATCTTCTGGATTTTCCGGCGGCAGTACATAATCGAATCGTTCTGTGTGATGCAGTACACTCTGCAGACAAATTAAAAACCTCTCTTTTTTTTGCCGAATTCCAAATATGAGATCGCTGAAATTATCGCTGTCTTTTTGTTTGAAAAGCGTCCTCATTCCTGAAAACTCTGACAAATTCAAGTACAAAACCTTTTCACTCTCCCCGCTAAGCGCCGCATAGGACAATGAGAACGGAAGCAGCAGATCGTGTCCCCCCGGAGCATAAAAGGATGTCATTTCCATCTCTGTTGTTTTGCATCTGCAAACGAGATTTTTTTTGCTGTTTTGCTCATAGATTTGAAAGATCTGCCTTAAAATTTCTGAGCCTCTCTGATATCGAAAAATATATTTTGATTTTTCTTCGACTTCTTTTTCATCAGAAAGATAAATCCAGACTATATGATCTGCCAAAGAATTTAAAGCTCCATCTTCATGTATCATATCCTGCTCACAAAGTATCATATCCGGCCGCATTTTTGTCAGAACCTCTGGTAATTGTCCAGATCCTTTGCAGCTTAATACTTCCAGATAATCAGGTGCGTTTTTTTGCATGCATTCTGTCAGCCTTTTTACATATCGTGTTTCTCCAATAATTGCCAGCCTTATTTTTCCCAATCACATTCCCCCTAAATACATAATATACGCAATAAGCACCGGTACTGAAAAATGGATAAAATTTTGTTTTCCGTCAGATTGATAATCATATTTCGTTATGGATTTTGTTAACAGAGCCGTTTTGATATAGCTGGAAAAATAACTGAGACGACTATATAGATTTCTATTCTGAATTAAAACAACACAGGATAATACTGCTCCCAGCAAAAAAGAAAAAATAATTATTTTCAATAAACTATGAAGTCCAATGCAGCTGCTTATTACGGAAAACAACTTGATATCGCCTGCGCCCAGCGCACGCATAAGAAATAACAGATAAAATATAACAACCGGTAAAGAAATTTGAATAAGAAAATAAATACTGCCATGCCAGCCATATTCTATCAGATTGCGTATATAACCCAAAAACAATCCAACTCCGATCAGCCGGTTACTGATCTTATTTGTACGTATATCCATCCACGCTGCTGCTGTTAATAAGCAAAGCAGACAGATCATGATAAAACTTCCAATGGAATCCCCCCTTATTCTAATCCAACTGCTATATCTCAGTCAGATGTGTTTTGTAAGCTGAATTATACGAGCTTTTTTCCTATTTGTCTACCCTTTTTCCAACAAAAAATAAACTTTGTGAAATGCTTACAACAAACTATAAAATAAAATCCCATAGATTAACGCAAAGCCGCCTGTACCAAGGCTTCCGATTGTCAAAAGATTCAATGGATTCAAACCTGCAGATACTGGAATCCCCTGTTTTTGCAAAAAATCATTCAATAAAATAATTCCTACACACCCAACAATCGTTCTCACCAAAATGTTTAATAAAATTGCCGCTTTTTGTTTCAGCACGCCAATTAAAAGCACCAAGGCACAAATTCCGGCCATAATCATAAATACATTTTTTTCTTCCATACGCACCTTCAAATATATTTTCAACATAACTTATGCGCCCGTCCATAAAAATATGCCTGGTATTTTATCTACATACTATCTGAACTGTTACAAATATTCAGCCAATCTGCCCTGTCTTTCTATTTCTTTTTCCGCATATGCATAATTTTCCAAAGGCTTGCTTATACTTATAATATTCATAATGTTTCAGCCCGTTTGTAACTTGAATAACAGAAAGCGAGGTAGCACATTGTTTCCATTTTTTAAACAAGAGCATCAGACAGATGAAAATTATCAAAATTTGCTGGATAACCTGACACAAACGATGAACAGCCTGCATCTTGCCTATCAAAATTTTGAGAATGCCACAGATCCGGAGCTCATTGACAGCTATATTTATGAAGTGAACGCGATTCAAATGCGTTATAAATTTCTTCTCTGCCGGCTGAAATCTTATGATGTGGCGGAGCCATTATATGAATCTAAAGGGTAAATTTACAATATGCAAAAAGCCGCAAATAAACAGAGGCTTTCCAGCATTACGCCAGAAAGCCCCATAAATAAAAACCTGTCCTATATTAAGCAAGAAAACCTCGTGATGACTGTACATCATAGCTTTCATTTATATTATTTTTGCCATATGTATAACCTGCATATACCTGCTGTGCATTCTGCATCAAAGGTTCTGAGGTATCCTGCCTGGCGGATGCCGCAAAAGCCTCATATAGCTGCTGCAGCATCTTTCTGCTTTGTTTTAACTCTTTTATAGAGTGATGTATAAAAATTTTTGCTAACTGCCTGCGGTGAAAATCATACAGCGCATACAGCTGTCCTGCTATTTCATACTGAAAATCCAGTGTTTCCTGAAAACTTTTTAATATCGCATCTGCATAACGGATATGATTTGTCAGCTGCTGCTGATCTTCTTTTTGAAAATCCTCACATATATCATCTATATATACGAACAGCATTTCAAACTTAATAAGCACCAGTTCACTGCGGTTCGCATGCGTAATCCTGCGTGTAAAATCCTGCTTTTGTTCCTTTGTCATAAGCACCCTCTTTACTGCAGCAGAGACAATACCTGCTGCGGCAGATCATTTGCCTGCGCCAGTACGGAAATAGATGCCTGTGTCAGCACATTTTTATTGGTATACTCTGTCATTTCCTCCGCCATATCCACATCGGCAAGACGGGAGATTGCATTTGTCATGTTCTCTTCCCCTGCATCCAGGCTGCTGATTGCATAATCCAGTCGGTTCTCATATGCGCCCATTTTAGAACGTGCCGCAGATACGACGCTGATTGCTTCATCTGTCAGTGTAATTCCCCTGCCGCCGCCGTTTTTTTCAGTTACATCCACATCATCTATATACAGAGTCTTTGTATTCAGCACAGGTACTCTGACGGCCAGCTCCTGGTCTTTATTTGCACCGATCTGAAGCTGTAATGTGCCAAGGTCTGTCGTTTCCATTGTAATTTCTTTATTTGCTACGACTGCACCATTATCAATCAATATATCCCCGCGAATGTCGCAGCTAATCTGGAATCCGCTCTTATCTGTAATGATTACTCTGTCGCCTTCATTTTTTACAACAGCCTGACTTGTATAATTCTGGTTATCTGTAATAGTGTCAATTTCTACTCTTACATCTGCTCCTGCTATCGTAGTTGTCGCATTCAGTCCTAAAAGATTACCTAAATTTGTATTGCTGCAGGTAACACTTACTTTATTCGGACCATAATCTTCTGACACAAATGCTAACTGATCAGAAAAAGCTGTGTAGCCATTTGGAAGTTCATTGTATCCCTGATGATCTAAATTATCAGGGCCAAGAACGGCTGTGGTGCCATCTGTTGGAAATACATTTACTCTTCCTGTTTCACCGCCTTCTCTGAGCGCCTCATATACTTCGCTAGGTGTCATTCCTTCTTTGATTTCTACTTTTACATTATTTATCATTACATATCCTGCTTCTGCGGCAGTTACAGCCGCGCCGCCACCGCCGCCGCCTGATAAAACCACTTCATGTGCCGGTGCCTGCGTAATGTTCATATTATAAAAATCTGCTGCTACCTGATCTGAAATAATAACATTGTTGATTTTATCAAACATGCTGTTCTGATTCTGATCTGTCACATACGTTCTGCGGTCCAGTGTGCCGTCCAGTAATTTCTGTCCATTATACTCCGTATCTGCAGAAATACGGTCTACTTCCTCCTTTAACTGAACAATCTCTTTTTGCACTGCTTTCAAATCTTCCGGCGTATTTGTATCATTCGCTGCCTGCACGCACAGCTCCCTCATACGCTGCAGCACTTCTGTCATCTGTCCGATCGCATCATCCACCGTTTCAACCATGCTGGAACCATCCGTCGCATTCAGCGACGCCCGTTTTAATCCGTTAATCTGTGCCTGCATTTTAAATGAAATTGCCATTCCTGAAGGATTATCCTTCGCATTATTGAATTTCAGTCCTGAAGATAATCTTTCTACAGATGCTGATAAACTGTTTTCATTTCGCAATAACTGGTCATTCACAATGACTGCTGATAAATTCTGATTAATTTTCATTCTGCTACCTCACTCTTCGATTATTAATTTATTTCGGCCAGAATCTGTATTTCCATAATAAAAACCACGCAAATTTCACATTTCCAATATTCGCTGCAGCTCTGCAGTCGTCAGGCAGCCTGTTCCAAATGCTTTACCGCGCGTATAAAAGCTTCCGCCATTCCATATAGTGTCTTAGTCTGTACTTCTCTCAGCTCTTCTGATTCCGGCTCTTCACTCTCTCCGCTTGACGCGGCAAAACTATTCAGATCCAGTCTGCTGTTCATAATAAAATTTAAATCCAGCGGGCCATCGTCCACTTCCTTTAATGCATCCGCGATTTCTTTTCTTTTGTCTTCCAACAGTTCCGTCGTCTGTCTGGACTCCGCTGTTACATATCCCGTAAAGCCTTTTTGCTTTGCCCGCAACTCTGCTGCTATTTTGCCATGAATGCCTGAATCCAGCGTAATGTTTACAAGACCCTTCTGTTCTTTATTTCGCACAATTTTCATTGTTACATTTGTAACTTCTCCATCTATCACTATCGGCATGGAAAAACATTCAGAAGAAGCCATTTTTGCCCCAATGGAAATTTGTGCATTCATTAATTTCAGCCCTCGAATATCCAGACTCGTTGTATCCGGTTCCAGAATCATCGTACTCATACATTTTTCAGCACATTCCGCAAGCTCTGCAACCGCTTTTGCAAGTTCCTTCGGTTTTTTTATATCTTCTCCAAACCGTCGCAGCAGCTCTTCCTGCAGCGCTTCAAAATCCACCTCTGTACTTCCGTCTTCATTTTCTTTCAAATATTCATCCGTATTGATTTCCGCATCCGGCTTACGGCCATTGCCCATCCCAAATAATTTGCGGAACGCACCATTACGGTCCTTAAGCAGCTCTGATACCGCCATAACATTCAGCATCGTATTTGGTATTTCATACTGTTCTAATAAATGGTATACTTCTTCAGAAGATTTCGCACATGTCTCCAGATCTTTTAGCTGCTGCTGATCGTATGCTTCTCTTGCTGCCATATCTTCCGGAGCTTCCTGAAGCTGCCGCAAAAACTGCTCCGGCGTTAAATCTTCCCATCCGCTTTCGCTTGTCACTGTACGAAGACGCTCCGGTGAAATTTCATGAAATGCCTGTTTCATACATTGGCTCTGATAACCGGACTCAATCTGATCTGTAATGGAGTCAATATATCCGCCGCTTTGCAGCCCGCCGAATGACTGATCCACCGTAATGTCCAGTTCTCCACGCCTCTGCGTACGCACTGCCGCCAACAGATTACGCATTGTAATCTCTGCTCCCTGTTCCACAAGTGCGCCAACAGCAGCTCCATCTGTCTGTACAATGTGGTTCATCAGACGATAGATGCCAATATAAGAGTTTCTCTCTTCTTGTGAAATATTATGATTTTGTTCCAATTTAAATAAGTACTCACTGTATTTATCTTCCGGAGCATCAATATGCAGCTCTTTTTTAATTTGTTCCGCCTGCAGATTCAGTTCACGGATATCCAAATCCAACGGATTAATTCCCCTTCCAATGAACTCTCTTACAACTGACGGTGTCAGATTGTGGAATGCGGCCTGTACCTGCTGATCAGCTGCTTTCATTTTCGCGATATTTTCCGGTGTAATCTCAATCCCATTGTACCCAAGAATCCTCACCGCACGTTCATTTTCCGGACTTGTTTCCTGGCCAAGCTGCTCTAAAATATCATCTACATTCTCAAAAGCCTTTTGAATGGAATCGCCCAGGTCTTTACGTACCTCGGTCTGCATTGTTTCATAACGCTTATTTGCCTGCTGGAAGTTTTGCTGCATAGCGCTTCCTTCCTGATGCAGTTCTTCCAGCGTGCTGATCTGCATATTCCGAACGCCAAGCGCATATGCCGGCATTTCTTTTAATTGCTCCAGTTTTTCCGATGTCCTGGCAAATAGATTTACATTGGCCTGTGTTGCTTCCACTCCGCCGTCTTTCAGCATACTTTTATAAAAATTGTCTTCGATCTCTCTTAAATGCGCAATCAGCTCTTCCATTGGGCTCGTATCCAGCGAAATGCCATTTTTCAGCATCTTATAGCTTGCCTCTATCGTCATAGACATACGAATTTCTTCCAGCTGCCGGCGTGCCGCAACCATGTTGATTTCGACACTTGTGAGTTCCACCAGCTTTGACCGCAGCAAAATTCCCGGCACTTCCTGCTTAACAGCCGTAAGATTTTCAAGACTGCTCAGTGATCCGGCATCTATGATTGTCTGCACATCACTGTCTGCTGTACCTGTCTGCACATTAACGTCTGCCGGTTCTGTCCGTACACTACCATCTGCCGGTTCTGTCCGCACACTACTGTCTGCCGGTTCTGTCTGCAAAATTTTTTCTGCTTCAGCTGTATTCTGTATAATCTGCGCAATTTCTTCTTTCTCCTGCGCACTAATGCCAGCCAGATTCTGATTATGTGCCTGTTCCAGATTCTGAATGGTAACTGGTTCCCCTTTGCTGATTACATAAGCCAAATCTTCATCTGTCGTCTGATGAAGCACTTCCAGCGCCTTTTCTGCCTGTCCCCTGAATGAATACGCATCCAATAGCACTGCATCCTGCGGCCGTTTTCCATCTGCAATCGCTGTAATCATCTGATCTATCAGCTGAACCGGATCCTGAGGTGTATCTATCGTCTTTAGCTGCGCAAGGTAATTCAGATTTTCAGCAGTAAGCGCAACTTCATTTTGAATCAGCCACTGGCTGTCTGCCGTCGCTGTATCATCCTCGTCCCGCCCGGACTGAGCTATAATTTTAGATATCTGTTCCTTCATTTCCGGAAAATCCATCGGAGCCGTATTTTGATTCATATACACCGCACTGCCGCTGTACTGTGCTTTGTACAGATTTGAAATCGTTGGATCCAACTGATTATCAAGCATATATTTTAATGCTCCGTCACTTAGCTTGTGTAATTCTTCCGCCTGAGACAATGCCCGCACACAATCCGTTACATTATCTTCTGTCAGAGGAATATCCGCCTGCAGCTGCTGAATTCTGCCGGAAAGTGTCTGTGCAAATGCCGCATTGCCGGCAAATGCCTCGATTTGCTCTGCGCTCAGACTATCTCCAAAATAGCTGATATCCACACCCGCTTTCGCGAGTTCCATTTTTATTTTATCTGTAACAGTTACAACTGTTTTTATATCCGTCTGCTGCAGGGAAAAGCCTTCTTCTTCTATCTGCCTGCAGTCAGCAGATGTTGTTGTATTTGAAGCAACTACCATTTTATCTTTCATAGCCGCCGGATCCATATGTTCCGCCTGCTGCATCACATCTGAAACAGTGCCTGCATTTTTCTCCTGCTGCGGCTTCTGATAGGTTACTTCAGCTTTTTTTTCTCCTTTTGTCAGCTTTTCCGTCTCAGATACTTTATCCGATGCTGTCAAAACTGATCCAAAATCAAAGCCTTCCTGTCTGCCTCCCCCGATTCCATCCAGCAGATTCGCACCATCTATCTGTATATTCTGCACTCTATGCATTCTGTATACCCCTGCCTTTCCTGCGAAAACTAACGAGTTATGTTTTAAATCATATAAAATATGTCGGCTATTTCTTTCTAATACTTAATAAGGAACTGTATGGGCCAAAAAGAAACACTTTTGACATTATGCTGCGTTTTCAGTACCTAAACAAAAAGACAGAGATTTTATCCCTGTCTTTTTATCTGCATATCACAATTCAGAATAACTGAACTGTGAACATTATACTTTATAATTGAATTCAAACACCGCAACCCCATAAGCCGGCAATGGATAAGCAAAGGAATAATCTCTTCCGTCACACTCTGCCTTTACTGTCTTATAACTAACCGGCCTCTTCTTGCCTGTGCCTCCAAATCGGCTGTCATCACTGTTTAATATTAACTTATACGTTCCTTTTGTTGGAGCGCCTACCCGGTAATCCGTTCTTTCTACCGGAGTAAAGTTACAAATGAACAGCAAGTTTCTCTTACCATTTTTGCTCTTACGAACAAAACTGAAAATACTGCGTGACGCATCATTCGCGTTAATCCATTCAAAACCGTCCCAGGAATGATCCAGCTCATACATAGATGGATATTTCCGGTAAATATGCAAAAGTTCTTTAAAGTAATCGTTTAACTGCCTATGATTTTCTTCTGCCAACAGGAACCAGTCCAGTTCACGCTCTTCACTCCATTCCCGCAGCTGTGCAAAGTCCTGTCCCATAAACAGCAGCTTTTTACCCGGATGTCCCATAAAAAATGTATATCCTACCATAAGGTTACGGAATTTATCTTTTCCAAGTCCTGGCATTTTGTTTACCATAGAACATTTTAAATGGACAACCTCATCATGTGACAATACGAGAATATATTTTTCCGCCACGTTATAACTCATTGCAAACGTCATCTTATTATGACAGCCTTTTCTGAAATATGGATCCTGCTTCATATAATCTAAAAAGTCATGCATCCATCCCATATTCCACTTAAAATTAAAATTCAATCCATCCTCTTCTGCTTTGCCTGTTACGTTTGGCCATGCGGTAGATTCTTCTGCAATCATAATAGCGCCAGGATTTCTTCCTGTCAGAGATGTATTGATATGCTTAAAGAACTCAATTGCTTCCAGATTCTTATTGTCGCCATATTTGTTCGCTACCCATTGTCCGTCATTTTTACCGTAATCCAGATATAACATGGATGCAACCGCGTCTACACGGAGTCCGTCTACATGATAGTTCTCAATCCACATCAAAGCGCTTCCGATGAGAAAATTTTTAACCTCTGACATTCCATAATTAAAAATCTTAGTTCCCCAATCCGGATGTTCTCCCATTCTTGGATCCGGATATTCATACAGCGGACAGCCGTCAAAATCGGCCAGGCCATGCGCATCTCTAGGAAAATGCGCTGGCACCCAGTCTACAATAACCCCAATTTTATTTCTGTGCAGATAATTAATCAAGTACGCAAAATCTTCCGGAGTCCCATAACGAGAAGTCGGAGCATAATATCCTGTAACCTGATATCCCCAGGATCCTTCAAATGGATGTTCTGATATTCCCATCAGTTCCACATGCGTATATCCCATTTCTTTTACATACTCTGTAAGCGCTCTCGCAAACTCACGGTATGTATAAAATCCTTCATCGTCTCTGCCAGGATGACGTTTCCAGGATCCCGGATGCACTTCATAGATTGCCATTGGCTTTTCGTATGGATCGGTGTGCGCACGCATATCCATCCAGTTCTGGTCTGACCATTTCAAATGTGAAACATCAAAAACTACAGATGCACTCCCCGGTCTTAATTCTGCATAAGTCGCATACGGATCTGCCTTATAAAGACGTTTGCCATCCGACGTCTCGATCAGATATTTATACATATCTCCACTTGTTACACCTGGAATAAACAATTCATAAATTCCCATTTCCAGCGGTTCCAATCGTTTCATCTCATGGCGCGTTTCATCCCAGTTATTAAAGGAACCGATCACCCATACTCTTTTTGCATGCGGTGCCCATACATCAAATACTACCCCTTCCTTCTGGCGTACTGTCATTAAATGCGCACCCATCTTTTTATAAATATCATAATGTGTGCTTTGACCGAATAAATACATATCCAGTTCTGTCATGTTTCTCATTATCATAACCCTCCTGTTACTTGTCTTTGCAGCATTCATTCTGCTGCTATATGATTAATAAACTTCATGATTCTTCAAAGTCCTTCTCTCTTAAAATAATGTAATTGTCATCATTGGCCCTGGTTGCTGTCAACATTCCAAATACTTTCTTTAAGACGCCTTTTTCAGCATTATCAATTGCCTCATCTACGATTTCTTTTACTTCGGTTAATGTCGTCACATGGTCCAGCTTTTGTATCGCGCTGATTCGTTTATATAAGGCTAATACTCCCATCTCATCAATATCATAATTTAAATCGTTTGCATAAGCTTTACCGAATTCTACCAACTCATCCGCTGAAAACAATGGAATTGTGATCTTTTCTGTAAATTTTGCAGCAAAAGAACTATCCCGTTCCAGTGCTTTTTGAATCCCTTCTTCTGTATCTTCTATAATATACAGTGTGCCCGCATGATCATTTTCCATACATCTGGACAGACGGACGGCTGTTTCCCTCGAAATCCTGCCTGCTGATTCAATAATCAGACACCCGCCGCTTATTTTATCCATCAATACATCCAGATCTTTTTGATTCAAAGCATTTGCATCAATCTTGCCTGTATTTCCAACCGGACGTTTAATTTCTTTTTGGAGTACTTTAATAATATCCATAATCAGCACAGTTTTTCCGCTGCCGCTAATACCTTCGATAATAATATTTCCAGACTGTGCATGTTTATCATATTGCAAATGTTCCGATACTCCCATCAGCAAATCGTATATTTGCGCTTCCATCCCAGCTATCGGTACAAAATAAGAAAAAATCTGCTTTTGCTCAGGAGTGAGCCGTTTCATCTCTTCCAGATTCTGACTATCCGCCTGAGAAACACTGTTCAGATTTTCCGCATGAACTGCTGCCATAGCTTCTTTTGAAAATTCTTTTGTTATCTGCGTAGTTTTCTTCCCATCCATAGCTGCCCCTGCCTGAAGCTGCGCCTGTGTAAGAAATCGAGGTTTCGATGCCAAAAATTTGTTTTCCTGTGGATATTCAGGTTCCTCATTGATACTTTCTTTAAACTCATAGGCTTCGCTGTCCATGTGATTCCTATCCATTTCGTCTGTTTCAGAATTCAACATACTTTCTGATCGCTGCATCTGACCAGACACATCATCAAAAGTATTTTCATATTGGATTTCCGGTATATCCATTTCCTGATCACGCTGTATCATATTTTCTAACCCATCAGGCACTTGTTCCGGATTCCTGTCTGTACTTATATCAAACATCTGCTGCTGTTGCACATCCGCAGGTATATTCGTCATTTGCCGCTGTTGCACATCCGCAGGTATATTCGTCATATGCTGCTGTTGCACATCCGCTGGTATATTTGTCATCTGCTGCTGTTCTACATCCGCAGGTATATTTGATACCCGCTGCTGCTCCATATCCGTAGGTATATTTGATACTCGCTGCTGCTCCATATCCGCTGGTATATTTGTTATTCTCTGCTGCTCCATATTCTCCGGAATATTTGTCATCTGCTGTTGTTGTATCTTATCCGCCGATATATGCGGCATCTGTTGCTGTATCCTGTCTGATAATATGTTTTGCATTTGCTGAGGCCGCATATCCTCCGGAACATTTGACATTTGCTGAGGCTGATCCGTTCTCATAACATTCTCTGTCTGCCGCCGCAATCCATCCTGCATCTGACGTAAAGATTCCAGAGCCGAACTTCCCGCCTGAAGCTGGCGCAAAGACTCTATCGCTGAATTTCCTGTTTTTATGTCAGCCTGCTGCATTTCATTTGCTGTTTTTGTATAAATATTTTGTACTGTCTCTGCAGTTTCTGTATGTATCTGTTGTTTATCATCTGCTGTCATTGTTTCCGCCTGAAACTGCTGCATAGAATCTGCGGCTGTTTTTTCCATACGTACCCTCTGCAAAAGATCTATTGCTGAGATTCCCGGCTGAGCTTCTTTCCACGCGCTCATCACCGGATTTTCTTCTTTTTTTGACGTATCTTTATTTAATGAATTTCCATTCATCTGCACCTTTTCTATTGCTCCAATCTCTTTTCCTTCTAACATATTTTCAGGCACCTGCGGCAGTTCTCTTGTCGGATCTGATACCTCTGGCAGTTCACTCATCTCCTGCTGTCTGACCTCAGCCTTCTGTCTGATCTCAGTCTGCTGTCCGACCTCAGCCTGCAGACTGTCAATTTGATCCTGTAATAACTGATTGATGCCGGCAACAATTCTGCCCGCCTGCTCCAAATCATCCTGTACTTTCGTCGGCTGCTGTTGCTGAACGGCTGTCTCTGACAATGGCTGCTGTGCTATTTGTCCGGCTAACTGAGGTACAATGCTAAGCAGCCGTTGCATTAACTGCTCTGCTTTTTCAATGGATTTTTCTTTGGATGCTTCCTGTTTCGGGCTTACCGCTTCATTCAGGGCATCATTCATCTCCTGCTTCGTTCTTTCCCACTCCGCCTGTATTTCTTCCATCGTCATTTCAGGAGCCGGCTGCTGCATCTGACCATGTCCATATACATCATCCTGCGTTTTCACCGTATTGATCTGCTGCAGCCCTTTAGCAATTTCTTTCTGAAGATTAGCCGTATTGTATTGTCCCGCATTTGTCTGAACAGCAGGAATCTCCACTGCTTCATGAATGATTTCTCCTGATTCAAAAGAATCATCCGGCTTTACTTCAATGACTCCTGTCCGTTTCTGCCTGAATATATGATACTTTTCCTCCTGCTGTTTGCTCAGCGGCTGATAATGCATCTTCAATTCCAATGCTTTTTCAACGTAGATGCCATCGCCAAACCACAAGATCAGCTCATCACACGCTTCCACACATTTTTCCGGCTGCATATCTTTATGATATAAAAACGCCAGCTCATACGCCCATTCTTCTGAATATTCCTGTTCTTTCAGCTCTTCCAGAATTTTAATCTGTTCCTTATAAGGAAGCCCCTGTGCCGCAGTCATCTTATACTTTAAGACATACTTTAAATTATCATGCGGTGCAATATCTACAAACTCATCATAATATTCCTGCGCATCATCAAATCTGTCTGTCTTAATCGCAATTTCTGCCAGACGGTATATGATATTTCTGCCAATCGGAGATTTATCATACGCCATCAGAAGAATTTCTTTGCTGTCCTCATAACGGCCCACCTGTTCAAAAACCTCTCCGGCAAGCACAAGGGCATTTAAATTGCGGATTTTTCTCCAGTTAATCGTTTCTGCAATTTCCGCCGCTGCATTATAGTTGCGCGCACTAACCAGCGCCTTCATCTCGTCAACTTTAAGTTTAAACTCGTATTTATCCACGCCTGTCACCATCTATCTAAAAAAGGCTGTTATTCACCTTCGTTTCCATCACTGCATATGATTCCCATCCTAGTTTACCATAGGTAACCGCTCATGTCAAAAAACTACTTAAAAAATTAACAAATTATAGTTTATTTTCTTCTGAAATCTTTTCTTTCGAACGTTTTTCATCCGAAACAGCTTCCTCTGACGTTTTTTCATCCGCATACTTTCCATACCAGAGCTGTCCGCCAGAAGGTTCCACACCGGTTGCTTCTATATAAACAGCGGTCGCGATCGGCAGCTTTTTCTTTTCCAGAAAGAAATGCACAATTTTTTGCACGATATAATAGATCACCGCAAACACCGGACATCCAAGCAGCATTCCCATCACGCCAAATAAGCCGCTTCCGATTAAAATCGCAAACATAACCCAAAAAGAGGACAATCCCGTTGAATCTCCTAAAATCTTCGGCCCAATAATATTTCCATCAATCTGCTGCAGGATAACTACAAATATGACAAAATATACCGCGTACAGAGGATCCACAAGCAATATTAAAAATGCGCTCGGTATTGCTCCGATAAACGGCCCGAAAAATGGAATAATGTTTGTAACACCTACAATCACACTGACTAACAGCGTATACGGCATTTTAATAATGCACAATACGATATAGCATATAATTCCAATGATAAGAGAATCCAGCAGCTTTCCTTTAATAAATCCGCCGAAAATCTCATTTGTCGTGTGGAATACCTGAATAACCTGGTTTGCAGCGCGTGCCGGCATCAAAGCAAATATAATCTTTTTTGTCTGCCCTTCAAAGTTTTCTTTTTCACACATGACATAAATCGAAACAATCAGACCTATGACAATGTTTTTAAAAACATTCAGCACATTCAGCACACCGCTTGTAACTGTCGCCACATAATCCTTCGTCTGAGGAAGCAGCGAATTTTTCAGAAAATCTTCTATCCAATCAGCAGCCGTTATCAAATATTCTTCCACAACAGCTATAATTTTATGATTCCCATATTCCCAATCATTCAAGTGAACAATAAAAGAATTCATCTGTGCCGGCATAGTGTCTACCAGATTGGATACATTGGCCGAGATTTCCGGTATTACCATAGATATCAGCAAAATGATAATAAATATAAATACAAGCACAGCCAAAATACTTGAAATCGTACGAATCATGCGATGAAGTTTTTTATTCTTTCCTTTCCTGTCTGCAAGCTTTAACAGGTATCGTTCAAAAAACATCATGATCGGATTAATTAAATATCCTATCGCAAGGCCATATAAAATCGGCTGTGCTATCCCGACAAACATATGAAACACAGACTTAATATCTTCAAAACGAAACAACAGGCATACAACGAGAATACAGCAGCTAAAAACAATAAAACTCGTCAGCCCCATTGCCAGATATGGCCGTATATTCCAATCTGAACCTGATTTCAGCTGCTGCCGTATTGTTTGTTTTTTCTCATCTTTATCCATATCCAAACACCGCTTTTATTTTCTGTTAAAATTTATAAGACAACCTTTTAATATAATTTCACGTTCGTCATCCGTCAATTCTCCAAGCGTCATATGAAACTCTCTCAAATTTCCATCTTTCACTGCATACGCTGTAATATCCGAATCCTTTTCCTCTACCGCTTTGCGGATATCCGGCAGGAACAAATAATCACCGTTTGCAAATGGAAGCTTTTCTTCCTGCTGAATCAGCAAAGGAAGCATTCCCCAGTTGATCAGGTTGGAGCGGTATCTTTTTGTCGCATATTCATGCGCGATATTTGCCCATCCGCCTAACACTTTCTGACAGGAAGCCGCCTGTTCACGCGCAGAACCATCACCAGGCTTTACAGCAAAGATCGTGCTGCCGATACCCGTATTGCGTTCATTCGCATCTGGGAACTTCTGTAATATCACATCTACAGCATCTTTTAATTCCGGAAGCGCTTCATAAGGATGACCGCCGTCTTCTCTTACCTTTTCCGCCGCCTGTACTTCTTTGGCACGGCCGACATATGCAGGATCTTTTCTGGACAATGTAAACTCAGCCAGTCCAAGCGGGTTAGACCGATAAGAGGATGTTTCACCCGATGGGATAAGCTCATCTGTAGTAGTTACCGGATCATGAATCTCAGACACTACTTTTAGCAGAAGATGATCTGTCAAAGCACACATTTTCGGCCAGTCTTTAATATTCGGCCCCATTTTCACTTCCACAGACGGATCCGCGTGTCCATGGCTGTCAAACACACGATTTTCGTAAATTGTCTTATCAAAGAAATATTTAGGTTTTGTGAAGTTAACGTCTACATCTGTTGCAGCGGTAAGATACCCTTTATTTGCTGCTGTCGCGGCAATCGAACGTGCGTCCATCAGCGCTACAGAAGCAATCTGCCCGCTTTGTACCTTAGATCCTTCACGATTCGGGAAATTTCTTGTAGAATGGCGAATGGAAAACCCGTTATTCGCCGGCGTATCCCCAGCCCCAAAACAAGGCCCGCAAAATGCCGTCTTCATAACTCCTCCGGCAGCCATAATCTTTGCTGCGGCTCCATTACGCACCAATTCCATATAAACCGGCATACTTGCAGGATATACGCTCAGCGTAAATTCGTCCGCCCCAATACTTGCTCCGTCCAAAATATCAGCTGCGTCACAGATATTTTCAAATCCGCCGCCCGCGCAACCAGCAATAATACCCTGATCTACATATAGTTTGCCGTCACGCACTTTTTCTTTCAGATTCAAATCTACCGCGCCATTAAAGCTGACCTGCGCTTTCTTCTCACAATCAGCAAGAATATCTAACAAATTATGATTCAGCTCTTCGATCGTATATGCATTGCTCGGATGGAACGGCATCGCAATCATAGGCTTTATCGTACTTAAATCCAGCTCAATCATGCCATCATAATAAGCGGCATTTCCAGGAGTTAACTCTGCATAATCTTCGCTGCGTCCATGAATCTCGTAAAATTCTTTCACCTGATCATCTGTCTGCCAGATCGAAGACAGACAGGTCGTCTCTGTCGTCATTACATCCACGCCAATACGAAAATCTACGCTCAGATTGGCAACGCCAGGCCCTACAAACTCCATTACTTTATTTTTTACATAGCCGTTTGCAAACACTTCCTTAATAATGGCAATCGCGATATCCTGCGGGCCAACGCCTTTTTCCGGCTTGCCTGTCAGGTAAATGCCGACTACTCCCGGCATATTGATATCATATGTCTGGCTGAGCAGCTGTTTTACCAGTTCCGGCCCTCCTTCTCCCATTGCCATTGTTCCTAAAGCACCATAACGGGTATGAGAATCCGAACCCAGAATCATGCTTCCGCCGCCAGCCAGCATCTCTCTGGCAAACTGATGAATTACAGCCTGATGAGGAGGTACATAAATGCCGCCGTATCTTTTCGCACATGATAATCCGAACATATGGTCGTCTTCATTGATCGTACCTCCAACCGCACATAAACTATTATGACAATTGGTCAGTACATAAGGAATCGGAAACTTCTCCAGGCCAGATGCACGAGCCGTCTGAATAATTCCCACAAAAGTAATATCATGTGATGTCAGCTTATCGAATTTAATCTGAAGCTTCTCCATATTCCCGGAAGTATTGTGTTTCTCTAAAATACGGTACGCAATCGTCTGCTTTTTAGCCTGATCCACTCCACACGCACTGCCTGTTTTTGCCTGCAAAGCTGCGGCTGCATCCGGCGTATCTTCTATCAATTCTGTACCATTCACCAGATAAACACCTTTGTCATATAGTTTCATTAAAAAATCCTCCTTACGTTTATGCTTATAATAAAGTTTTCTTTTTTCCCATTAATCGGTCTAATAATGACAGCTTTTCATTTTGCGAATGCTTCTTGCCTTCCTCTGTCTCTTCGCCTTTTTGCCTGAAATATTCTGCATCCATATTTACCCTGATCTCTGCTTCTGCAACGTTGACTGTATCCTTGCCCGCCAACATCTGCTCTTGTGCTGTGTCAGCAGATAATGCACCGGATACAGAACTGCCTGTGTCAGCAGGTGATGCAGCGGATACAGAACTGTCTGTATCAGCAGGTGATGCAGCGGATACGGAACTGCCTGTGCCAGCAGGTGATGTATCGGATACCATTATGCCTGTGTCAGCAGGTGCATGCGGCTGTTCCGCCGGAGATTTCTGTATCAGTTCATCGGATGCTGCTGCCTGCTCAGACGAGACTGCCTGATCTGATTCTGTACTGCTGCTGACAGCCATTTTCTCCTGGCTTTTAGATTCTTCCTGTATTTTTTCCTTCTGCACGGCCTTTTTCGCGTTCTTTTCCTGTTTCTTATCTTCGGTAAATAACTGCTGGATATCTTCTGCCGCCTTCTTCAGCGTAGACTCAATCACCCCTTCATCCTCCAGCGGCTGCATCAGCTCTTCGTCTTCCGCACTCTTATCCTCATCTTTTTCAAATGGAATGCCTGCTTTGCGGAAATACTCCTCATTAATTTTAATTTCCGGTTTTATTACCGTATGTTTTTCTCCAAAGTTTTCTAATGTCTTTCTGCCCTTTTTCTCCGCCCGTTCGCGTTCAATCTCACGATTTCGTTCCTCAATCAGCCTTAAATACTTCTCTGTATCCGCCAGCAGCTGAAGCTGGCTCTTTAATTCCAGCTGATTTTCCCGAATCGTCTCCTGCTGCAGCTTTATATTTTTACGAAATTCGCGATACATCCGGTCTACCGTTGCATCTGCTTCATCTACCATTACATTCAGATGATTGAGCGCTTCTTCGGTATACAGCACCGATGCGGCATAAATATCTTCCGCCTGACGGCTGGCATCCCAGATAATCTTGTCGCCTTCCTTCTTTTTTTCCCGCATTGCCCGGTCCCTGCTCTGCTGTGTCAGCTCGTACTCATCCATAATCTCATAGATACTTGCATTCAGGCGGTCAATCAAATTAAAGATATCCTGCTTTCTGACGATGATCCGGTCCGTATCATACGTCTCACTCTTGGAAATCATCACATGTATATCTCTTAGTACATTTTCAAGTCTGTCCTGTGAGCTCATCTATTCGCCTCTTTTCTACTCCAGATACCGAATCAAATCCTGTTCTGCCTCCACAAGTCCAAGGAAAATCGGACTTTCACCAGCTTCTTCCAGATATTCAGCCGCTTTATCAGCAACATCTTCCGCTACAATCATCAGCATGCCGATTCCCATATTAAAAGTCTGGCGCATCAGCTGGATATCAATATTTCCATCTTTATGAAGCATCTGATAAAGAGGCGGTATTGTGTCTGTTTTTTGTTTGACAACCGCGCCATACGTTTCATGAAGAAGCAGGCGCAGCGCCCGGTCCAGCCCTCCATGCGCAACCTGCACACAGGACTTAACCTCTGTACCTGACGCAAGTAAATGCTCCATGCATGCTCCATACATCTTTGTCGGACGAAGCAGCTGTTCTCCCAGCGTGCTGCCAAGCATATCATAATAGACTTCCATCGTCCCTTTTGTCAAAAACAACTGCTTCCTGGCCAATACATAACCATTGTTATGTAAGCCGTTGGACGGAAGCCCAATGATGACATCACCGCTTGCAAGTCTGGAATTCCCTATCTTTTTCTTCCCATCCAAAATGCCAACAATAAATCCGGCCAGCTCATACTGGTCAAACGCATATTTATCCGGCAGCTCTGCAATTTCACAGCCCGCAAACTGAATATGTGCCTGCTCGCATCCCTGTGTAATACCATCTTCGATAATCCTTACTTTTTCCGCCCGTGGCCGGACACAGGAGATATTTGCATAAAAGAACAACGGTTCTGCTCCTAACGCCGCCATATCATTCACACAGGCTGCTACACAGTCATAACCTATTTTGTCCATTTTATCCATTTCTGATGCAATATACAGCTTACCGCTTAGTCCATTTGTCTTAGATACAAGTGTCGGCTGACTCATCGTACGAAAACGGTCAAGCAAAATCTCATTTTCCAATTTTTTTAATCCAAATTTTTCCCTCAACTTCCTGCCCTGCCTTTATTTATAATTATAAACTGTCATCATCTCCCGTATTTTACTGACAACAATAGGCAGCTCCAATGTTACTGCTTCCTCCGCGGCAAAAAACCAATTTTGCCGCAGTCAATACAGCAACGCTCCAACAGGCAGTCCTGCTATGTGTCATTTTTTGTTCCGTTACTTTTTATTTTCTATATATCTATGTTATCTTTTATATTTGAATCAGTTCATACTGATCCTGTCCAAGCCTGATCTTTACCGCATGTTCGATACAGGACTTCCACTCCGTATCCGGATGTGTCATATGAAAATGATCGTGTCCCTCTCCATGCGCAGCATCCGCTTTCAGATGATCGCTCAATACGCTTCCTTCTATTACAGGCATTTGATTCACCGCATCCGCACACGCAACATCCAGCGCCACCGGATCAAACGAAGCTAACATGCCGACATCCGGTATAATCGGAATATCATTTTCCGCATGGCAGTCACAATTCGGCGAAACATCGCAGATCAGTGATACATGGAAATTCGGCCGTCCCTTGCACACTGCCAGACTATACTCCGCCATTTTACAATTCAGGCTCTTTACCGAAGAAGATGAACTCGGCTGAATAACATCTTTCGGACATACAGCAAGGCATCTGCCGCATCCCACACATTTTTCATGGTCAATGTGTGCCTTTTTATTCTCAATGATCGGTGCACCATGCGCACAAATACGCTGACAGCTGCCGCATCCAATACACCCTTCCGGAAACTGCACAAACGGCTTACCATCATTATGCATCTCCATCTTTCCTGCCCTTGAGCCGCAGCCCATACCGATATTCTTTAACGCACCGCCAAATCCCGCCATCTCATGGCCTTTAAAATGCGTCAATGTCAGAAATACATCCGCATCCATAATTGCTGAACCTATTTTGGCTTCTTTTACATACTCCCCATGAATCGGCACAAGCGTCTCGTCCGTTCCCTTCAAACCATCTCCAATCAGGACATGACATCCGGTCGCATAAGGGGTAAATCCATTCAAATACGCAGTTTCTATATGATCCAGCGCATTTTTCCTGCTGCCGACATACAGCGTATTACAGTCTGTTAAAAACGGCTTCCCTCCGCATTCTTTTACAAGGTCTGCCATGACTTTCGCATAATTTGGCCTTAAAAATGCCAGATTGCCATATTCACCAAAATGAATCTTGATGGCCGTATATTTGTCTTTGAAGTCAATCTCCTTCATGCCTGCTGTAATCATCAATCTGCGCAGCTTCTGCAGAAGATTTTCATGATCACTTGTTTTAAATGATGTATAGTATACTTTTGATTTTTCCATATTATCTCCTTTTCCAAAAAATGCTGAAAATGCCACTTATAAGGATTTATTTTATCACATTTTTTTCATTTGCAAAACTACTTCAGAGAGAAATATTATAAATCTTTTGTAAATTTGCGTAACAGTTCAAGAATTATCTGCACTGTTACAAATTTGCAACAATTGATCTAAACTGTTACCCAAAAGCAAACTTGATGTTAAAACTTATCAGCGTAAAGATTGACAATTGATTATATTGCGTCTATAATAAAATACAAATTTACAATAGACGGATTATATCATCTGCCATTATTTTGAAAGGACTGATAGAAATGACATATATTAAACGAGCGGCAGAAAAAACAATTGCACAGATTTCAAACATGTTTCCAGTCCTTTTAGTAACTGGACCGAGACAAGTAGGCAAAACAACTTTACTGCAAAAATTAGCAGAAACACAGGAAACCGCTAGTATAAAACGTAAATATGTTACGTTAGACGATCCGGATGCCCGATATCTTGCGAAACATGATCCCGGCCTGTTCCTGCAAAGGTATTCGCCGCCTGTACTGATTGATGAAATTCAG
Source organism: uncultured Eubacterium sp. (assembly GCA_948468465.1). The sequence goes on along the minus strand of CAOKJJ010000013.1, from coordinate 4,847 downwards.
TATGCAACCGAATTATTTCCTTATATTAAAATAAATGCTGATCGCTCCAAAAGAAAAGGCGATTTCTGGCTCACCGGTTCTCAGGCTTTTCGCCTTATGAATCATGTAAGCGAAACTCTTGCAGGACGTGTCGGTATCGTAAATCTATTGGGTCTTTCCGATGCGGAAATTTACCAGACACCCAGCGAACCATATACTACAAATGCCGAACGATTAATCAATCGCTTAGCTGTTGTCAAACAACGTGGATTAAATGAGATTTATGAACGTATATTCAGAGGTTCTATGCCTGCACTGTATGCAGATGAGGCTATTGACTGGGAAACTTATTTCCGTTCTTATGTTGATACGTATTTGCAGCGAGATATTCGTGATTTGGCACAAGTTGCAGACGAAATGCAATTTTATAATTTTATGACAATCGTTGCAGCACATACCGCAAAGCCCGTTGTATATGGGGAACTGGCGGCTATGGCAGGTATATCGGCGCCGACCGCCAAAAAATGGCTGTCAATTCTGGTATCCTCTCATATCATTGCCCTTGTACAGCCATATTATAATAATGCATTAAAACGAGTCGTTAAAATGCCGCTTCTCCACTTTTTAGATACTGGTCTGGCATCGTACCTGCTCAAATGGGGAAGTCCGGAAACATTGGAAAAAGGCGCTATGTCAGGTGCGATTTTTGAAAGCTACGTTTTTTCAGAAATATATAAAAGTTACTTAAACGCAGGAAAAGAACCGCCAATCTTTTATTACCGGGATAAAGATCAAAAGGAGATAGATCTTCTGATTTATCAAAATGGGATATTATCGCCAATAGAGATAAAAAAAGCTGCCTCACCCGGAAAATCTGCCATTAAAAATTTTCATGTTTTGGATCAGATTCCTGCGGCGGAAACTTTTGGCGGATTAGAAATGTTTAAAGCAGAGATCGGAACCGGAAGCGTTGTATGTATGGCAGATGATTTGCTTCCTGTGGATGCAAAAAACTGGTATGTTCCGGTTTGGCTGATTTAATTTGGTGTAAGTGATTGTATACATTACCAGTCATCCCCCTTTCTGGGACACATTTGGAAAGAGGGGGTTTTTACCATTCTATGATATCAAAAAATTCTTCTATGTTACTGCCTTTGTGCGCAAGCAGATCCCATGTCACATCAGTCCGACTAATCACAATTTCAAAATTCTTTTTTTTCACAGAATATGTATTTTTCACAAACTTATCTTTGCTTTGAATCTTCTGAATCAACACTTGATAAGAGCAATCACCATTATTGAGACACTCATAGACTTCCGTATTTTTCTTAAACTGCTCCAAAGACTGGAATCCAAGAACCTCCCGCAGAAATCTTGTTACTTCCTGTCCTTTATACTCAGGTATATGCAGACAAGCAACATATTCAAAATCCGGATTATTCACAATTAGAAAATGAGGAATGGTTCCTTTCTTATTCTGTAATCTACAATATTCTGTCAACTGTAGGAAACTGTCTTTTTCTTCATAATGCATGACCAGACGGTCAGCATCTACAATGATAAATTTTGCCAAACAGTTTGTGTGCGATTCCATCTTTATTCTCTTTAAAAAGTTATTGTAACCGCCGCCATGCATATTGATCAGTTTTAATGAAATCTGCACGTCCTGCCGTTTTACACCACGCATTTTATCAATATAGTTGTATTCTGTATCACCTTCACAGAAAACAACGAATCGTTTTTGTAATTTACGTTCCGGTCTACTCAAATGCTGTACCTCCCAGAATGCCTTTCATATAAAACTCGTAAATCTTAGTAGTTTCATAACGAACTTCCGTAAAATCAGACAATGAATACATTTCCGAAGTCAATTGCTCTCTGTTCTTGGTGACAAAATAAATCTGCTCTTTCATACATGTCTTTAAATCCAGATGAAGCACATTATGAGTGGAAAAAATAAACTGTCCGTTATGCTCTGCTCCGTTTACAAAGGCAATCACTCTATCCGATAGAATTGGATTCAAAACTCGATCCATTTCATCCGCAAACACTACTTTATTTTCATAAACCACACGAAAAATATGCACTGCCCATGCAAAAAACTCCCGAACGCCAGTAGAATCCATCTGCAGTTCTCTTCTGAAACAATTTCCGCTTTCCCCCTTACGTATAATGATTGTTTTGCTATATGGTTTTTCCTTATCAAGTTCGATACCACAGATACTATAATCGACCATACGGAAGATTTCTAAATATTTTTTATCTTCTAAAATATGCATATCTGCATCCTGTCTGATAACATCATCTGACATGTCAGAAGTCAAAGACTCCGGATATAACTTTTCTGTCATCCATTCGACAACTGCTAATGCATCTTTATCGCCTAACAGTGCAAATTTAGATACCAGAAGACCGATACTGTCTCCAGTAAGAAATTTATCCGCTCTCTTACTTAAACTATTTGCTTCTTTCGCACTGGCAAGCCAAGTCTCTCCCTTCTGCTTCTCCACTTTAAAAAGACTTGATGCTGCTGCATTTTTTTTCTTTAAAGTCTGTAACTCTTCATAAACAATCCCAGACTCGTTCAAATGCAGATGATAGACATAGACTTTTCCATTATCAGCTCTAAAGCATAGTTCAAACTTCTGAACAGGATTCTTTTCATCCTTCAGACTTGCAGCATTCACATACGGGCGAACAGACTTCACCTGGCTATTAGTTACAAACAAAGCTTTTAAATATTTCAGACTATTAATAAAATTTGATTTGCCACCAGCATTCTCACCAACGATTACTGCGAACTTCAGCAAATCAAATCCTTCTGCGGTTTCAACATAGTTGTACGGAAAACGCTTTTTCACCTTTCCAGTTGGTGCACTCATGGAAAACTCACTTTCACAGTTAAATGAACAAAAATTATTAAAGCGATAATAGATCAGCATACAATACCTCACAATTTTCTTATTCATTTATATTATATCTAAAAAAACTCTTTTGTAAACATTTTTTCGTTTTAGGCATGCGTTTTATCTCCATTTTTTCTCATTTTCTATTGTTTAAAATCCGATTTTTATCTTTATTACACAGATTCTTTCACACTATCTCTTATAATTTCAAGCATCAACTCCACAAATCCTTCACTATCTGCCTGTATATCAGCTGTATCAAGATCATCATAATATTCCTTTTGCCGTGATTGTATCAGCTCTTCCATTGGCAGCCAATAGACTACATGTAGTCAGAAAAGGCTTTCCGAGTGGGAGAGGCTTTCTGGTATTGGCGCCTGCGTATTGACAGTAACAGAAAAAATGCGGGTACGACATGACCTATCTTTATAAAGTACTGGCCGGATTGAATACTGGAATAAAATAACAGTTACAAATTAAGCATATCGTTTAAAACATGGTGAAACCCTATGTCTAATTGTTATTCGCAAAACAATTTAACCATCACAACTTTACACATAGTTATAATGTTAAATACTAATACTCCCAAATTTACAAAAAGTTTAGAAAGCTTGCGTTTACCGTGTCTGGGGTAAAAAATCCGATTGTAATTTGTATAAAAAGATGATATAATAGTTAACACTATTTTGGTACATGCGGCATATAATTTGAGTAGGCAGTAAAAGAAAGGAAACTTTTTTCATAAATGAAGTGTTCATCTTATTTTACTTAATGTAAATAACAGCTGAATTTGTGCGGTTACAACTTAAATGCCAAATAAAAAAGAAGGAGTGGCAAAGATGTGCTTTTACATTGGAATTGAAGATTTAGCAGCAAATGCAATGATTGAGATGCTGAAAAAGGGCGGACAGCGATTTCTAACTTACAACGAAATTGAAATGTATGGGGCAGAGGTAGTCCAGATTTTAAGGGAAAACGGAGAAAAGGCTGTTCTTATTTTATCAAGAGAAAATACAGATGCGCTTTTCAGAAATTACTCTGAGTTTTTTGAAGAAAGTGAACAAAACGGAAAAAGAGGTATTAAATTAAAAGAAAATAAGGAAGTAGAGGATTTAATCCAACAGTTTAGAGGATATTTAGCCTTGGATGTATTATTGGCATTTATGAATCAACGTTCAGTTCAAGTATTAGGAGCATAGTCATGAAAGCCTGCAAAAGAATTAAAGACCCTATTTATGGCTATATTAAGATTCCTGTTATCTATATGACAAACATTGTTGATACAGCTGTGTTTCAAAGGTTACGTCGGGTTATACAAACCAGCTATTCTCCACTTTATTCCTCTGCAGTACACAATCGTTTTGTCCATTCAATGGGAGTCTTCTATTTGGGAGAATTAACAGTTAACCATAGTACGCACCAGTTGTTCGATCAAACCCATCATTTTTTTGATCTCCAATATTTCCATAAGCTTTTACAGATTGAAAATTAGGTTTATGTATTCCCATACTTCAAATGTATCAGCTCTTCCATTGGCAGCCAATAGAATAAATATTTCCATTTGGCCAGAAGCATGCTGTGCCACATACGCCCTATCCATCCATTTCCATCTGGTAATGGTACGATGGGAAGTTCAAAAAGAAGCTGCCCTATGGACAGCTCCCTATATTTATTTTGCCTGTGCCATTGAGAATAATGTGTCTTGTAAAAGTTTAGAGAAATTGATATTATTTTTTTCAGCAAAAGTATTCAGCCATGCAGGAATAGTAAGGTTTTTTCTTACAGCTTTTTCACCATATTTTTCTTCATAAGCATCAATATCTAATAATAACATATTTATCATGCACCCGTTTTCGGCAGTTATTTCAGAATAATCGGAAGCCCGTGGGATTTGCTCCCCATCTTCAAGTTCTCCCAATATCCAACCGCTAGCCGCGTCAATTCCCATTTCAATAGCTTGCT
>CAOKJJ010000012.1 GCA_948468465.1 uncultured Eubacterium sp. | reverse complement strand
TCTGTCCCTTCTCCCAGAGTATACCACACTTTTGCCAGGGTAGTAACCCACTATTCATGCAAACCACCTTAAAAAATCCTCATACGCAAGCCGAATCCCCTCTTCCAGCCCCGTCCTGGCCCTCCACCCAAGCAAAGCCGCCTTACTCACATCCAACAGCTTCCTTGGCGTCCCATTCATCCGACTCCGGTCTCATCGGATCTCTCCTCTATAGCCCACAATCCCTGCCACAAGCTCCATATCATGTTCCACCATAAGCCGCACCAGCTCCTCAAAACTGGTTTTAAACGGATCCCAGCCAAGCTCACGCACCGCCTTCGACGGATCCCCGCACAGATTCACGACATCCGTCGGACGATAAAATTCTTCTGATACCTCCACGAGCACCCTGCCATCCGCTTTGTCGATCCCCTGTTCGGCGAGCCCTTCCCCCTGGAACACAAGCTCAATCCCAACATAATGAAACGCAAGCGTGCAAAACTCACGCACAGAATGCTGCACGCCGGTAGCGATCACATAATCCTCTGGCTTGTCATTTTGCAGGATCATCCACATACACTCCACATAATCCCTGGCATATCCCCAATCACGCAAAGAGGAAAGATTGCCAAGATACAGTCTGTCCTGCTTTCCCTGCGCAATCCTGGCAGCGGCAAGCGTGATCTTCCTGGTCACAAACTGCTCCCCGCGCCTTTCCGATTCATGGTTAAATAAAATGCCCGAACAGCAGAACATATGGTAAGCTTCCCGGTATTCCTTCGTGATCCAGAAGCCATACTGCTTCGCAACCGCGTACGGTGAATACGGATGGAACGGAGTCGTCTCAGACTGTGGAATATTACCCACCTTGCCATACAGTTCCGAAGTGGACGCCTGGTAGATCCTGCACGACCGCTCCAGGCCGCAGGCCCTCACCGCCTCCAGCACCCGCAGCACACCAACCGCGTCGATATCCGCCGTAAACTCAGGCACCTCAAAGCTGACCTGCACATGGCTCTGCGCCGCAAGGTTATAAATCTCATCCGGCTTTACGATTCCGATCACCTTTACAAGGCTGCTGGAATCCGCAAGGTCGCCGTAGTGCAGATGAAAGCCCGCCCTTCCCTCCAGATGCGCAATCCGCTCATAGCGGTTGACCGAGGACTGCCTGCGTATCCCGTGAACCTCGTATCCTTTTTCCAGTAAAAACTCAGACAGATATGACCCGTCCTGCCCGGTAACTCCTGTAATCAATGCTCTTTTTTGCATAAATATGCATCCTCCAAAATTATTCACAGTCCCTTTTGGCAGCGGTTTTAAAATTGGCTATAAATATAGGTTGGCGCCTGTGAAATATCCGCGTTCAGTAAATACCACAAAATAACAAGGCATATGATACACGTTCCAAAGAAATAACCTGCCGCCTGTACAGCCCCGCTATTTTTTAAATTCATGATAAAGCGCTTCATTCACCCTTACCCATCCTTTCCATCCAAGATGCATCACATCTTTCAAAAAGTATTTTTCATCCGCATATTCCGTCAAATCTACAAGTGATATATTCGGGTACTCTTTTGCTATCGTCTGAATATTGCTGTAATACTGGTCACAAAGCCAGCCCTGATACCGATACCACTTCTCATGGACCGGCACACTGACCAGAATAACCTCAAGCTCCAACTCCTTCGCAACATTTAAAAAGCATCTCAAATCCTCGTATTCCACGGATTCTGTAAAAATCTGCGTCTTTTCTGTTACTTCCCCTTTTTCATATGTCTCCTTTACATAAGTATCCCAATACGAATCGTAAATTCCAAAGTCATTGTTCGTACAGGACGCTTCCCCCTGACACTCTGCCAGCTTTAACATTTCATCATAATCCAGAGCTGACAGATCAGCAGACGGAAGCTCTTTACGCATATCCGGCAGTTGTTTATAAACAAGATATTTTCCCCGAAGGTTCCAGTACTTCCGCATGATCGAGGTATATATACCGTCGATGCTAAAACGGTTCTCATAAGCCTTCTTGTACTTTTCAATTCTTAAATACTGCATCGGACTGTCTGACAGCAGGCTGAACGCCCGATCCAATACATACGCTTTGTTTGCATCGCTGATCTTGTCGTTTTTCAAAAATTCCAGCAGGTTTTCCTCCCCAAACCGTTCCGGAAACGCATTTTTCAGATTCTCCTGCTCACCAAACCACTGCGGCGACAAAATAAGCGCCACTTTTTGACCTGGAACGGCATCTCCAATGGCACCGAGCGCTATCGCATGGCTGAGTGACTGAAACGATCCTGCCCCGATCGTCACAATATTCATATCCGGGCCGTTCAAAAAGCTTGACACATTTTCCTCATAATCCTCCAGGGAAACCAGCTCCGAAGAGCCGAACACCGGAAGCGTATTTTGATCCATGATCAGCTTTTGCGCACCGCTGCTCCAAAACCTTTCGTAAGTCCGATAATCCCGCACCGCTGCACTGTGATCTGAAATCTGTATACTCAGATACCTTTCAAATCCTGCTGTAAGCAGGAGGGCCAGCAGAAGTCCGGCTGACATTGCCATACATTTTCTCATCTCAGCTGACACCCTTTTCTGATAAGATCTTTTCTATCTTCCGTACAGTAGCAAACGATTCTTTCTCATATTCCGTTGGCGGAAGGCTCACATGAAATTCATCTTCCAGCGCAACCGTCAGCTCTACAAACGCTAAAGAGTCCAAAAGTCCCTCTTCCATTAAATCCAGATCCAAATCTTCTTTCCCAAGCTCCTCATCGCAGATATCACTTAAAATCCTTAACAATCTTTCCTCCATTTTTTCCTCCTGTTTTCTCAGCCTCATACTTCCCCAAACGCAACCGTTCAGATAACCCTTGCACTGTTGCCCCAAAACGTATCTGTTCCTGCTGCCATCGCCTACAAATAATGCACCAGAACTGCCAATGTATCGAAGAACCTGCCGGAAAAAATGAAAAATCCAAACATAACCAGCTGCAATGTCAAAAACCAGGATACACACACAAACCATCTATGATCCTTCACTTTCCGATACCAGCTCTTTTTCTGACAGATTTCCGTAAGCGCAAGCAGCGCTCCATGATACAATCCATAGAATAAATAGTCCGCTGTCAGGCCATGCCATACGCCCATCAGCAGCATATTGACCAGAAATCCTGCTGAGGCGGCCTGCATTCTGTTTTTATATTTCTGGTTCCGTATCGCGTCAGACACATAACGCGAAAATACAAAATCGCGAAACCAATGTGATAAGGAAATGTGCCATCGGTTCCAAAAATCTTTCATATCCCTACTGATAAACGGCTTCTTAAAATTATCCGGTGTACGTATCCCCAGCACATACCCAGTCCCGACCGCCATGAGACTATACCCCGCAAAATCAAAAAACAGATAAGCGCCATAGCCATAAGCATACAGGAGCAAATACGCAGGAGCATACCTCCCGCTGATTTTTTCCAGCGCGTCAAAAACTGCAGCGGCCAAAACAAATTTGTACAGGATCCCGATCAATATTTTCCAGATCCCTTTTTGCAAAAGCTCTGTGTATTCCGCCCTGCTCCATACCCTCGCAAAATCTTCCCCAAACCGTCTGCTGCGGTCAATCGGCCCGCAGCTGAGCGTTGGAAAAAAACAAAGGAAGCTTATGGTAGGCCGGAACTCACTTTTTTCTATGATCCCGTCATAGCTCTCAATGATGATCTGAACTACTTTAAAGGTAACATAAGAAATCCCTAAAAAAGAAAACCATTCCCGTCCTGCCCATCCGCTCAGCTTTGCGATCGCTAACGGCAGTACCGCAAACAAAACCGCATGGCGAAAAACCGCCCGCACCTTTCCAAACCGCCGGATGCTCCATTGATACAGCACGATCAGATGCCATTCCAAAAACAGATAAACACACAGGTAAACCAACTCGGAAGGATGTTCCTTGTATATCATAAAAATGATCCATACAGAAAAGACAGATGCATAATTCCCAATCCTCTTTTCCTTCATTCCCAGAAAAATCGCAGGCATACATCCAAGCAGCAAGATGATAAAAAAAGTCAATCCACTATAAAACGACATCCGCACATCTCCTTCACTTTTTTCCTGTCTGCCTTCCCATTTGCGGTAACCGGAATCTCATCCACAAACTGAATCTTGCGGGGTATCATATACGCGGGAACAAATTCCGCCAATCTTTCTTTTACAAGCTTCTGCAGTTTCCGGCTTTTTGAAACAGGCTCGCGATAGACACACACCGCCTGAAGATATTTTACTTTGCCTCCCTCATCAATCGGCACGACAACCGCCTTTCTGATTCCCGGCACTTTCATCAAATTTTTTTCGATATCTTCGACCTCCATCCGATATCCATGGAGCTTGATCTGCAGATCCAGCCGCCCGCAGTAAAATAGCTGCCCTTCCTTCATATACCCCTTATCCCCAGTACGATATGCCCTGTAGGATCTTCCATTTTCCAAATATTGAAAAAATGCTCTGCTGTTTTCTTTTTCATTTTTGAAATACCCTTTGCTCAAAGTATCCCCAACAATGACAATCTCACCTTTTTCCTCATCCGCAAGCGGCTCCATACCCCCCCAATATGCAAATCCGTGTACCCGGCTTTGCAGCTCCTACCGGAAGTGGATCATACTTTTGAAGCAGCTTTTCATCCACACAAACCTGCGTCACAGCTACCGTACTTTCTGTCGGCCCATAGGTATTCCATACCTGCGCTTTCGGAAAACGCTCCAGCAGCGCGGAAGCCGTTTTATTCGTCAATGTCTCACCGCAAAACAAAAACAGTTCCATTTCCGGGAGCAGCGCCTGTGAAAACAGCGGGTCCGCCAGGCAAAGCTCCGCAAAAGACGGCGTCGACACCCATATATTTACATCAGAGTCCTTAAGGCTTTGGAACAGTTTCTTATAGTCCGCCTGTACCTCCCTGTCTAAAGAAAACAAACTTGATTCCGCCGCAAGACTCATATATACATCCATCACAGACAAGTCAAACGAAAACGGCGCCTGATTCAGAACACGCCTCCGCCTCTTCTCGCAGATTCCTAATGTCAGCGCCCACTCCACAAACCGGTTCAAAGCCCCGTATGTAATCTGTACACCCTTCGGTTCCCCTGTGCTCCCTGAAGTAAAAATGATATAATATACCTCATCCTCTTTCACATAATCCTCCGTACGCAATGCCGCTTCCGCCTGAAAAACAGCTGCATCCTGTACAATATCTGCATACCGGCAGCTGCCATACGGTTTCATCCGCTCTGTCGTAAGCACGAGCCGGGGCTGCACAGCATCCAGGATTGATTCTATCCGGTTCTGCGGCATATTCACATCCAACGGTACATACGCCCTCCCTGATTTTGCACAAGCCAGAAAAGCTGCAAGCATCATCGGATCTTTATGCCCATATACGATCACAGGCGTTTTATCGTCTCCGCATTCCCTCTTAATATATTTCGCAAGCCTGTCTGACTGCTCCCACAGCTGGCGATAGCTCATCCTTTTTTCACCGCTTATCATAGCGGTCCTATTCGAATCCTTATATTCTGACAACGTTTTTAACAGTTCCATTTGCCGCACCTCCTCAGGCCGTTATAATGCCGCCCAATACCGTAATCCCCTGCCGTCTGAGCAGTTCTTTTTCCTTTCCAATTTCAGCATAAAGCGTAGACTGCGCGCGCTCTACCAGCACTGCCGCGCCAATCCCTTCCAGGCTGTACATTGCCTGCGCGTCATAAAGAACGTTATTCAGAATCTCCGCCTGGATGCCCTCTTTGGCAAGCTCATCCCTGATCGCCTCGCAAACCTCCAAAGCCTGTCCCATAAGTCCGCAGCCCACCAGACAAATCTTTCCTGTCCCCTCTCTGGCAGCAGCCATCTTTACGGCAGTCGCAGCCAGCCGCATTGCTTCGTCCCTTGTAAATCTGCGCCCGCCGCTTTCATTCAGCGACAGAATCCATCGGTCAATAAAAGCAAACGGCTTCCGGCTCTCCTGCTGCGGAATCAATCCAAGCTGCGGGATATCGTACAATTCCTGCAGGCTGTCTGAAGCGCTTAATTTGTGATTAAACACATAACGCATAAAAAAGACAAATAAATAGAGAAACGCCCCCAGGAACATTCCCAAGATGACATATTTGACGCTGATACGCGTAAAAGCAGAAGTATCTTGTTCCGGCTCCTTTGTGCCATCCTCCGCCCCATCCTTATCACTGCCTGTCATCGTCATAAGCTCGTAGTACTGCTGCTGTTCCGCTGTAAATGCTTCCTTATTCTGCAGGATTACCGTTTCCGTATTCGCAATCTCATCAATCATTCTTTTTTGCACACTCAAAATATCCATATCCACAGTTTCAGCCTCAGACTGATCAACCAAAACGACCTCATGGCTTCCCATTGCCTTTTCAATCTGTCCCTGTTTCTGCTGCAGATAGCCGATAAAAGCTTCTGTCATATCACGCAATGCAGACTTGTCCGAATGGACCAGCCTGACCTGAAATGTATTCGACCCTTCCGGCAGAGTGCCGGAACCGCGCACCAGGGTAATCAGCTCACGGATGCCGCTGCCATCCTTCCCGCCAACCTGATCCTCCAAATAAACGGCAAGCGCATCTGTCCGTATGATATCTTCATACGCTTTTTCTATATCCGCTGCACTGCGCTTACTATCCGCTTCCACAAAAAAGGTCAGCTCCGTTTCCTGCACACAGTTCGGATCCATCCGCATCAGCACGGAATCTTCCTTATAAGCTAACTGGCTTTGGTACAAAGATTCATAAGCAAGCACATAATTTACTTTCTGCAGCTGTGCTTGCGTAAGCTGCTCTTCTAAAACTGACGGATCCTCCCGTAAATCCTGCCCCGGATCTGACATCTGTTTGCCAGTCTGTACAGATTCTGCCGCAGGATTCGACCGCACATAACTAACCGTCCCTGCCAATACTGCCCCTACAGCCATCCATACAAGAATGATCCTCCAGCACAGCATCATCTCAGTCATTAACTCCCATAGACTTATTTCCCTTTCTTTCATCCTGTCCTCCGTTCCTTGCGCCTTTCTTCTTACATTTGCAAATATCTTTTTACCGCATCAGCCACACGCTCCTGCTCCTCCTGTCCGATGTACGGATGTATCGGCAGTGACAGTATCCTCCCGCACAGGCTTTCGGATACTGTAAGCCCTGTCTTCACACAGTCCATACCCCGAAACGCCGTCTGGCGGCTCAATGGCTTTGGATAATAGATCATGGAAGGGATTCCCTGCTCTTTCAGATACGCCTGCAGGCCATTTCGTATCGATTCCTTTTCCAGTAAAATCGAATACTGCGCCCAGCCGGAAGAAAAACCATCCTTTATCTGCGGCGTCTTTACAACATCCCCAGGCGCCTGCAGCAGTTTCGTATACCTTTCCGCCGCCTGGTCAATATCCCGAAGCTCATACTCCTCAAAAGCCTGGAGCTTTACTTTAAGGATTGCCGCCTGCAGCGTATCCAGACGGGAATTGATGCCGATACGCACATTATCGTATTTCCCCGCTCCCTTCCCATGGATATGATAAGACCTGATCAGCCCGGCCCATTCGTCGTTATCCGTAAATACCGCGCCACCATCCCCGTAACAGCCAAGCGGCTTTGCCGGAAAGAATGAAGTCGCGGAAATGTCCCCAAAGCTGCAGGCTCTTTTCGAGCCGATCTTCCCGCCAAATCCCTGCGCGCCGTCTTCCAGCAGGCGAAGGCCATAGATACCTGTAATGCTTCGGATCGCCTCATAATCCGCCGGCTGCCCAAACAGATCTACCGCGATCACTGCTTTGGGACGCAGCTTTTTTTCTTCGCAGACCTTAAGAACTGCCTCCTGTAAGGAATCCACAGACATATTAAAGCTGTCTTTTTCAACATCCACAAAAACTGGCGTTGCCCCTCGCAGCGCAACTGCCTCAGCTGTGGCAAAGAACGTAAAGTCCGGAACAAATACTGCGTCTCCCGGGCCGATATCCCATGCCATCAGGGCAAGCAGCAAAGCATCTGTGCCACTGGCGCAGGTAATGCAATGGCGAACGCCTGTGTAGTCGGCCAGCTGGCGTTCCAGTTCCTTTACCGGGTCACCCGAAATAAAATTTGCTTCCTTTAGAACCTGAGCTATCGCCTGATCCATCTGCGGCTTTAATTTCCTGTACTGGATTTTTAAATCTCTAAACTGCATAGCAAACACTCTCCTTTACTTGAACGGCTTCATTCGTTTTGCCCCCCCCCGCCCCTCGATTACTCTGTTTAAATAAACAAAATCTATGACTGCCTGTTTTCCTATCTTTACAATCTTCCTGAAATCTATAGAATTTACTCCTCCCTGCCTCTCCTTAAAAGTAACCGGGATATACTTTACCTTGAGCCTTTTCTTTGCATAAATGACAGATATTAATACATTCGGCAAATGATAAGCTTCCGGGATAAGTGAAAGATGCTTTTCTAATGTTTCCGCTTTCATAAGGCGGAAGGGTGTATTCGCATCCTGAACAACGACATGAAAACAGATCTGGATTACCAGTTTTAGAACTTTTGTCACAATCACCCTGGAAAAACCGTCTTTCCTATGCTTCCTCCAACCGATCACCATATCAAAGGTATCCCTTTGCTTCCAAAAATTCCAGAACTCCGCTGCTGCCGTCTGCCCATCCGAATCCGTCTGGAATATGTAATCCGCCCCATTCTCTAACGCATAGCGGTAACCATACATGCAGGTCGGTCCATGTCCGCTGTTTTTCTTATTTAAAGCTGTTAGCTGCGGATATTCCCCCTGTAATACTTTTGCGATTTCATAGGTGCAATCCCTGCTCCCGTCATTGATCACCACAAGCCTGCTGTCCTTTCCGGCCCGCTCTGCCACCGGATGCCAATCCTTGATCACTTTTTCTATGTTCTCTTCCTCATTGTAAGCCGGTATTACGATATATAGCCTGTCATTTCCCATCTCCGGCTCTCCTTGCCCTGTATTTTATAGAACACACAAACATATGGTAATCTCATTCCTTTTTCCTCCATAGCCAAACCTGCACATCCCCTACCGTCTTTGTTTCATACAATTTATAATACCGGTCGATAAACGAATTTATTTCATACCTGGGATTTTCATAAAAATCACTGATGTCCCATGTCGTCGCTACCAGCACATCAGGCGTTTCATCAATAGCCTCAAAATAACTTAACAGCGGATCCGCACTCGTATAGCCCCTTGCAAGAAACTGCGCATCCCACGTCTGCGGTGCACAGATTTTGGCCTTTGCCATCATATAAACAGCCGGCGCCCTCGTGACGACGCATACGGTTTCATCCTGGCGTACGTTTGCTTCCAACACTCTTTCAAGCTCTTCCACCAGACTTTTTCTTTCTGGTGTTGTGTAAAGTCCACGGTAAATTCCGGATTCTACCCGTGCGGTCAGCTCCCTGACCGGATCATCCCTGTAAACGTAGCTGTACATATTGAGTAAAGAAGAAAGGATCAGTAATACAGAAAAAATAATGCCCGCCCTCCTCTTTTTCTCTTCTATGCCAATCCCTATAAAAATACTGAAAATAAAATACAAGATTGGCCCGGCAACCGATATCGCTGTCAAAACATTTCGGTTATCTGAGGTAAATGCATAGGTTATGGTATACGCAAATAAAAACATTTCATAAATCCAATATCTTTTTAACAGCTCTGGTTTTATAAAAAATACAAACAAAAAGCCCCCAATCGCCGTCCCTGCAACCACATAGCTATAAGAATCCCTATGAAGCCAGGCATTGCCGCTTAAAAATAATAGAAATGCACCAAATACCATATGCTCGAAAAACTTCCGGCTGACAGCCACTTTTGAGCAAAGCCTCCAAAAAGCCAGCAGCAGCGCTCCATAACCCAAAATAACGAGTGAAAACCTTCGTCTTACATAATATTTCAGTGGAATATAAAATACATCATACAAAAAAGCCAGATCGATCGTTCCTTTGGATTGTTCATGCGGGGAAGAAAACATCCCTCTTATTGCCTCTGTAAACAGCGCAGCTGATCCCTTCGAAAAAATCCATATGAAAAAAATCACAGCCGTTGCCAATCCGCCGAACATATACCAGCAAACTTTACTCTTCCAGGCTCCCTTGCGATTGTCCACAGCCACCACTCCTGCCAGAAAAACAGCAAAAACTGCCGCCGTCGGATAAGTGATACAGCAGACTCCAAGAATGATCCCCAGCATAAGATAGCGCAAGCTTTCTTTTTCCTCCGGCACAGAGGTATCCAAAAGTACCGCTGCCAGTATAAAATTATATACAACAAAAGAATTGTAATTGATCGTAAGCAGGGAAGCTGACACATAAAAGAAAGCGGGCAGCGTCGCATACCAAACCCTTTTGTCCTTCCACTTTTTTTCCAATAAAAGATTGATGATAACCATATAGGCTGTTATAAATACAAGATACAAAAGCCGGAAATATAACACGACCCCCTCCAGATCCGGAACCAGCTTCTGGTAAATCCACAGCAAGGGCGCTAATAAGCACCAGCCCGTATGATAGTCCCAGGAAGTCATAAAAGGCGCTTTTCCCTGATATATGTTATAGATCGATGCGATCCCATGGATCTCATCTGTAAGCTCGACGGAATAAAAGGCCCGGAGGGCAAACAGGGAAAATAGCAGGCTGTAAAATAACATCGCACAGATACTGTATCCTCTTTTCGTCCCTTTCTTATTACGCTTCATATGCCTTATCCCACTCCCTGCCAAACACAAACGATATCCCGGTTAAAAACTCTTTTTGACAAAATACTCCAGCGTCCTTTGGTAAAGCTGCCTCTGGTAGCTGCCAGCCCGTTCGGCAACCGACGTATTATGCCAAAGCAGCACTACCTCACCATGATACTCTCTGGCAATCTCCAACATTTTTAAAATAACGCCAAACGCCTCTTCTTCATCCAGATTCATATATTGTTCCGCATCAAGGGTACATTCCATAATCGTTAGTGGATGTAACGTTAAAGACGTCAGCTCTTTTTTTATTGGATCAATATAGCGGACTGCCCTGCAGGTTCCCAGACGAAATCCAGTCACATCCGCATATCCCATTGTAAAATCATCCGTAATACCTGCTGCAGCCAGATATTCCATATCTTCCGGCTCTCTGCTGCAAAGGTAATGATTTCTATTCCATGTAACTTTTTCTTTCAAAATATGTTCTAATCTCTTTTTTTCATCTCTGATCCGTTGCGGTACCTGTCCTGCGGACATACTTGCATGTATGCCGAATACCGCTCCTTTTGCCTTTAAATCACGAGCCAGACGTTTGATCCGCCTGGTTTTCTTATAATAAGCATTATCAAGCGGGCTATTACCCCCCCCCTTAAAAAAATACACACTGGTACATTTTTCTGCCCCTATCCTTCTACTGATACTCTGATCTAAATCCGATAACCAAGGAAAAGTGTATATTTTATCATATGCCTTATAGCTGAACCAGGCTTTCAGGCTTTCAAAAATATCCGGCTTATGACAAAAAACCCGTTTTACAAACGTCCGCAATGCTCGGTATAAATTGTCCCATTGCCAAATTTCATCTACATCATGCGTGAGATACAAATGCCGGAAACTTGCCGGAGGCTCTGCGGCATCGTTTCCTGTTTCACGCAGCCATCTTCGAAGCAGCCTGCCATATTCATCTACAATCGGCCGCATGATAAATCCCGCTCTGTAGGGTAATGATTTTGTTCCGGTCAGCCTTCCATAGATATCGCGATCCTGATGGTTCATGCATTCTTCATAGCGGGTAACCATAAAATATGTACTTGCAATAATATCTGCATATACAACCATCTGGCGGCCATTCCTCTTAACTTTCCCCTTTCCAAACAACAACGGTACCCCTTCGATCTCCTCTAAAGGCAAGCACGGCATACTGTCCGGCGTAAGATAAACATCCTCATAAAAAAAACCAGATGGAATAATTACAACCGGTGCATCCGAGCACATTGCATATCCAACCTTGCCTGCTAAATGCAAATTTTGTTCTCCTAATAAAAATTGAATGATATACTTGATACAATTCTCCATTATTTTCCTGCGGCAGCCCTTGCCGCCTCCCTCATCCCGTTTAGCAAACGATACCTCCTGCTTTCCTTCATAATGCAATACTGAACCTCCCATTCCGGATTAAAGCTGCTGTTAAACTCACATACACCTGGAATCATGCTTCCTTCAAAATCAAAAACCTTTTTCTGTCGCATTGCCTCACATATCGCATCATAAACCGCATAAGTTGTAGCGCTTGTATCTTCGGACTGTTTCTGTGTTCCAAACTGATGATAAAACCGTCCTTCATCCATCAATATCATATTTACGGCAACCAGATCATCTCCATAATATACAGACCTTATCTGCAATGCATGGTGCTGCTGCAACGCGCAGACCAAGCGTTCCATTTTCTGACGCTCATATTCTATGATCCTGCCACGCCCTTTATAAGACGACTCAAAAAAATCCCAATACTGATCAAAAGTTATATTATTAACTCCTACCGTATACCTTTTCTCACCCCTGTTCACCCTCTTCCTCCTGTTTTTATCAAACGATTGCTTTACTTCAGCCGCATCTATATCCCGAATACTCATCGTATAACGCGGAACAGCTTGAAACCCTTGCCAATAAAACGGCTGCCACGTCCAGAATTTTGCGTTAAATATTACCTGGAACCGATCATACGCCGGCAGCAGTCCGATCACTGTATCCGTCAGGCGTGTCATATGTTTTAGTTCTTTCTCCCTGCTGTTCCATATCCTGGGCCGCATCCATATCCCGGATGATGCAACCTGCCATGGTGTTTCAATAAACCGCATTCCCTTCCTCTTGCGATAAGCAAATGGAAATGCTGCCTCAATCTGATCATTTTTTTCAACAAGGATCACCATCCACTCCTGCGGATGGTCACAGACAGCATCCCAATACCAGTCCTTTTGATAAATGGGTATACTCGGCTCATCCTCACATAGTCTTCTCCATTTGGCTTTTGCAGAATCATAATCGTAATTTAGTGTATTACCCCCCCCCTTTAAAAAATTTTCTTATCTTATCCTTTACCATCCTAAACACCTGCCTAAACATATCTAATATTTTATATCTATCACTTTGATCATAGATCATATAATGTGTTTCAAACTCCGGATTAAAACTAAGATTAAACGTACATACCCCCTGGAGCATACTGCCTTCAAAGTCAAAATCCTTTCCGTCCCGCATAGCGCTGCATATCGAATCATAGACTGCAAATGAGGTTGCATCCTTATCTGCATCTTTCATCTGTGTAACAAAATGATGATAATATCTGTTATCATCAACAAATACAATATTTTCAGAAACGATAGTATCCCCGCAAAGCACAGTCCTTACCTGCATAGCGTTATGCTCTTTTAACGCATAAAGCAGCCTGAAAAATTTTTCCTTTTCAAATGCAATCTGTTTTCCACGGTTTTCATAACTCTTTTGAAAATATTCCCAATATGCCTCTAAGGTAATGTCATCTACGCCAACACGGTACATACGCTGCGCTTTGTTGATACGCGTCCTTCTCGACTTTGATAAGCGGGATTTTATTTTTTCTTCTGTTTTGTTCCTGACAACCATCGTATAATAAGGCTTAGCCTGAAACCCCCGCCAATAAAATGGCTGCCAATTCCACAATTTTTCATTAAATATGACATGGAAGCTATCATAATATGGCAAAAGGTCTACGACCCTGTTAACGATGTCCGTCAAATAAGTTAATTCCGCTTCCGTACTCTTAAAATCTTGTCTGCGGATCCATATGCCAGACGCTGCTGCCTGCCAGGGAGTTTCAATGTACCACAAGCCTTTTCTCTTCAAATAGACAAACGGAAATGCCGCCTCAATTTGGTCGCTATCTTTCAAAATTATGACCTGCCAGTCCTGCGGACGTTCACAGGCAGCATCCCAAAACCAATCCTTTTGATAGATTGATATGCCGGGTTCTTTTGCGCAAATATTTCGCCATTCTTCTTTTGCAGAGGCAAAATCATATGTTCTTTTTTCCTGTCCTTTTCTATCAAACATACTGAAATCACCGTCCCTTGTTCTTATATTTTAATTGTTCAAATGCCACTCTGCTTCCTTGCCTCATCTATTTAGAATATATTGCCAGATTGGAATATTAATAATGTGTTTTTTCAAAATATCTGTATTTTGAAACTCACTCCTGAAAAAAACTGTTCTACAGTTCTGACATTTCCTGCTATCATGCAAAGCCTGCTGCCAATTATAATTGCCTGCGCATATACCCTTTTGATATAATTTTTCAGTAATTTCTCCAGAATAATCTATCATCGAATATCTATTCCATACAATATTTATTCCATTACGCTCAAATCCTGAAATAATATCCAATCCAAAATCAAACTGATATTCCACATCTTTAAGGCGGTCAAAATTACTTTTTTGTTCTTCTATATAATACTTCTTTTTACAATTCATACGAGCCACTGTACGCAGCCTGGAACGCTGCAGTCTCCTGAAAGCTTTGAAAACAAACACCAATATCTTTCTATAAAATGACACTTGAAATAACTTGCGCAGCCAAAAAAAGCGCAGCCATGGAAACTGAATAAAATTTGTATAATCAAAATCATCATAATAACAGGATTCTTCTGTATATTTCAGCAAAAACTTTACCATTTTCAAATCTTTGTCCGCATTCCGGCTCTTTTCTACCGGAAGAAGCTGATATTCATCAAATAGATATTGTTCAAAATCCGACGCTAAATCATTGATCCCAAGTTTTCCGCCATTTAATACACAATAAGGCTTATCAAATGCATAAGATTCTATATATGCAGCTGATAGTGTTCCTATTTTTATTCCTCCCACACAGCTTTCTGTTCCATGGGACAAATCCTCAAATAGCAATATTCCTTTTTCCCTGCACATTTCATCAAATTTTACATAGTCTTTATTTGGTATCCCCTGATAATGTGTTAAAACTATAATATCTACATCCTCATCTTTCACTAAGTCGAAAGACAA
This sequence comes from uncultured Eubacterium sp., assembly GCA_948468465.1. The sequence goes on along the minus strand of CAOKJJ010000012.1, from coordinate 31,469 downwards.
CGACGCATCTTCCAGGCTCACATCATATAGATATGCATCGGAACCCGAAGATAAAATTGCGTCCAGCATTGTCTCACAGGTAAAAGACTGTATCGCTACTTTCGCCCGTTTTTGATAAAATAAATTGTAACACTTCAAGAAAAATCCAAATGCATAACTACCGCTATTAAAATAAAGTCCTTGATCGTCCAAATAATTTTCTTCTGTTATCCTTTGATCATCAAAAAAATATTTAGGACGTGCCCGGCAGATCATATCAGCCTCCTGATAACTTTGGCTGGATTTCCATACGCCAGACAATCATCCGGCAAATCTTTCGTGACATTGCTGCATGAGCCAATAATACACCGCTTTCCTATATGAACTCCCGGATGAATGACACAATTTGCCCCGACCCATGTGTCATCATCTATAAAAATAGATTTGCTGACAATATACCTTTGTGCATAATCCTCATTTTTCAGACAACTGTCATTTGGTCCTGACGAAGTAATAAATGTAATATTAGGCGCTAAAGCAACTCTGTCCCCTAAAATGATATTCGTATCCAATTCAGATGTATCAATCAGTGTGATGCTATTATTTAGATAAACATCCCTTCCTGCTTTATTCCCCAGCTTTACCCATATCGTTCTTCTGACCTCCATAAATGGTGTCGTTTTTAAAAGATTTTTCATTTGAGCTTGCGGTAAAATACAAAGCAATATATGATGGTATAACCTTGTAACCCTTTGTATGAAGCCTGCTAATGTCATAATAACCCTTTCTATCATAATCCAAAACAAACGCGCATCGCATATGATCCATATATAATCAATGCACTTGCGAGCAGATACCTAACAATAAAAAAAAGAAATTTTCTCACCGCATACCCCGTATAATACATATAAAGAGAGAGCAATATTACTTGATTTATTATTACTGAAGCCGTATACATTATGATCGTTCCAATGATGTCCAATTCCAAATAATAAGCTGACATAAAACATAACGCATATTGGCACAACGTTACCAATGAATATAGGAACGCCGCCTTTTGCTGGTTTACTGCCACAAATGTGCCTGATACACAAGAAGCAGAAAAATTAAGGATATACATGAGTCCCAGAATAAGGATATATCTCCCTGATACCCTCCATTCATCGCCAAGGAACATACTCGTAATGAAATCCCCAAAAACCATTAGCACTCCTACTGGCAGAATCCCGGTTTTTATATTATTTTTAATCACAGCAAAAGCAAAATCACCCGTATCTTGCCCAGATAATACTTTGTCAACAAGCGTACGGTAATAGACTCTGTTAATTGGTGTTGCAAGCACAGCAATCGGCATACTTAATAACTTGCATGCCATTGTATATCCGCCTAATGTACCAGGATCATATATCCTCCCCAAAAATTGAATCGGAAGCTGTAATGCAAACGACGAAATAAGATTTGCAGGAAGCTGTACCAATGGATATGCTTTATATTTTTTTAATGTATGCCAGAGCTGTGAAGGACCGTCATGTCCCGAAAACGGATTTACAAACAACCGCATATGTAAAATACCTAAAATGTGGGAGAGGATCGTACCTATTAAATAACCAACCGTTCCCAATCCCAGCAGCCCCAGTATCAAAGACACACCGGCATTCACCCCTGCCATAACAATCGGGTTCCAAAATAAAACCCGATATCTCATCTTACGATTCGTGAAAGAATAAAATATCACCTGCAAATTATATGTCAGTATGTAAACAGCAAATAATAAAATCCCAACCTCATAACGGATGTTTAAAACAAACAACTGATAGTAGCGTGAAATTCCAAATAAAATAACAACGATGATGACCGTCCCAGTGATATTTGCATACCATATGATCTTGCATATCCGTACTGCTTCTCTTTCATCAGCTGGTATCATGATCACTAACGTCAATGCCATACATAAAACAGTTATGATGATCGATGCAGAAGATGTGACCAAATCATAGCTTCCAATATCACTTCGCGCATAAATACGGCTGATCAAAGGAAGTGTAATCGTATTGATCCCATAGCCTATCACCGCCCCTGATGCAAGCGTTACAATATTCTTTACAAAATCAGATTCCTTGACTTTATGTATAAATTTCATGATCATATTTTATGTTTCCTTAATACTACCGTACTGATTTTTAACGTTGGATAACGTGTATATAATAAAAGAAACGCTAAAACAAACATCCATGGTCCAAAAAACATCGTATCTATCAGATGTGCGTCCGATAACGCCAGAACCGGATATACAAACGCCCCGACCGTCAATGCATATCCCTCCCTTTTCTGCATCCTATCCATCATCCTTAGCAGAACCGCAAATAATATTAAAATAAGCAATGTGCCTATATGCCCAAACCGCATATATCCTTCTGCTAAAAATCCCGTATTGGCATTCATATCTGGCTTTCCGAAATATAATTTTGAGATCAGAAACGTGTACCTGATATTTTCGTACGGATTTGGAATATTCAAAAGCCAACGGGGAAGAATCCCTCCTAACCCCATTTTCGGATTTTTGCTGAAAAAGTCGTAATATGCAAATTTGACATTTGCAGATACCATCATCTCACGCCTGCCGAACAAGGAATACACTTCTTCAAAGAACCGCTTGAAAACAGGCGAATAGCACGCCAAAATAACCAAGATCAAAAAACCGATCATACAGCTTAAATAAAATTCATTATAAAAATTTCCGCGCCTTGCCCAAACGCCACATACCAAAATTACAGGTAAAGCAAATAAATATCCTTTATAACCACTATATAAATATGCTACTGCTACAATCCCACATAAAAAGATCACTTTTCCATAATTCCTGTCATCAAGCGTTTTGGCAATAAAAAAAGGAATAATGGCAGCCAAAAACCAGGTAAACAAATATCCCGCATATTTTCCCAAAACAAAAAGACCGGAAGACCTCAGCTCATATACTTTATAAATATTAAGGGCAGTTAGGGTAAACATTCCATTTTTCCGCACTATATAAACGATTAGCAGCAGCATAGACATTACCATCACTGATATCATCAAAAACGAAAGAAGTTTGCTTCTTAACAAACACGAAACGCCTTTGATACAAATATGCTGTGCCACTAACTCACATATGAAAAAGCTTACACACAATATATTATAATAAACCGCACTTCCTCCACCAAACGCATAAATTGTTGTAATCGGAATTATCTGCATCAAAAAAACCAGATTCAACATGAATGAAGATACTTTTTTGCTTTCATGCCTGATACCCCAAAATAATATGCCGCACCATATCCATCCATTTATATATTTGAAAACATCAAAACAATTCTTATACGTACCTGCATCGCGAATCAAAATTTTCGAATAACCTAACTCACATGCAAGCTTAAACAACAGCATCCCCACAAATAAATAAAAGGGATACCTTATATGCTTGTTTTTGAGCAACATATATTTCGCCATACTTATAAAGCCTTTCTGTATGCTTTTTTCAAAATCCTTTTCTCGTTTTCCCAACACAGTTCTGCTTTCGCAAAGTTCAAATTTTTCTTACAAGCCCTATACAGCTCTTGGTCGTTATGCATACGCATTACACAGTTATAAATTTCCTGCACATTTTCTGGTTCACATATAAGCCCAATCTTATACTTCTCGATCAGATACTTCATTTCTGGCAAATCAGAAGCAATGATCGGGGTAAGAGCCTGTATACTTTCAAAAAATTTATTAGGAAGCGCATAATAGTAGCTTTTAGAAACGGGCGAAATCATTACCATACTAAGATCAACCGCACCTATGTATTTCCATAGATCATTTCCTGAAACTGCAGAGTGAAACAAAACCTTATTTTCTACTCCAAAGTCCCTTGCCATTTCACGAAGGTGTTCCAGGTAAGGCTGTTCAGCTGCATCTCCTAAAACAACCAGGCAGATAGAATCTCCCTGCGCTGCCGTCTGTATCAAAGCCTCAATGCCCCGGCCTGTGCAAAGCATTCCATGATACAGCAGCAGAATCTTTCCTTCCTCTGCCCCAAAGTGCTGAAAAAACTCTTGGCGAATTTCTTGGCATACCTTATTATCCAACTTCCAATTTTCCGGCATACTGCGCACAACGATTGGTCGGCGTTTCAATTTATGGATCCTTTTCACTTCATCTGCAATACTGTCATTAACCATGATAGAAAACGCGCATTTTCGGATCAAAAAACGTTCTAAATATAGAACTGCCAGCGAAGCAATCTGGCTTCTTTTTGTATTCCTGCCTATTTCAAATTCATGCGCATCATATATCAGCTTAGGCCGCTTGTCCTTACGAACAAACACAACTGACAAGTATCCGATCAATAATCCTGATATATCATGTCCTGATATTACTTGAGGTGACAACTTCCTTGCCTGATATGCCCATGTAAATACGGAAATAAATCGGTTCATGATCTTTGGCATTTTACTGCCAAAAGGCCGTGTGGACATCCGATAGACATCAAAGCCTTCCACCTGTTCCATATCCCCGCTTTTTACCCCTTTCGCAAGTACAAGAACATCCGCTCCAAGTTCTTTTGCTACACTCAATTCCCGTTTATCCCGGCTTTCATTCATCCATTCGGACGATGCAATTTTTAATACAAGTTTTCTTTTTCTCTTTTTATTCATGGTTCTTTTTCAACGTCATCTTTCTTTTCACCTTTACAAAAAAGTTTATTAGTTTTTTGCAGTTTGCGTAATCATCTTCGGATTTTGCGGGTGCCTTCATAATTTGCTCCCATTCTTTCTGAGTAATCTCCAATCTTTTTAAAATATAATCCAGATCTTCCATCATCTGCTCTTTTGTATACGCAGATGTATCTTCCATTTCTTTTAGCGCATCCTCTCTTGTCATCTCACCTCCAACAATAAGACTCGACAAATGTGCACGCTTTTTATCATATCCAAATTTTGTCGGCAAATAATAGGCCTGGAAAAATTTTGTAAACTTAGACTCAAAATGCTTCCCTCCATAATACTGCCATCCAAATTCCTTTTCCAAAGTTTCCATCGCTGCTTTTTTACTATATGGTATATAATTTAAAAGATTGATCCGATGGACGGTTCTTTGATAATAAATATACTTAAAAATCCCAAAATGCGGATACTTCTTAAAAACATTCTTCTCACATCCATATCTTCTACATACACTTTTAATGTTTTGAAAATCAATGGCAGCATATCCCCACGCTGGCGGAAGAATTCCCTCAGTAGCATAATTGCTCCCGTTCAGCATATATTTCACTTTATACTTACTTGCATATTGATACATGGCTGCCAGAAATACATGATCTTGTGGAACATCTAAATTCGGAAGCCCTGAAAACATATAAGCCCTTTGTATTTTTTTCATAGTCGGCCAGTCAATCACAACCGTATGCAGATCCAGCTTAAGGCTGTCACACATTTTCTTTATATTTTCAACTGCAATATCCGTATTCCATCCGGCATCAATATGTACGGCAAGTACACGCAGTCCCAGTTTTGATGCCGCATATGCCATATACGCGCTGTCTACCCCGCCTGAAATGCCAAGGATACAGTCATATTCTTTTCCTCTTCCATCCTTTTTCATCTGCCTGACAAGCTGTTTTAGCTTCTCTTTGCTCTTTCCCTTTTGGTATCCATATAATGCAACATCCTGATCGTACCGATGGCAGTTTGAGCAGACACCATTTTCATCAAAGGTTATATCCGGGTCTGTCGTGTCCATAATGCAGCGCGTGCAGATCTTATAATTATCATTCATCAAAAAATATCCCCTTTTTTATCATTTTTTTCATTCTTCTATATAGTACTAACACATTTCCGTCATCAACTCTTGCCGCAGCTCATCATACAGCCTTAACAGCTTCTTTTCCTCTGCCTTCCAGTTAAATTCCTGCATGACTGCCCGCCTCCCGTTCCGGCCCATTTCCTCCGCTTCCATCGGATGGCTTAACAGCCATTCCATATGCGCAGCTATATCATCTGCATGATCCGGGCAGACGCACCTGCCGCATTGATATCTTTGTATCATCTTCTTATAATATGGAAAATCCGAAATGATAACAGGCATCCCTGCACCCATATATTCATAAACCTTTGTAGGCAGGTTGTCCAAATGCCTATACTGGCCCTCATCCTGCAAAACGCAAATACCCATAAAGCTTTCACCCAATAGCTTCTTCACCCCAAGCCTTTGCAAATTCCCTTTATATACGATATCCGGGCTGGCTTCAAGTACCTCCCTTTTTAACTCATCAGAGGAAAATCTGCCTGCCAGGGCCAAAGGAATCCCCGTCTTCAGACAAGCCCTGGCCATGATAACCGCACCTCTTTGCTCTGTCAGGCCCCCAATATAGCAGGCCTGTCTTTTTCTGTCGCAAAAACAGATCTCTTCTTTGTCCATTTCTTCCAATCTTGGATAATTATTGACCAGAACCTCCCTCTTGCACTTATCTCCAAAATAACTTTTTCCATCATAAGTACAAGGAACGATTACCGCGTCTATTTTGCCAACCACATATCCCTCACACTTCCTGTAGAGCCAGCTGGCTATCTTCCGGAAAGCTTTCGGCAGGTAGTCTCTGCACTCCATCTGCTTCCAGATAAACTCATGGCTGTCAAAGACAACCTTATAGCCTTTCTTTTTCAGCTTATATCCATACGGCAATAACTCAGGGTCATGGAAATGATAAATATCTGCATCGATCTGCAGCGCTGTCTGATATACTTTCCTGGCTGCATGGAGCATCCTTTCCATACGGCTTTTCGCTTGATAAGATGTCGAACGGATATGGATTGCGTTTTTTACCTCATCCGCATACACATCGTTTACGACCAGATAAACTTCAAAACCAGCTTCTGCCAGCGAAACACATTCCTTTTGGAAAATCCTGATATCATATCTTGTATGTACACTCGTCATGTGACAGACCCTAACCATTTATTTCCCTCATTCTACTATGACTGCGATTTATAATATTCATAAACCGTCCATCCCAAAGTTTCCATAACCCCAGTCGCAACTCCGACTTTTGCAGGAATTGTTGCGGGATAAGCCAGATTCAGTCCTTCAAATACAGCAACAGCCGCCGCTGTGCCAACTACTGTTCCAAAAGCGCCTGTTGCAAGTGCCTGAGCTGCTGTTTTCTCTGAAAGACAATGCCCAAACATTGCAGCGATTTTCACAGTCATCAGCGCTTCTTCCGAAGCAAGAGCAACTGCATCTGCCGGAGGTGGTAAAACAGCTGCTGTCCCAGCTCCTAAAGCCGACCATAAATGGATAGATCTGCGCGCTTTCTTATCATTTACCATCATACATTACCCCTTTCTGTAAAGAATTTACATAATAACATATGCTGTTCTTGATTACCTATCATAACCGGCTAACTTCCACTTATCCATATCCTTCGTTCTTACGGACTATAACTTACAATATAACTGCAATAGCTTTTTTTCTTCCTGCCACCAGTTAAATTTTTCCTTAACTGCCCGGCACCCCCCCCCGCCCATTTTTTTCGCTTCCTGCGGATGATCCAGCAGATATGTGACTGCCTGAGCGATCTCCTCCGCGTTTTGCGGGTCATCCACACAAATTCCGCATTGATACTTTTTGATTATTTTTTCCCAAAGCTCAAAACGTGTGCAGATTACCGGAAGCCCCGCCATCATGATCTCAAACAGTTTGGTATTCCCCAGTGTCCCTTTTTTCTGGTTCGTATTTTTACTGTAGCTGCACAGCGCCACTCCAATGCTATTGCTGCGCAGTACCCGCAATGCCTCTTCATGCGGCACTTCCCCGCGAAAATCCACCTGTTCCCAGCATGGCAGCTGTCTGATCTGTTCCAGGTATTGGCTGTCTGCTTTCCCACAGATTGTATAAACTGCCTTTTCGCCCAGTTTTTCCATTGCCCTGATCACCGCCTCATGATTCCACTGACGGTCCACACCTCCCGCAAATGCTATGCCAACCGGATCCTCATCACTGCTTTCTGGCACTTTTTCTAAAATTGGGTAATTTGTGATCAAGACCGTATTTTTATTGATACGCTTATATTCCCTGCATATATGTGGATCCACACTAATGACCGCATCCAGCTTTTTGCAGATTAATCTTAAAAAACTATTAAATACACGGTCAAAGCACTTCCTTGCCGCCGGCGGGATATAATCCTTATCCTGCATCAGCTGAAAAAGATTCTCGTGACTGTCAAATATCACCTTTTTTCCGTTCTTTTTCAGCAGCCAGCCATAAGGAAGCAGCTCCGGGTCATGGAAATGGTAGATATCCGCATCGACTTGCTTCGCCAAGCGGTATGCCTTCTTTGTTGAAAGCAGCATCCTCTTCCATCTTTTGCCTTCCTTCTCCCCGAATCCTGCAATCTGCACTCCTTGCTTTACACAGCTGTCCCCCGGCGCGACTAAGAATACATCATAACCGTTCCTGGCAAGTGATACGCACTCCTTTTGAAAGATCCGGACATCATTCTGACTATGCGCGCTCGTAATATGGCATACCCTGTCCTTATGCATCCTCAGCCTTCCTCCCTTCCATCCTGTCTGATTCTTCCTGGTACAAGATATTCCCCATCTCATCTGCCCGTCCAATCTCCCTGGCTGGAACCCCGGCCACCAACACATAATCCGGCACATCCTTCGTCACAACAGCCCCTGCCGCCACCATCGCATATTTGCCGACCGTATTCCCGCAAACGATAGTTGCGTTCGCACCGATGGTTGCGCCTTCCTTTACCAAAGTTTTCTTATATCCAGCCTTTCCTTTTGGATATTTCGCCCGCGGCGTCAGGTCATTGGTAAACACACAGGACGGTCCGCAAAACACATCATCCTCCAGCTCCACTCCTTCATATAGCGATACATTGTTCTGCACCTTGCACCCGTCCCCAATCCGGACATGATTCGATACATTCACATTCTGCCCTAAGATACAATCCTTCCCAATCCTGGCCCCGCTTTGTATATGGCAGAAATGCCAGATCCTCGTACCTTCGCCAATCTCCACATCTTCATCGATATAACTGCTTTCGTGGACAAAAAAATCCATAGAAACCTCCTGCTCTGCTAAAACATCCCCGACATTTCATCTGTTCCAAAATTCTTCAAAGGCAGCTTCACAGGCAGCCCTTCCTTCTGGCTTTTATAAACAGCCAAAACCAGCTCCAACGCATTTCTGCCCGCAGCCGCGTTAACATAAGGCTCCCTGTCCTTTTGTATCGCGTCGATCACATCCGCATACAGGCTGGTATGCCCATTCCCGTATACATTGCTTGTCGCTTCCTGCAGCCCTTTTTTCTTTTCGTCATCTTCCGCCTCATCTGCAAACTGCCAGATATCTATGTTATTCGTAGACTTTCCGCCCAGCTTCACCGTGCCAGTCTCCCCAAACAGATACAGCGTCTCCTCCAGGTTCTGCGGATATACGTTCGTCGTGCCTTCAATCGTGGCAACCGCCCCGTTTTTAAACTTCACCACCGCTATCCCAACATCCTCAGCCTCCAGATAGTCATGAAACTGCCGGCGCGTCTGTCCATATACTTCCTCTATTTGATCGCCCATCATCCACCGGAGCAGGTCGATCCCATGGATACACTGGTTCATAAGGGCGCCTCCGTCGGTTGCCCACTTTCCGCGCCACGGCGCCTGTGTATAATAATCCACGTTCCGGTTCCAGCGTACATGGACAGATCCATGCGACAGCTTTCCGAACCTCCCTGACTCCAACGCCTTCCGCATCTCCTGTACGGCCAGGTTAAAACGGTTTTGATGGCAGGCGGATACCTTAACGCCCTTTTCTTTGGAAATCCTGACGATCTCGTCTGCATCCGCAAGGCTCATCGCGATTGGTTTTTCAATGATACAGTGGATGCCGTGCGCAATGCAGTCCAATGCTATTTTTGCGTGGCTGCCGCTTTCTGTCGCTATGGCTACAAGCTCCAGATCGTTTTCCGCAAGCATTTTCCTGTAATCCGTATAACGCTTAATGGCATGGGCATCCTCCACTCCGCATTTTTCCAGAAGCTTGTCTATCTGTGAAAGCTCCGTATCACAGGCCGCTACAAATTCCAGATGATTATTTAAAACCGCTTTTACATGATTCACCGCAATCCGTCCGCATCCAATCAATGCATATTTCATAATCTGCCTCCCTGTTCGTCCAAAATACTGCAAATTTTTTCCGCAGCATGTCCATCTCCGAAATATGCCGCATTGATCTCCCAGACAATCTCTTTCTCAAAAACCTTTTCTAAAATATCCTCTTTCTTTGGCTTTGATAAAATGTTATGATTCCCATGTAAAGTCTCAGTCCATTCCGTCTGATCCCGTACGGTGACACATGGCGTACCCAGGATATACGCCTCCTTCTGCAGCCCGCCCGAATCCGTCACTACCTTCACCGCATGCTTGACCAGATAAAGCATGGTCAGATACCCTGCCGGTTCCACAAATAACGTATTCTGATAAGAATGCTCCTGATCCAGCTGCAGAACCATCCCCCGTATCCTTGGATGGACCGGAAACAATACCGGGGCATCCAATTCCTCAAAAGCTGATAAAATCTCTTCTATTTTACTGATACTGTCCGTATTTTCTGCCCGGTGGACCGTAGCCAGATACCACCGCTTACATACGGCTATATCTCCTGTCAGCCCTGAAAGCCCGTGGAAATAAAACTCTTTCCCATGCTCCTCCAATCGGTTCGAATAATACAAGACTGCATCGCACATCACATCACCTACCTGAAAAACCCTCTCGACAATCCCTTCTTTCCGAAGGTTTTCCACCGCGGTATCCGTCGGGCAAAACAACAAGCTGGATACATGGTCTGCCAGCACACGATTTAGCTCTTCCGGCATCCGTTTGTTATAAGAGCGCAGCCCGGCCTCCACATGGATAACCGGAACGTGAATCTTTGCAGCTGCCAGGGCCCCTGCAAGTGTGGAATTCGTATCGCCGTAAATAAGCAGCCCATCCGGTTTTTCTTCCAGAAGTGCCTGCTCAATGCCCACCATCATGTCCGCTGTCTGCTTTGCATGGGTTCCGGAGCCAATACCCAGCTGGTAATCCGGCTTCGGGATCTGCAGCTCCTCAAAAAATATATCTGACATATTGGTATCATAATGCTGGCCTGTATGCAGCAAGATTTCTGTATGCTTCTGCCGTATGGCCCTTGAAACTGCCGCTGCCTTGATAAACTGCGGCCTGGCTCCTGCTACCGTTAGAATCTTCATTTTACTTTACATCCCTTCCGATTCCTTATTTGTCTGTCTGCCCTATCCTATAAGACCTCAATATTCTCCCTGTCCGCTAAATGCTTCATCACATTTTTTGTATCAAATACAGCTTTCGCATGCTTTTGGAGCATTTGGTAATCTACCTTCGAGTGCGCCGCTGTTATCATCAGCAGGTCATACGCTGCTACCTCTTTTGGCGTAATCGCTGTCATTCCCTGCATCACCTGTCCGCGGTATTTATACTGGGCGATATACGGATCATAGTAATCTACTTTTGCTCCGGAACGCTTCAGGATCTCAATCACCTCCAATGCCGGACTTTCCCGGTAATCATCAATATCCTGCTTATAAGCCACGCCAACCACCAATACCTTCGAACCTTTTAACGATTTTTCAAAGCGGTTCAAGATCCGTGCGGCACGGTCCACACAGTATTCCGGCATCCTGTCGTTTACCATCATAGAACTTTCGATCATAGAGGTATGAAAGCCATATTCCCTTGCCTTCCAGGAGAGGTAATACGGATCCAGAGGGATACAATGCCCGCCCAGACCAGGGCCGGGATAAAACGCCTGGAAGCCATACGGCTTTGTCCTGGCTGCGTCGATCACTTCCCATATACTGATCCCCATACGGTCGCTTAAAATCGCCAGTTCGTTGATCAGGCCGATATTTACGTTCCGGTAAGTGTTTTCCAAAATCTTTTCCATCTCCGCAACTGCCGGGGAAGATACCTCTGACACTTCCCCATCCAGGACAGCCCGGTACATAGCTGCCATCACTTCTGTAGCATCTTTTCCGATACCACCAACGACCTTTGGCGTGTTTTTTGTCTTATAGATTAAATTGCCCGGATCCACGCGTTCCGGGGAAAATCCTAAATAAAAATCTTCCCCGCAAATAAGGCCGGAGCCTTTTTCCAGAATTGGTTTTACGAGTTCTTCAGTAGTCCCCGGATACGTCGTAGATTCCAGCACCACGATCGTTTCCTTTGTCAGGTATTTGGAGATCGCTTCTGCAGAAGATTTCACATAGCTGATATCCGGCTGCTGATGCTGGTCTAACGGCGTAGGCACGCAAATAGCAATAAAGTCCACGCCACTGACAAAAGAAAAATCCGTTGTCGCTGTCAGCCTTTCCTCTTCAACTAATTTCTTCAAATCGCTGTCCACAACGTCTCCAATATAATTATGTCCGGCATTTACAAGCTCTACCTTTTCTTCCTGCACATCAAAACCAATCGTTCGAAACCCCGCCTTAGCCTTCTCTACGGCCAGCGGCAGGCCAACATAACCCAAACCTACCACGCCGACCGTCAGATCTCTTTCCTGAATCTTTTTTAATAATCTTTCCTTCATCCTTTTTACCTTTCTGAATTAAAAAGCAAAGCAAACTCTTGCGCTAAGATATCGTATACAAAATGCTGCAAAACAGCTTGCTTTCCATTCTCTCCCATTTGCTTCCTCCGGTTTTTTGGCAATCGGTACATGTTCTCAACTGCTTGTGCAAGTTCTTCGCTGTCCTGCGGCCTTACAATCATTCCGCATTGATAAGTTTCAATCGCAGAATCCGGTGTACGAATTGCACATAGGATTGGTTTTGCGGCCATCATGGAATCATATAGCTTATTGAAACACATCCCAAAACGATATAGAGGAGAATCTGCTGCGCACATAATCGAACAGTCAAAATAATTAACCAGATCTGGTATCATTTTTTTAGACACTGGCGAGAGAAAATGTACATTTTCTATTTGCTCCTGTTCTGCACGTTTTATCAGACGATTTTTTTCCGCGCCATCTCCCACTAATACAAATTGTATATCAGGATTTGTAATCCGCTTTGCCGCATCCAATAAATGATCAAGTGCATTTGACAAAGCATGTCCGCCAAAATAACCTACGATAAATTTTCTGTTTTTCTTTAAATCCTGCAGCACACTCTGATGTTCCTTTGGCAGCTTTTCTTTATGTTCCCAATCCTGTAAGGCAACCCCATTTGGAATATGGACAAATTTATATGGTTCCAGTCCATGTGCCGTTAAATATTCCTTAGCATTTGATGGCAGGGAGACTACATAATCTGAATGTCTGCAAAAAGAATTTTCCGCTGCCTGCATTACCATGACAAACGGATGAAATCTGCTCATTCCGCCCAATTCTGTCAAGGTAGCAGGCCACATATCATGCACCTCATGAATCAGCCTCGCCCCGCACAGCTTTGCAATCCTCTGTCCCGCATAAGTATCCAGCGGATAGGTAGAAGATGTGATCACCACATCCGGCTTCCATGCTTTTGCTATTTTATCCGCACAGATCCACAGCTTCCCCACGAACCGGAACATCGTCAGCGCACGCCTTCCCCCGTTCCCTTCGTACCTTCCTGTTTTCACCCAATGATAATAAATCCCATTGATTTTTTCCGTCTGAAAATCCTTCGTAACCTCCGGGTTTTTCGTCCGCAAATGGGAATAATCCGCTGCCACGATATGTACCCTGTGCCCCATTTTGACCCATTCCCTGGCAAAATAGTACGGCCTGAACTCCATGCCCCTTTCAATCGAACCGGCATAATGGTTGATTAATACGATATTCATTGCCCACCCTCTTTAAAAACGATTGTCCTCTTTCCCTGCTTCATCCCCTGGCCACCTGCACAACCGTATGGACCAGCGTCTTAAAATCTCTCCAGATACTAAACCCTTCTAACTGCTCCAGGTTATACGCCATCTTTTGCGGCAGAATCTTTGTCAGATACACCTGCTGCGCATCGTCGGCGCATTCCAGCAGACTGTCCTCGTCCTTAAAATAAACGCTCGCTTCTGACGTAACCCCAGCTGGAAGCAGCAGCGTCGCACGCATTTGGGGCTGGTATTTTCTCACATAGTCCGGTATTTCCGGCCTTGTCCCCACAAACGTCATATCTCCCGTTAAAATATTGATCAGCTGCGGCAGCTCATCCAGACGGTATTTTCTAAGTATCCTGCCGATATCCGTAATCCGCGTGTCATTTTTCAGCGTCACCTTTGTCCCTGTATGCTCCGCATCCGCAGACATCGTTCGGAACTTGTATATACGAAAGATCCTGCCGTACTGCGTCACCCGCTCCTGACGGAAAAACACGGGGCCTTTGGAATCCCGTCTGATCAGCACCGCAAGCGCCAAAAATACCGGGGCCAGCAGTACAAGCAGCAGCGCGGAACAGGCAACGTCCAGGATTCTCTTTACCCGCAGGCTGGCTGCTTTTTTTTGCAGACTGCAGTAATACGGCCTTACCTCTTCCCGGCGCATCCCGGCCGGAAGCTCGTCCCAGCTTCTAAGCTTCCATGCAGGATTCCTGCCTTTCTTTTGCATTTTCCGCGCTCCTTTCTTCCTGGATGCGCACAGGCGCTTGTTTCGAAATTTCCGCTAAAATATTTGACATACAAAAAATGACATAATCCACATCCTCATCCGTTAAGCAGGTATGCAGCGGAAGTGAAATCTCGTTTTGGTATTGCGCAAATGCATTTGGATAATCTCCGATCGAAAATCCCATATTTTTGTATGCTGTGAACATCGGCAGCGGCTTATAATGCACGTTTGTGGCCACGCCCTGCCCCGCCAGCTTTTGAATGATCTGATTTCTCTGCTGCTCGGTAATGCCGGGGATCCGGAGTAAATACAGGTGGCCGCTGGAATCATGGCAGTCCCCCTCGTGGAGCAAAGGCTTTGCGCCGAATTTTAAAAACGCCTGGTCATAGCGGCGGATGATCTCTTTCCTTCTTTTTAATATCTGTCCGTACCGTTTTAACTGCTGCAGGCCGATCGCTGCCTGAATATCTGTCATATTACACTTATATGCCGGCGACAAAATGTCGTACTCCCAGGCGCCAAGGCTTTCCTTTTCCAGTGCATCCTTGCTCTGCCCGTGCAGGGACAAAAGCATCAGCTGCTGGTAGATCCATGCATCCGCTATGCCTTTCTCCTCCAGGCTGCGCCACATGAGCGTCCCGCCCTCCGCTGTCGTCAGGTTTTTGACCGCATGGAAAGAAACACTTGTAAAGTCAGCCGCTTCCCCGCACATTTTCCACCGGCCGCCCGTCAGCCTTTTTGCACCGAACGCGTGCGCCCCGTCCGCGATAACCGCTGCCCTCCCAAGCGCTTCCTGCAGCCTGCTATGCGGCTGAAATTTGGCTTGCCTGCGGGTTATAATCTCATAAATGCGGTCGTAATCACACATGACTCCGCCCAGATCAACCGGGATGACCGCCTTCGTTTTTTCTGTGATCGCCTGCTCTAAGGCATCATAATCCATTTCAAAAGAATCCGGCGCCGTATCCACCAAAACCAGCTTCGCTCCTACGTGGCAGACCGGACTGGCTGACGCTGTATACGTATATGCCGAGGTAATCACCTCATCCCCGGGGCCGATGCCTAACAGCCGCAAGACTGATTCCAGGCAGGCAGTCGCGGAATTTAAGCATACCGCCCGGTTTACTTTGCAATAAGAAGCAATCTGCGACTCAAACAGCTTTGTCTTTGGCCCGGTTGTAATCCAGCCGCTCCTTAAGACTTCTTCTACTTCCTGAATTTCCGCCTCCGTAATGTCCGGCGGCGAGAAATCAATTTCCCTATCATGCATAGTTCTGTTTCCTTCTCTCTTTCTTCACATATCCCTTCCTGTACATCCTCTGGCAAGCCAGTCTGTTTCGTACAGGCTCTGTCCGCTATCCTGTAACAGACTTTAGCAGCGCAAGGAGGGTCTGATTTTTCAGTCCAAGCAGCACACCGCTGTAAGCCGCAGCCGCCAGAACGACCGATGCTCCCAATTCGAGAGCATGGGACAGCCCCAACTGCCTGATGACAAAGCAGACGGCGCCGACCGCTGCCCCGCCGGCAAGCTCTATCCATAAATCTTTTTTATGGATCAAAAGCAAAAGCTTTACGCCTGCTCGTTTTTTTGCATAAAACGAAGTGGCCATGCATACCATAAGCTCCGCCAGCAATGTTGTCAGAGCAGCCGCACACATCCCAAGGCGCGGAATCAGCCAAAAATTTGTCCCGATATTTAACGCTGCGGCCATGACCGTTGACAGTAAAAAGTATTTTTCCATATGGAACGGTATTAAGACCGCATACGAAAAGAAGCACGCGCCGACAGCAAACAATATCGTAACACTATATATCCTGAGGACCTCTGCTCCCTCCAAATATCCGCTGCCTCCTACCAGCCAGATCAGGTTTGGGGCTTCGCAAAAAATGCCCACAGCCGCCGGGATCAAAAGCATGCACAGCAGATCCGCTATCCCGGAAAGCATCCCGTCAGCATTTTCCTTTTTTTCTGCGGCTATCTGTGACAGCCTGGGCACCGCAGGCAGGATTACCGCATTGATCAGCGCTTTTGCCATCAGGTAGATCTTCGTTGCAACCGAATAAGTCCCGACCGCAGCATCATCCGCATACATCCCCAATATAGTAATATCCACGTTCAGGTATATGACCAACGCCATACTGTTGCAAAAAAACAGCAGCATTGGCGGTAAATGCTTCCTTACGTTCAGCCGCATCGTCACGCCCGGCTTTACATACCTGCGAATATAAAAAACATTCCATAAATTTCCCCCGGCTGCGCACAGCATGGAAAATAACGTATACCAGTACACATCCTGCGGCCCGTTTACAACATAAAAGACAGCCGCCATGCAGGCCGAGGCAGTCACAAAATACCGTACCGCCAGATAAAAGAAATCCTCAAACGCGGTATTTACCCAATCCGCTCCGGCCACAGTCAGTATCAGCTGGATACTCAGGATCAAAATGACCTTCCGATAGGGCCGCAGCTTTGCCCATGATCCCAGAAGCAGGAACAATGCAGCATAGGAAACAATCAACAAAAGCAGCTGTATCGAAAACACCTCATCCGCAAACTTTTTCAGCTTTCCTGGATCTCCCCGCAGCGGCGCCGCTTCCCGGACAGCGTAGTCCGAGATGCCAAGCGCGCAAAAACAGTTAAAATAGCTGACAATGGATTGCCCAAACGTATATTTTCCCAATGCTTCCGCTCCCAAAGTATGGGATGCGTAAGAAAACGTTAAAAATGGAAATACGATCGTACACACTTGCCTGCATACATTCAGCAGCGCATTCCTCCTGATCGATGTATCTTTATTTTTCATGTTCATTCCTACTTTAAAAAGAACAGCCTGCCATCCAGCACCGGGACTGCCATCGTATTACAGTTTTCAAATATCCCGATGTCCAGCACGCACCACAATGCAGCCGACAGGGCCAGCACCGCGAATACACCATACTGCATACGCTTCCATTTTCCTTTCTTTTGGAACAGGAAGGAAGCCCCGATCACATTCATCATAAAAGCGCCCCGAATCATCCGGTAATAATGAAGGTTCATCATGATCGCCGGAACTGACACAAATAAAATCAGGTCATATACAAAAAGAAGGTCCAAATATTCCATCTGCCTGTTTGTAAAGCAGTCCTTTTTGCTGCGCGCATATCTGCATACTGCCAGACAAAGCAGCGCGGTCAGGCAATGAATCGCCGTCGGGACTGTCCAGCCGAGATTTCCAGAAGTAGCGTAGGTGACTCCCCTCAGGTCGGTCGCTGCCAAAAACAGGTTCGCTACCTCAGTAAAAAACGGAACCTGATTTCCATTGACGGCTGTAACAACAGATAATGCCATACCTGCTAAAAACAGAAAAACCGCGATCTGCTCACGCCTCTTTTTGAAAAAGAAAACGGAAAGCGACAGGGCAAAATAGTAAAGTGCATGGATCTGGGCAATCACCAGAATACAAACGATAAATTTGGCTTTTGCATATTTTCCTCCAAACAGCAGGAACCGGAAGCTCCATAAAAACAAGGACAGGCAGACTGCATTCCGAAACTGCATGGAGTCTACAAACAGCATCGAAGGCAGATAAAACAGCAGTACAAAAGTAAAGTCCACCCCTATTTTTTTCAACGTATCGACCACCAGCATCCCGGATAAGAATGTCAGTACCGCGCGAAAGACCCAAAAAGTCATCCCTGTCTGGTACGCCGCGACACTGATCACTCCAAACAGCTTATCCTTTCCCTCAAATGCCTCATGCTGATATAAATACGCCCTCTCGTAATTTAAAATATCATACCCCGTCCGATTTGCCGTCAGCAAAAGGAAAACAAGCAAAAGAATCATGATTTCCATAAAAGCCGCGTATTTTCTGTTATAATTTTCCCTGAGCCTATGTGTGCCGATACAAAACGCATACCTTTGATGCAGCAGCATCCCTGCCATACACAAGATCCAGGCCGCTATATATAAATAAACCATCCGAACAACCTTCCTAGAGCGTGTTTGAAAAATGCTTTCCGTGAGATGTGCTTCACACTTTGTGAAGAATTTATCCCAAATTTATGAGGCATAGCGGGCTATGTTGATTAAATTTGGGATAAATTCTCCGCAAAGTGGGGAGTGCAGATCACGGGAATGATTTTTCAAACACGCTCTAGCCTTCCGTCAATACACCGCAAACCCCTGTTCCAGATATCCCTGCACATAATCTCTGACGCCTTCCTCCAGATCCATAAACTTCCCCTGATACCCGGCTTCCCGCAGCTTCGTGATATCCGCCTGTGTATAATACTGGTACTTCTCCTTTAGCTGCTTTGGCATCTCAATGTACTCGATTTGCGGCTTACGCCCCATGGCATGAAATACCGCCTGCGCAAGCTGCGAAAAGCTTTCCGCCTTCCCGGTGCCTACATTAAACAGCCCGCTATGCTGCGGGTGGTCCAAAAACCATAAAACCACGTCGCACACATCTTTCACATATACAAAGTCCCGCAGCTGCCCGCCGTTTTCATATTCCGGCCTGTAAGACCGAAACAGCCGGATCGTTCCTTCCTCCAAAGCCTGCCGGTAGCCGTGGAACGCCATGCTCGCCATATCCTGCTTCCAATACTCATTCGGTCCATAAACGTTAAAAAACTTCAGTCCGACGTACTGTTTTGGAAATTCCCGCGCCTGGTATCTGACCCACAGGTCAAACGCCTGCTTGGAATAGCCGTAAGCGTTCATAGGCTCCAGCCTGCTGATATCGCACCGGTCGTCAAAGCCAAGGGAGCCGTCCCCATACGTTGCGGCCGAGCTGGCATAAAGAAATGGTATGTGCCTGCGGCTGCACGCCTCCCACAGCGCTTTTGTATAGGAAAAATTGTTGTCCCACAGATAATCAAAATCCTGTTCTGTCGTCGCGGACTGCGCGCCCATATGTATCACGGCTTCGATATCGTCCATACCCGGCAGCATTTCCAGAAACCTTGCTTTATGGATATATGTCTTGTATTTTTTATTTCTCAGGTTCAGCCATTTATTCGTAGAAGCGATATGATCTACGATTACAAGGTCCGTCCTGCCGGCTTCATTTAATTTTCGTACGATGCAGCTGCCGATAAATCCCGCGCCGCCTGTTACTACAATGCTCATATTTTATACTTCTCTTCCCGGCTGCTTCCGGAACGGTCACATCCATTCAGCAGTCTGTCCTGTTTTTTTGCCGCGCCTGCCCCGGCCATCTTTTCGATCATGCCCGTGGTGGACCTGCCTTCTGTAAAAGGCAGAATCCTGACTGTCCCGCCGCGCGCCCTCACAAGCTCCGCGCCGACAACCTCCTGCGGCGTATAATCGCCGCCCTTGACCAGTACATCCGGCTGGATCCCCTTGATCAGCTCTTCCGGTGTATCCTCTGCAAAGACTGCCACATAGTCCACACATTCCAGGGCGCACAACAGCTCTGCCCGGTCCGCCTGGCTGTTCACCGGACGGCCGTTTCCCTTTAAGCGTGTTACCGAAGCATCCGCATTCAGCCCGACGACAAGGATATCCCCAAGCTTCGCCGCTTCCTGCAGGCAGCGTATATGGCCGGTATGCAGAATATCAAAACATCCGTTGGTAAATACAATCTTTTTGTCTGCATACCGCTGCCTGAGCCAGACAGTCTCCTTTTTGGAAAGCAGCTTCTCAGGGCAGGATACCCGCCCCGCCTCCCTGCTTATGGCTGCGCCGGCGTTTGCATCCCCTGGCCCCATCGCCGCGGTGACCTCCTTAAGGCTGACCGATGCCGTTCCGGCCTTTGACACCTGAATCCCAGCCGCATGGTTCGCGGTAAGCACCGCGTCCTGTATCCCGAAGCCGTTTGCCAGGCACACCGCCAGATACGCGATTACCGTATCGCCTGCCCCGGTGACGTCATATACCTCCTGTCTGGCCGGATTTACGTTATACTGCAGATTCTCTCCCACTAAAACCATACCGCGCGCGCCGCACGTCGTAAGCACATAGGCGCAGTCTGCCCGCTGCATTAATTGTCTGGAAGCATCCGCAATCTCATCGTCTGTATGCGCTTCCGTATTCGTAAGCAGCCGCAGCTCCTTAAGATTCGGCTTTAATAAATACGCGCCATGGTATTTTGGGATATCCGGGTCTTTGACATCAATCAGCACTTTCTTTCCCATCTGGCCTGCGATTTTTATCATCCCCTGTACAAAATCATAAGTCAGCAGCCCTTTCAGATAATCCGAAAGGATGATCATATCCATAGCAGGCACGATGCTTTTGTATTCCGCAAGCAGCCTGCCTGTTACGGAGTCCGGCATTTCCCCAGTGGATTCCGTGTCCATCCGCAGCAGCTGCTGATGGCCGTCCGCTACAAAACGTGTTTTTACCGTCGTAGCGCGGCTTTGCCTGAGCGTCAGGCTTGCGTCGATTCCCGCCTGTGCAAGCAGGTCCAGCAGGATATCCCCTGCCTGATCCTTACCGACGGCGGACATTACAAATGCATGCTGTCCGCCTGCCGCCAGGTTCGCAGCCACATTCGCAGCGCCTCCCAGAACACATGTTCCAGTATCCTTTCGAAGCACCGGAACGGGCGCTTCCGGCGAAACACGGCTGACGCTTCCAAAGTAATACTGATCCAGCATGACGTCGCCGACGACTAATATATTTTTTCTATTGATCTGCCTGTCCTGCTCCATCTGTTCTGCCCTTTCCGTTCCTAAACTGCCAACAAATATCTGCGCCGTTTTTTAGCAGCCTTAAAAGAACATAGTTTTCCTTCCTCAGCAATCCATCGGCTGCAGCATACAAACCCCGCTTAAGCAGCTCCCTGTCAGGAAAGCCAGCCACTTTCTCCGGCACGTTTTCCACATATGCGTCCCGAAGTCCGGCCAGCAGCTTAGGGCTGTCCGGCCCATGGCTTCTGACATACAGATTGCATAATTCACGCAGCGCATAATCTGCATACATCGCATAGGCCCGGCTCCCGTCCCGCGGTGCAGAAAACCCAAACAGCCGCGCGATCACCTGCATCCGATACGCGTATTCCTTTGCGGTATCCGGGTTGTATTTCGCAGAAGTGCTGATACCTGCCCGCTTTTGGTAGGAATACACGACCTGGGGTATTTTATGGATCCTTTTGCAGTAATACCCATAGCAGATATTAAACAGCACGTCTTCCATTCCCATTGACAGATTTTCGTCAAACCGGACGCCATACGTGTCAATCAGCTCCTTTCGATACATACAGCTCCAAACATGATGGGAAGCTGCGTCGTTATCCTGGTTAAATAAAAACCGATACCGCTCTTCGTCTGTTACCAGCACCGAGTCCTTATAGCGGTAAATCTTAGACGCTGCCGCCCTGCCTGCGGCATTTTGGATGGTAAGCTTCTTTCCTGCAGCCGCCAGGTCTGTATCCCCGGCCATGCCGCTGTATAACGCCGACAGCCAGTGCTTTCCTACGGTATCGTCCTGATCCGCAAAGGCTATGTAAGCTCCCGACGCCCTGCAAAGCCCGTAATTCCTTGCACTGCTGATACCGCCGTTTGGCTTATGAAAGACCTTAATCCTTGGATCCCTGCGCGCTGCCCGTTCGGCGATCTCTTCTCCATGGTCGCAGGAGCCATCGTTGATGATTAACATCTCCCAATCCTGGAAATCCTGTGCCCGGACCGCGGATATCATATGCTTGATAAACGCCCGCCCGTTATACATGGGCAGGATAATACTGACTGCAGGCATAAGCATAAAACGCTCCTTTCACTTTTCACTGCACCTGACCGCAGATATTTCGGTATTTTTCGTATACCTCGCGGACTGTTATCTTCTGCAGGCATTCACAGCCTGCTTCCTGCGGCTGTCCGCCCGTTCCTCCACTCCTTCGCGCTTTGGGGCAGGAGGTTCGAAAGCAGGGCTTGCAGGCCAGAGAATCATCCGAGCATACAATGACCCTGTCTTTCGCATAAGGCTTTGCAAACGCAGGCTCCACCGGGCCGAAGATAACGAATACGGTTACGCCGCAGGCGCGCGCGATATGCCCGGCCCCGCTGTCATTGCAAAAGACCATATGGCACAGCGCAAGCCTTTGTATATACTGTGCAAGCCCCGTCCGGCTGACAATCGCCTGTACGCCGCAGTTTCTGACGGCCCGCGCCGTCCTGTACGCTTCTTCCTTTTCTCCAGGCCCTTCAAATATCAGAAATGCCATATGGGCTGATTCTAATTCAGATTCAGAATCAAAATCAGAACCAAAATGAAAATCAGAACCGGAGCCGGAGCCGGAACCCGCAGCAAGCTTTGCAGCAAGCTCCCCAAACTTATCCCATTGCTTGATCTTTAAGCTCGCTCCCGGATGGATTCCGATCACCTGCTTATCCAAAAGCCCATGGCTTTTTATAAAATCTTCATTTTCTTTTTTCTGACGTTCGGAAAGCGTCAGCGTTGGATAGCGGTCGGCCTTGTATATCCGGCATCCTGCCTGTTTTGCAAAATACAATTTTTCTTCGACTAAATGCACCGTTCTTCCGGGCGGGCGTACCACATCGGTCAAAAGACACGCCCCTCCGGTATAACCAAAACTTACCTTCCGCTTTGCGCTGCAAAAATGCATCAAAAAAATATACCGCAGATCCCCGCGCGGCTCAAAGGCAGCGTCATAGCGTATCCTGTTTACCTGCCGAAGCATCCTTACAAGTTCTTTCAAAGAACCTGGCGCTTTCGGATCAAAAAATACGAAACGGTCCACGACTCCCTGTCCCTTTAAAACCGGTTCTGCCCAGCTGGCGCACAGCAGCGTAATTTCCGCCTTAGGCGCATTCCTTTTTAAGGTTTTTAAAAAGGGGACAGACATCACGATATCTCCGATACGCCCGGTATCAATCACTAAAAGCTGTTCCGCTTGTTCCAGCTCCAACGGCTCCTGCGCCTTTTTTTCATGAAAAAACACAGACAGAGCCAAATTTACGGCCTTTAGATATTTTGTTTTTTCCGGATTAAATTTTTGCATCATTTTTTCGATACCCCTCTCTCCGAACATCATCCTCCAAAAAACCGCTCCTCCAGCATCCTGCACCAGCAATGATAAATCGGCAAATGCAGCTCCTGTACCTGATCCGTCTCCTCCGCCGGCGCCCTGACCACGGCTGCGGCAGCCGCCGCAAGCTGGCCGCCGTCAGCGCCCGTCAGTGCAACGACAGGCATCCCCAAAGCCTTTGCCGCGACAGCGGCATAAATAACATTTTGGCTGCTGCCGGATGTGGAAATACCGAGAAACACATCCCCGGCCCTGCCAAGCCCAAGAAGCTGCTGCGCATATACCCCCTGCCAGCCAACATCATTAGCATAAGCCGTTGCCAACGGCCCCTGTCCGTCCAACGCAACGGCCGTCAGCGGCTGTTCCAGCTTTTTTGCCAGATAGGCGCCCCTTACGGGGTCTGCATCCAAAAGCCTTTGCGTATATTCCCGGCTCAACGGACGCGGCAGACAAAACCGCTTCATCAGCTCCGCCGCCATATGCCCGGCATCCGCCGCAGAGCCTCCGTTTCCGGCGATCAGCAGCTTCCCGCCGTTTTCATAAGACGTTTCCATAAGCTGATACGCACAGGCGATATCCTCCCGGATGCCCTCCAGCAAAGGATAGCGCTCGGCCAGTCTGTCGATATGCTCTCCCAACCCCTTTTTTAATTCCTTTTTTAATCTCTTTTGCAGCATTTCCATATTTATTACATCTCTTATTTTTTATTTCTTATTTTGCATCTCTTATTTTGCATTTCTCATTCTGCATTTCTCATTTTGCATCTCTTATTTTGCATTTCTCATTTTGCATTTCTCATTTTGCATCTCTTATTTTGCATTTCTCATTCTGCATTTTTGGTTCATATTTCCCGGCACGCTTTAGCATAGCAAATATTTGACGATCTCAATGAAGATACACTCAAACAGGTACCAGCGGCTGTACCCGTTCTCCCGGTAACACCGGTAACGATCCATACATCTTTGCCTGCATTTCACAAAGGATCTTGCATTGCTTGCCCCGCCGGAGCAGAAATTAGCGAGCACCTTGTTTCTGACCACGATCCTCCTGCCCGCCCTGCAAAAGCGCAAAAACAGATCAAAATCGTCATGGATGCCTGTATTTTTATAGACCCCCAGCTCCTCATACGCCTGCCTTGCCACAAACATCGTCGGGTGGTTCCAATGCCTGCTCGTCGCAAGCCGGCCGATCCGGGCGCGCTTGATAAAAAAGCTGCCATCCTGGCGTATGATACGGATATCCGCGTAAAACAAGTCAAACCGTTCCCTGCGGTATGCCTGCACCGCTGTGCAAACCGCATCCGGCTCATACCAGTCGTCGCTGTTGATCATCCCGATCAAAGTTCCTGAAGCTTTGCGGATCCCTTTATTCATCGCATCGTAAATGCCGTCATCCGGCTCGCTTATGACCGTGAAGGGAATCCCCTTTTTCGCAAATTTATCTGAATACCTGCGTGCGGCAGCCACCGTCCGGTCCTTCGAATTTCCGTCAATGATCAGGTATTCCAGCCTTGGATATGTCTGACGCAATACCGACTCTATCGTTTTGCCGATGGTCTTTTCACTGTTATAAGCAACGGTAATAATGCTGACCAATGGATAAGCCATGTCATTCTCCTTGATAAGTATAGGTCGGGACGATTTCCCGGACGATGCGGCGGACATCCCGGCTGTCCTGGTCCACCGCCTTTTTCAGCTCTTTCAGCTGATGCAGGAGCTTTTCTTCGTCAAATAAAATCGGCTTCCCAATATGTATCAGATGATTCTGCGTATCCTGCAGGCCCTCCTCATCCATCAGCAGTTCCTCATAAAGCTTTTCCCCTGGCCGCAGCCCGGTAAACTGTATCTCAATATCTTCCCCGACGCGGTATCCCGACAAACGGATCAGATTCTTCGCCAGATCCAGAATCCTTACCGACTCTCCCATATCCAGCACAAAAATCTCCCCGCCCTTCGCATAAGCGCCTGCCTGCAGCACCAGAGCTACCGCCTCCGGGATCGTCATAAAGTAGCGAATCACATCCGGATGCGTGACCGTTACCGGACCTCCGGCAGCAATCTGCTTTTTAAACAAAGGAATCACGCTACCATTGCTGCCTAATACATTCCCAAAACGTACTGCCACAAATTCCGTCGCATACTTATGGTCCAGCATCTGGATGATCATCTCACAGATGCGTTTTGACGCCCCCATGATATTCGTCGGATTGACCGCTTTGTCCGTGGAAATCAGCACAAAGCGCTTCACACCATGCTGTCCCGCTGCTTCCGCGGTCTTAAAGGTGCCGAATACATTATTTTTTATCGCCTCGTTCGGGCTGTCCTCCATCAAGGGTACGTGCTTATGCGCCGCCGCATGATAGACTATCGTGGGATGGTACGTCTCCATGATCGTATGCATTCGGTGGGTATTGCGTACGGAAGCGATCAGCGTAACGACATCCAAACCCGGATAGTCATGCTTTAGCTCCTGCTGGATCTCATACGCGTTGTTTTCATAAATATCCACAATCACAAGCCGCCCGGCCTCATGCTTTGCCAGCTGGCGGCAGATCTCGCTGCCGATGGAGCCGCCACCGCCTGTGACAAGGACGGTCTGCCCTTTCACATAGCCTAAGATCTCCTCCAGCTTTACCTGGATCTGGTCCCTGCCCAGCAGGTCCTCAATATTGACCTCGCGAAGCTGTGATACGCGGACCTCCCCGTTGATCAGCTGGTAAGTCCCTGGCAGGATACGCAGCTCACAGCCTGTCTGCTGACAGATCTCTACAATCCTGCGCACCGATTTTTTCGGCGCCGACGGCAGCGCTATGATGATCTTTTGGATCCCGTATTCCTGTACCGCCTCTAAAATCCTGCTGCTCCCGCCCACGACCGGGCAGCCCTGGATATACTTTCCCTGCTTTGCCGGACTATCGTCAATAAAGCACCGCACCTGCTGCGTAACATATTTGCTTAACCGCATTTCTTTTAAGATCGCGGCTCCGGCATCTCCGGCTCCGACGACCATGACATTCGCGGTACTGTCCCTGAAAGAGCCGTATTCGTTTCGGAAAAACCGGAAGAACCGGAAGCTGAACCGGATACAGATCTCCATCGCCATAAGCAGCAGAATATACAGCACATAATAGCTGCGCGGCATCTGCATCCCCATCCAATGGATGCCGAAATACTGGAGGATGCCGGATATCACAACCGCAAACGCGACATTGCAAAGCTCCTGGACACTCGCATATTTCCACAGGCTTGTATAGAGCCGGAACAGGTAAAATACGACGACCGTACAGACGATATTCACAGTCAGATAACGATATCCATTCTCCACATATACAGGATCGATCTTAAAAAAACTCAGCTCATACCGTATCATCAGTGCAAAAAAGCTGGATACATAAACCGCCAGAACATCAAATAACAGCAAGAGCGCCGCTTTTGCCCGCATACTGGAATCTGCGGATACGCCGGGCAGCCAGGCCCTTTGTCTTCTGTTTTTCTCCTTTTCCTCTTCTTTCATGAACCCTGCTTCCTATCCATTTTATTTCGCGCCCTTTTTTGCCTATTCCCACTCCAATGCCGCCGCGCCCAACACCTGAATACCGTTTTCCTCATAAAACTCCATCGCCGCATCCACCATCCGATGCGTGGTATGCCCAATCCTGCATATCATCAGGACATTTCCGATATCCGCCAGCGCATCCCACACAGAAATATTTCCGCTGACATTTTCAGCAGCCACCACATCGATCTCCCATTCCCGCAGCTGGCTTGCCATGCTTTCCAGGCACGCCTTCTCCTCTTCATCCAGCGTAAAATCAGCCGCAAGGCAAATGCTGGATATCTGCCGTTTCCTGCAGGAAAGCCTCACACGGTTTAATACCTGCGCCAGCTTCTTTTCATCAGCGCCCTGTGCGGCATCTCCATTCCTTTTCAAAGAGATGCTTCCATAAAACGGGAACGTATAATAAGACTGAAATTCCCCCGCTCCCTTGACAGTATCACGCAGCAGATACCAACAGGCATATCCTGTGCCATACACAAAAATCCCGCCAAACAATCCAAGCAGCACAAACAATACGTTGACACTTCCTTCTACCTGTACGTCTGACCCTTCCCCGGCTATTATATCCGCATCAAACAGCTCCCCGCCTTCGTCGGCTTTCGTATCCGCATCAGACGGCTCCCCGCCTTCGTCGGCTTTCGTATCCGCATCAGACGGCTCCCCGCCTTCGTCGGTTTTTGCATCCGCGGCGGCATACAGCGCTTTTTGCGTATCGTCAAACGCGTCGGTCATCGCTTTTAAATTCGCCTGGTCTGTGGCCAAAAGCGTCCGCTTTTCCCGCTGCCAGAGCAGCAGGTCGCTGTCCATCCTCACTTTTTCATCGCTGGACAACAGCGTAAGCGTATGGCTGCCGCACGCTTTTTTTACAGCAGGGCTGTACGCCTCCAGCGCTTTTTGCACATCTGACGCAAGAGCCGTCGCCATAGCCTCGTCCCTGCCTGTCACATCGACCGATAAAAGCACGCCCGAACACAGGTTTCCTTCCTCATCTGTGTATGTGCCGCTCGTTTTCTGCACCGCCTGGAACAACTCTGGCAAAAAACGGCTGTCCACCTGCTCCATGGCACGATCCATACGGCAGATATCAGACACTGCCTGGTCATTTGCCAGATAATCCAGATATTTTTCCACAATCTTCTGCGTCGTCCACACGCCTGCACCTTCAATCCGAAACATCAGCTGCACGCTTTTCTTATGATAAGGATCGATCTGCATCCGCGCAGAGTTCTGCACATAGTCCTCCAGCTGCGCTGTCTCCTTTGCCAGCTGCCGCGCCGCTGCTACGCCGCGCTCCTGCTCCTCCTTTGTCAAAGGAACAGGAGGCTGCGCCTCCTCTGCCTCCAACGCCGCGTCCTCCTCTGCCGTATGATCCTGCCCGCCGGTTTTACTAATATAATAATAACTCCCTGCACCCGCCAGGACTGCAGACACCAGCGCACATGCAAGCATCCGCTTCCACTGTCCGCCCAGCCTGCGCAGCAGGTCTAAAAGGTCTATCTCTATTTCTTCTGTTCTTTTCCAGGAACATTGCCTGTCCATTTCGAAATTCTCCTTACACACTAAGTTTCATTCATAATCTCCGCCACCGACTTCATGATCCTGATATACATCGAATAGCTGTCCGTATCCTTCCCATCGCTTTTCTTTTCCGACGGGTTCCACATATTCAAAACAGCGTCCGACGGATGCGCCTTGCCCCAGAGCAACGCATCCGCATCCGTATCCAGCGCATTGCAGATGCTCACAAACGTCTCCAGGCTCATAATCCTGGAGCCCCGCTCAATATGCCCAAGAAAAGACATGCTGATCGCACATTTTTCCGCCAGCTCATTTTGTGACCATCCCTTGGCCTTGCGGACCTGCCGGATCCGCATCCCTAATTTACCGTAATCTAATTCTCTTGCCATTCCTTCTTTATTCCCTCCGTTCCGCTGCTATAGCCGTACGAGCTTGTTTTGCAGAAATACAAAAACATAACATTTTATAACAAAATGTTATGTTTTACGCATGTAGGATTAACGCCTGAAACCCGCATAAAATAAGGAAAAAGTAAGATTTACAAAGACTTTTTTATAAGAAAAAGCCTGCTGTTTTTTGTAAACAGCAGGCCCGGCCTTGAGATGCTAACGGCCGAAGAAGCAGTAATTTTATTAGCAATATTTCCCAAAAACATCAAGATATTATTTGATGTATCTGGTAATTATATACATTTTTCTTGTTTTTGTTGCAAAAAAAAGAAATTTGGTATAGAATACTTAAAGGTAACATTTTGTTATAAAATGTTATGTGAAAGCAGCTTATGTGTCTGCCGCCCTTTCTGTTATCCCTTATTCTTTTTCGTTTAAATCTTCGGCGGAGATTCACAGCATATTTCTAGACTGACCTTTCCTGGCAAAATACTCTTGCCTTGTTCACTTTAAAATATCACTGATGACTTCACCTATATCCCCATTCAGGCATATGGATTGTTTCTCAATATCCTTCGGGCAGACAGCCTCTCCATAATTGATACAGGCATACACAGCCTTCGGGTTCGCCGCTGTCATCCGCCAGAACGGATATTTAATGATAACCGGGGTATTTCCTCCCACCCCAAGCTCCAAAAACAACATGCGCGTCTCTTTATGTCGGCGGATAAAATCATCATACCGCCCTGATGCCGCATACCAGCCTTCGTCCTGCACAAAAGTATCGTCACAACGCAGGTTCATTGTCATAGGCTCACCACAGACGGGACATTTCGGTATCAGTTCCGTTGGGATCTTCATATCCTTCTGCTCCGAGAGCATCTTTTGTACCGCATCCTCATTATCATACGTCTTCTGATGGCATGGCCTGGAACACTGCCACAGCCCATAATCCCCCTGGGTATAAAACAACCGTTTTTTATCAAATCCCGCTCTCTGGAACTGGTGGTCTACATTTGTTGTCAGCACAAAATAGTCCTTATCCTTAACCACCTCATACAAGTTCGGATAGACCGGCTCCGGGGCGTCAATATACCGGTTATAATAAATATGCCTGCTCCACCATGCCCAGTATTCCTCCAGATCAGGGTACGGATAAAATCCTCCCGAATACATGTCCCGGATATGGTATTTCGCTATAAAATCCCCAAAATATTTCTCAAACCGCTCCCCGGAATAAGTAAACCCCGCCGAAGCGGATAAACCGGAACCTGCGCCGATCACAACAGCATCCGCCTCTTTTACCGCCTCTGCAAGTCTCCCTATGCCCTCAGAGTAACTTTCTGTAGATTTCTTTGTCCAGATCCTTGAAAACATTAAAAACCACCTTCTTTACACTCGTTTCCTGCACCATAAATTCCTTAACCGTGCTTACCGCAATCTGCGCTGCCCTGTCATTCGGGAAATGGAACTCCCCGGTAGAAATACAGCAAAACGCCACACTCTCCAGGCCGTTTCCCGCCGCCAGCTCCAGGCAGGAACGGTAACACCCTGCCAATAGTTCACAGTCCGTCTTTGTGGGAGTACCGATGATGATCGGCCCCACCGTATGCAGGATATACCTGCATGGAAGGTTATAGGCTTTCGTTATTTTAGCCTTCCCCGTTTCTTCCTCATGCCCCTGCATCCGCATCATTTCCGCACATTCCATGCGGAGCTGTATCCCGCTGAAAGAATGAATGCAGTTATCAATACATCTGTGGTTTGGCACATAACATCCCGTCATGCCGCTGTTTGCTGCATTCACAATCGCATCACAGCGCAGTGTGGTGATATCCCCCTGCCAGAGATAGATGCCTTCCGCCATCGGCCTTAAGTCGTTAAGTTCCGTAATCCCTTTCACAGCCGTTTCCGCCTGCAGATATTCATCCTGCACTTTGAGGAACTGCCTACCGATCTTCCGGAGAAGCCGGACATTCATCAAGCCCCGGAGCAGCTGTCTTTGCTCCTCTTCTCCTGTCGGGATCTCCACATCCCGGTACTGCACATTTTCCTGCAAAAGTTCCCGTATCAAAAACTTCCTCCGTTCACCTTGATCCATTCCTAACTCCTCCACCATTTTTTGCAAACTCAATCTTCATAATAAAAACCTACTTTTCGTAATCGGTTCGTTGTAAACATCTTCATTACAACTAGATATTAACACAGGCTTATTGTAATGTCAATAGTTACAATAAAATTTTTCAAAAAAATTTTGAGACTTTGAAAAAATGCTCCAAAGCCCCAAATTCCAATTACTTTCCATCCATTAATTCCTTTGTATCCCGCCTGATATCTTCCAGGGTGATGGAAGACAACTCGGTCTCCATGGCCTTTTGCACCCGCA
>CAOKJJ010000011.1 GCA_948468465.1 uncultured Eubacterium sp. | reverse complement strand
ATTAAAAAGAGAACGTTGTATAATTAACGTTCTCTTTTATTGTTATTCACTTTTTAACGGCGGTTTTTGGTACAGCTTTCTTTCAATTGCTGCCTGTTCAATATCTAATTGTTCCATTACAGCCTCTATCCCGCCTCTTTTTGCTTCTCTCCTGATTCGCTCAACAATTTCAAGCTGATCAAAAAGATTGATATTTAATTCTTTTTCATTGGTTGGCGCTATGAATTAATTTTCATTTTCCATTAACGGCAGTTTTTGGTATAGTTTGCGTTCAATTCTTTTTCTTTCAACTGCAATCTGTTTCAATGCTCCTTTATCATCTGTCGCTTCTTCAATTCTTTCTAATAAATCAATCATATCTAATAAGTGACAATTTAACTCTTTTTCAGTCAGCGGCATATTCACTCACCTGCTTTCTTTTTGCATATACTGATTGTTACAGCTTTATTATAACGGATTATGTAAAAGGCGTAAAGCCGCTCATATTCTCTCTGATATTCGATTTAAACCGTTATTATACTCCTATTGAGATAGCTCTTTACATAGACAAGGACGGCATGACAACCGCAGTAATAAAAAAATGAACTTTCTCGCAAATCTAATATAATTGATTGGCTTGTGAAAGAAAGTAGTGTATAATAAATTCATAAATAGCAATGCAATTTAAATTGGAGGACAAATATTATGATGTATCCATATATGACACTTAATGATGATACAGAGATTACACATTCAGAAATGAAACCGGATGGAAGGGTAAAAGTATATATTGAAACACCGGACGAAAAAGTATGTTTCCGTCATGCTACTTGCTGGTTGCCGGAATATAAGTGGGAAGATGTATATAAATATACCGATGCTGAAATGGAATATTTAAAAAAGATTGTTCGTAATAATGCACACTTGATTATAGAATTTTCTCAAGAAGGAGGTATAACAAATGCCTCAAATTTTTAAAGTTGGTTCATTCGTAATTTATTTTTGGTCTAATGAAAATAATCCTACTGAACCAATTCATGTCCATGTATCAGAAGGAAAAGCAGTTGCTAATTCTACAAAAATATGGATAACAAATGCAGGGAAAACATTACTTTGTAACAATAACTCTAAAATTTCAAGTAAAATTTTAAAAAATATCATGCGCCATATTGAAGCCAATAGTGATTTAATCATTGATAAATGGTGTGAACAATTTGGAGAGATTAAATATTATTGTTAACAGCGATAAAATATAAAATGCGAATATGGGCGTTCTGATACGATTTAAATTCCGAAATAAGCCTACCTTGTACTTTGCCGAGTCAGGTAGGCTTATTCCCCTGCAGTTTAAACTCTATTGTCCTCTCACCAGTTCTGCGTACCAGCTCGTCCTGCCCAATCACCCTGACCAGATTCGCAATCTTACTTCCAAGATCATCTTTGTTAAAATAAAAAATGGTTGTATCTACGCGATCATGTAAAATCAACTCTCGCAATATATCTTTATCCGTCACATCCAGGGAATGTCCAAAAATAAATAAATGACGATCTTTCTCATGTAAATAATTGTAGCGACCATCTTCTTTCAGCCATTCTTTATAGCGGCACCCCGTCTGCTTATAGATTCTCTGATAAAATTTCTTAAAAGCAATAAATTCCAGATCTTTATTTTTCCTTTTCTTAGAAAGATATTCATCAATCCCAAGAACCATATCATTTTCTTCAACAGAACGAACTTTAACTGTCTTCCCATGAATAAAATCATAATCTGCCATTTTATTTTGATCATACAGTTTTCTGTAAGTATCCGTATAATTAAAACTGATTATTTTATCAGCGCAAATATTCTGTATATCCGGCAATATCTCGTTACAGGGAATCGTTTCTACATAACTGCACAGATAGATTTCAAGAATCCTGATCAATCTGTTTAAATCTTTCAGCAATTCATCTCTTAATCCCTTATATGTAATCTTAGAAATCTTTCCACATTCATCCACAGTACATAAATAGTAATGGTTAAGATATTCATGCGTTAATTTATGAACCTGCCCGCAAAAATTCTCGTCTTTCATATCGGCATCTATACTTTTCATCACCTCACTGATTTCACCCTCAAAATCAATCCAGTTTTCTTTTTGATACATGGGGCATTTTAAAAAATATTCCAGCCAAAAATTGCGGTCCATAAGGCCAAGTATTTCCTCTGACTCCTTCTCCAATGTTTTTCCAAAACAAGCCAAAATATTTGCTTTTACAGATGAGTGCAAATGATATTCGCTCAGCACGTTTTCTATCTTTCTATTATCCATCAGCAGCCCATCTTTTTGTATTTTCCTGACTGCTTTTGCAAATTCTAAAAAATCTGTATATTTTGTAGGGAGTCCATGCGCCAGGTCAAATCCGTTTCCAATCAATAGTATATTCATAAGCCATTATTCCTTCCACAGCAGCCGCTTCATCTGCTTGTCAATATCATATCAGGATGAATTCTATTCTATATATAGTTTTTTCTATATACAGTGTATCCTATTTTATTAATTTATTCAACTCCTAGAGCGTGTTTGAAAAATTAATAATACACAATTATATGCGTGTAGTTTATTAAAATCATGCTATAAAAATAAGATTTTTCGTCTTATTAAGCATATTTTAACTTGAACAGAAACATAATTTTGCAGTTCATTTAATAATTTTCGGCATATTGTTGAACTACGGGGAATTTTCAAACACGCTCTAGAGCGTGTCTGAAAATTCAATTCTGCCATATGCAGCACTAAATCCGCTTGTGTCAGTATTCCTGGTAGACCATGATAAACAGAAAAATTACCGACATGCCATATAGCACGAATAAAATCGGTATGGCTCCTATTACTTTATCGCCGCATTGATATAAATCAAAATATACAAACGCCGTACTTATCTGCAGCAGTCTGTCCGGCAGAAGCCCTAAAGTCCGGAATAATATTTCGTTTGGCGGATATTTGTAATTTTCTAAATGGTCCGTCGGGAGATGTTATGAAAATGCAGCGTTTGTTATCTAAATATCAGCGGAAGGAAATTGTTGCCTTTGAAGATATCGTAGTAAACTTTATTATTACAAAGGGGTGAAAAAGTTTGAGAATGAACAGGGATATTTGATAGGTACCTGCTTGTCTGCTCAGGATATGTATCGTGAATTCGTGGAGTACTTTACAGAACAATAAATTTAATAACCCGTTGGTCGGTATTAACGGAAAATAATTCCACGCATAAGAACTGTTAAATACAATATAAAGGCACATGGAACAGTAATTGTAAACCATGCGCCTTGTTTTACTGTAATTTTCATCTTCAAATTTTACCAAGTCCGATATCCGGTACCCTGACATCTGTAACAATCTCCATCTCCATCGCAAAGCGCACACACAACCGGCACTTCATATGAACTGCCTCCACACCCAAGATCAATCGAGTGTTTCGTCCTGTAAGTACGTCCCGTTCCTCCACAATCCGGACATTTACCAGTTTGTCTGCACGTACTGCACCGAATTTTCGAAGAAGAATTATCAGAATCCCACGAGTTACCGATATTTTCGTTTATCGTATATGGATTCACAATCGGAGCATCATCGGGAACTACATATTTCGAATCCGGCACATTATAATTATATAATTGTGTCTGTCCGATATCAGTTTCCTCATCTTCACCGCAACCGCACAAAAGAAGCGGAAACATGCAAATCATACTAAAGATCAATACCATCTTCATAAATTTTCTCATAAGCTATCCTCCCTCTCATTTTCATATAATAATTACCACTTACTAAAAAACATATAAAATAACGTAAACCTCATTTCTAATTCATACGAAATAAACAAATGTAATTCTTTCTATACCATATCATACAAACAAAAATAATTCAATCCCTTTTTATATATTTTCCACGGTATATACTAAAATGTTGTAACAGTTCAGATAATCCTTGAACTGTTACGCATCCGGCCATTGAAAATCGCTTCGCGATGGGCCGGATGCCTGCAACCACTACATTTTCATACGGTCTGCGCAGTAAATGCGCAGACCTACCTGAACTGTTACAAAATGTTTCTTGAAGTGAACACATTATGAAAAATCCTGTGAAAGCATGCCACTTAAATTATCCGGAAAAAATACGCAATCTGCGGCAGAATCATGACCTGACGCACAATTCCTTACTTACTGACAACAAACAGCCTCTGTAAGGACCCTTTATACTTCCCTCCAAGCCGCCTTACCCACGCGGAAATCACATACACCGCAAAAGCCGTCCCCACGGACAGCAGCACATATTTGGGAAACAGCTGCGCATACGTATCATCCGGAAACATCCGGTTCATGCGCCCGCTCCACGCGTGATGCGATAAAAAGAGCGGAAAGCTGAATCTCCCCAGCCAATAGACCACCCGATTGTCATAAAGCGGCGCTAACATCCCCTGATGGCTAAAGCTGATCGTAACTGCTATGGCAAACAAGATTAAAATCACAAACTGCATTTTTGACGTGGCATGCCCATAGGTCCAATATAAGGCAAACAGACACCCGCCTGTTTCAGCGGCAGATAACAAAATTTTTGCAAATGGGGTAAACACAACTTCTTTCATTTTCTGACAGGCCAGATAACAGACACAGCCAAGGCACAGCACTCCGATCGCCCGCAGCAGCCCCTTATAGCACAATCCCATCCAGTCCGTATTGCCCCTGAGCGTCTTTTGAGACGCATACAGATATCCCAGTACCGCTATGGAGATAAGCGGCGCCAGATAATGCAGAAAAAATAGTTTTGTTTTATAAAATAACGGCAAAAGAAGCAGCATGGCAAACAGCATCGCGGAAATATACCAGGTCGCTCCATTGGCATTGTAATTATTAAACCCGGCCATTCTTAAGAAAAACAGCTCCCAGATACTTAAGATTCCATGCTTTAAGATCAGGTAAAGAGGCAGCATCCCTCCTGCAAACTGCTTGATCAGAAAAGAAGCTGCCCACGCTACATAATATTCGGGACACATGCTTTTGATTTTATGAAACAAAAACTGCCACGTATTTTTCCAAACGGGAAGCTCCTGTGTCTCAGCTCTTTGCTTTATGACTGAAGCCGCCATGAGAAATCCGGATACGAGGAAAAAATATTCTACCATATTCGCCCCGTCATAAAAAATATATTTTTCTGAGCCTGCAAAATACAAAGAATGAAAACATAAAATCACAACCGAAAACACAAACTTCCAAAAATCAACGGCTCCGTTTCTCTTCATGTTTACCGGGCCTCCTTTATTCTGAGGTTTTTCCAATATACAAACAGGAAATATCCTATAAGCGTCCCGGCGACAACGCCGCTGCTGTCAATCAGCATATCTCGGATCTCACAGCTACGGCCCGGCACAAACAGCTGATGCAGTTCATCGGATACCGCATATAAGGAGCCAATCACGGCTGGCAGCCATATCATCTTTTTGCGTTTTTTGTCTGCATCCGCATAGCTGCCGACCAATAAAAAACCTAAAACCGCATACTCCGCAGCATGGGCCATCTTACGAATCGGATGGTCGATCCTGTCTGCAAATGAAATCTGCATTTGAGAATTTAGATCCGAAAAGCTCGGCACGATCAGACGCCCGAAAAAAATTCCTATCGACATGCTGTCCTGTGTGGACAGATCAGCGCTTCTTGCAGAAAACGCAAAAATAACAGCCATCCAGGCCAGCGCCAGAATGAGGCAGATTCTTTTTCTTGTCACCGCATTTATTGTTTTTTTCATTTCGATTACCTCTTGTATCAAAATATTTATTTTTTAAACAATAATATTTATTTTTATATTATACAAATCTCTGTTTCATTTTTTCGGGCAAATATTTTATCAATTCTTCTGTTAGCTCATATACTTTTGTCCCCGGCGCAATTTCTGTCGGTGTCTTACCCTGTCCATCTTTGATCATTCGCTTAGCATACCGGATTGCCAGCTTTGGGTTCCCTTTCTCCATCAAAATATCAAAAATATCCTTCATATTTTTCTGATACTTTCCGATCCCAAGCTCTTTGAACTTATCATTTAAAAAAGAAATGTATTCCGTCCTATGATTATTCGATGTATAATAAGCAAAGTGTAAGAGAAACCAAAACTCAATGCACTCATTGCTCCACGCCGTATGATACTGCAGCTTGGGATTTTCCTTATTCAAGCGCTCAGCACGCAAAACCACATCGTTGAAATCACCTGCCGGAAAACTGTCTTTATCATACACGCACCAAATCTGCCCCTTTTGTATTTTATTCTTTTTCACATACCTTTCTGCCATGCCAATTACTCTCATTGTCTCTGCTGCACAAGGTTCTATTTCTATCAGCACCATATCCTTATAAATTGGATTCTCTTCGATCAGCCGCCTAAAACCTGCAAAATATTGGGGTTCTGTCTGTTCACCTTCACAAAAAATATAATAGCGGTACTTTCTCTTCTCCAGATGCTCTTGGCGGCGTTTCTTCTTCCACGCCTCCATTCCTGCTTTTTTAGGCACCTACGTCACTCCAATCTATAATCTTCTTCAAATAAGGATCTGCACCATATCTACCTTCCAAATACTGTTTATCATATTTTACGTCCTTACGAACAGATTCTTCCTTATCATTTTTAAACTCAACCAGAGAATATAATCCTGAGTTCTGTCCTCTTCCCTTCGCCACAAACCAGATTTCATCTCTCCGAAACACCTCATTGTTCATAGTAGACAAATCATGTGAAGTGAAAATCAGTTGCCCGCCCTTTTTGTTTATGCTCATATCTGTAAACAGCTTAATCACATATTGCAGTAACACAGGATGAATCTTTGCGTCCAGTTCATCTATGATCAGCGTAGTTCCATAAATCAGACTTTTCGCGATAAACGAAAGTAACCCGAACAGTTTTCTTGTGCCACTGGACTCTTCCGATAATGTAATTTCCGCAGTATAACCGTCCACAGTATGTTTTGTAAAAATCTCAATGCCGTCATGATCTTTTTCTTCAATTCTAAAATCTTCGATATCCAAATCCATCTCTTTAAGCATATTTAATACTAAATGTTTTATATCTTCGGACTGCGCTATCGCTGTTCTCAGTTCCTGATAGGGATTTCCATAATTCAAAAAATCAATAGCATCTTCAAACCACTTCAATACATCGCTTACCACCTCATTTTTCCTATAGGTAATCCCAAGATACGAAATCAATGGCAAAGTTGCTGAAAGATCCTCACTTATTTTTAATTTTCCAAAGCTTCCTTTTAATTCTGTTGATTCTGTATTCCTTCTGAAAAGCGCCGAGCGTCTCCCGGTATCCATTTTCATCCGGTCGAGGCTTTCATAAACAATTTCATCCTCTTTCACATGAAGAATATAACGATATTCTGCTTTTGCCGTTCTGAAAAACAGTTCAAATTCTGTTGGTTCATCTTTCGTCTGTTCAGAAAATGCAAATGGTTCTACCCGAAATTTACGGACTTTATAATCACAGTCTGCCTTATCGCAAGTAGCACAGAGCGGTCTTAAGACTTTGGAATCCAATGTTTGCAATGCTTCTAAAACATTAGATTTTCCTCCCCCGTTAGGTCCATAAATCGCAGAAATTGGCAAAAACAATTCGCCGTCTGTATCTTTAATGATTTTATTACCATGTTCCGAAATCGCAGCTGCCTGCATATCAAATGTTACCTCGTCCCGTATGCTTTTATAATTTTTAACTGTAAACTGACACAACATAGCTGCTACCTCCGTTCACCAAATACAAGCCGCAAAATCCTCTCTGTCGCATGTCCGTCGCACGCTGACATAAACTGTTCCCGAAACCTGCTGACGCGTGCACGGTCAAACTGATGCTCCACATCCTGAATATAAGCGATGATCTCTTCATTTGTGCGCACGACCGGCCCCGGCGCCAGCTCGTGATATGGATAATAAAAGCCGCGCCAGTCAAAATATTCTTCCAGGTCATAGGCATAAAAGAGCATCGGCCGTTCAAACAAAGAATACTCAAATACAAGCGATGAATAATCCGAAATGCAAACATCACTCACACAAAGCAGCTCGTCAATCGGCATTTCATCCGTCACATCTTTTGCAAAATCCACGCAGTCGGACGGTATGACCGGGGGATGCTTGACAAATGGATGATGCTTGACCACCAGCACATACTCTGCTCCGAGCGCCTGTTTGATCTTTCGGATGTCTAAGCCGTCCGGCGAAACGGCTTCGGACGCATGTCCGCGGAACGTAGGCGCATATAAAATAACTTTTTTAGATTCCGCAAAAGGCACGCATTCATAAAAATGCGCTTTCGCATGATTTCGAAATTTTTTCTGAAAAAACACATCGGTGCGGCTGACTCCTGTCGGCTGCATGCACTCTTTTTTGTCAAAAAGCAGCATGGCTTCTTCGTATGCCCACGCAATCGAAGGACTGCTTAGCGTCACATAGGTCGTATTGCCGTAATATGGATACTTTTTCAGCTCTTTTTCTGTTTCTCCATATTTCAGCTCCGCCGTGCTGAATCCAAACTTTTTAAACGCTCCGCATGCATGCCACGTCTGTGTCAGCACCGTCTCTTTGCGCATGGGAATGCTTCCGATGACGTTGCATCCTTCATTTAAAAACACATAGCCTGCATCTGCCAGATCTATGAGCATTGCCGTAGCGCGCCTTAAATATTCTATCCTACCGCAAAATCCGCTGCGCAGATAATGCGTATGAATACAGTATTTTTTCTCTTTTTTTAACTTTCGATATAACAATCGAAAGCTGTCGGACACTTCTGTATCCCTTACCTCCACAAATAATACCTTATCTTTTCGCACCGGCCTTTTTGCGTACAGGCAGTATATGCCCCGAAACCAGATGCGAAAGGTAATCCATTTGATAAAATCGGCAATCCCGCTTTTTAACTGTTTTAATTTATTCATCCCAAATCATAACCGTCTTTCCCATTAATTTATGAATATCCGCTTCAAACGCATTGCGGATATCTTTGATGTCTCTGACGACAAACTGCTCCCCCACAATATTTTCCAGATAAGAAAGAATGTGCGGATGCATACGATATAACTCCATCAGTCCTTCAAAATCCGCACGCCCGCTGCGGCTGCTCCCGACAAGGCGCAATCCTTTTTCCAAGATCATGCGGGTATCCAGCGGCACCGCGTCTTCGGATACGCCCAGCAGCCCGATCGTCCCTTCCGGCCGGATATGCGCGATCATCTGGTTGATTGCGGACTGTGCCGCCTGACCGCCTACACATTCCAAAGCATGATCAAAAGTAAAATCGTCTTTTAATTGTGCCGCAAGCATGATCTCGTCTGCAAAGGTAAAATAACTCAGCTTTTCTTCATGCACGCCGACTACATACAGCTTCGTCTCAGGAATCAGATCATGCATCAGCAGCGCGGTAATATATCCAAGATTTCCATCTCCCCATACCGCGATCTCTTCCCTTCTCATATGCGCTGTATACAAAAAACGCTGCAGCGCATGATAACTGACACTCACAAGCTCCGTAAACGCCGCCACGACAGGATTGATGCCTGCCGGCAGCCGAATCAAACGGTCCGCGGTTGTCTGAACATATTCCTGCAAAAAACCGTCGGTTCCACTGGCACGGAATCCGGAGCTCCGCAAATAGTTTTCTGCAATGACCGCATCTTCTTCTGTCGGCAGATTCGGAATCATGACGACCTGCTCTCCCATTTGAAACTGGCTGGACGGATCGTATATAACGATCCCGATTGCTTCATGAATCAGCGCCATCGGCAATTTTATCCGTAGAATTTCATCCGGCCGCGTCCCCTGGTAATATCTTTGATCCGCATTGCAGATCGACAAATGCGTAGGCCGGACAAGAATGTGGCCATCGTCCAGCTGTATTTCTTTAAACACCGCTTCAAACTGTCTGGGACGCTTTAACTGATAAACTGTATTTAACATAATACATTTTCTCCTTATTATCCGAATCAGCAAAATCCATTTAAACAATCAAAGACTCAGCTACTTTCAGGTCATATGGATACGTAATCTTAATGTTAGACACCTCGCCCTGTACCAGGCGCACAGCTTCTCCTTTGATTACGAATATTTTACAAGCATCTGTCAAAATCTCTTTTTCCTGCCCAGTTAACGACTCATAGACCCGCTTCAGCTTTTTTGCCTTAAAAGACTGCGGCGTCTGTCCCTGATACATGATCGAACGGTCTGGAATGTCAGAAATAATCTCATGCGATACGCTCTGTACGATCGTATCCGTAGCTGGAATGACCGTATCACACGCCCCAAACTCTTTTGCCGCCTGAATATTTTCTTCCAAAATCCTGTGTGTGACAAACGGCCGCACCGAATCGTGCGTCACAATCACTGTATCTTCATCTAACAGCTGCTGCTGCTCCAAATAACAAATCGAATTCATGATCGTTTCATTTCTCGTATCGCCGC
The DNA here is from genome assembly GCA_948468465.1 of uncultured Eubacterium sp. Next base: position 37,203 of record CAOKJJ010000011.1, on the reverse strand, counting down.
CTTCTAAAACAACGACACGATCTTTTTGCGGAATATATTTTTGAATCAGATCCTGTGTATACCGCATCCATTGCTTTGGAGACAATACCAGCACTTTGTCGAAGCCTGGATGCACGGCAAACTTTTCAAGCACCAAAACAAGAATCGGTTTTCCGGCCACTTCCATAAACTGCTTTGGCTTTTCGACATTTCCCATGCGCGCACCGACACCGCCGGCAAGCACAACCCCATAAACATTTTTTTTATCTTCCATACTTTTCTTCCTAAACTTTTTTCTCACATTTTATATTCCATCTGTCATCTGTTTAATCGCATTACTTTTTTCTGCTTTTTCTCACATTTTATATTCCATCTGTCATCTGTTTATTCGTATTACTTTTTTCTGCTTTTTCTCACATTTTATATTCCATCTGACTGCTTATTGGTACTTTTACGATTCATCCGCGGTTTCCATCAGATCAGCCAGACGTTTCGTAACCTTTCCATCGCAGCCTGACATATACGTATGATAAAAAGCTTCTGCCTGCGCGGCTTGCTCTCCTGATCCTTCCAATGCACGCACAGCTTCCTTTGCCAGACACTCTTTTTCTGTCACGATCTTGCCGGGCAGCTTGTTATAATCCAGATAAAATCCACGTTCTACCCCGTATTCTTCCATATCCGGAGCATAAAATAACATCGGTTTTTTATAAATGCTATATTCAAATATAATCGAAGAATAATCCGTAATAAGCAGATCCGTTACCGGAAGCAGTTGGTCTGTCGTCAGGCGGCTGTTGTCATACGGATACTTTTTCGTCAAATGAGGATGCACTTTAATAATGACAAAAATATCGTCTGGAAGCTCTCTGCACATCTGCATCACATCTTCATACTGCTCCAGTTTCGGATCGGATGGATATCCGCGAAACGTCGGCGCCCAGAGTACAACTTTTTTTCCCTTTGCTTCTTTATGCGTCTGCTCAAACAACTCCCTGCAATATTTATTATAAGCTGATTTAAAATATTTGTCTGTACGGCAGACACCAAACGGCAAAAATACCTTTTTCGGCAGGCGCATGGCACTCTGGAAATGAGGCGCACATTCTGGCGCGCTCACCGTTACAATATCATAATTACGAAAAACATTCCCTTTATAAACCGCGGGAATATCCCCCTCCGTATCATAGCCAAATTTTTTAAATGCCCCGCAACCATGCCATAGCTGAATGACCGTCGTCTCTCCTCGTTTTCTGCACGAGGCAACCGGCAGAAAATTATCGCAGATCACCACATACTCTGCTCTCGCATAATATTTCATAAAGTACAGCATCCGGCGCAGAAGTCGTAAAAATGAAGTCTGCTGATAATCATCATATATTTCCACCACTTTATGATGCCCGCGCCGCTTCACCTCCCGTACAAGCGGCGCCATGCTGGACGGTACTTTTTTATTATGCGCATCCGCAAATACTACGAGTCCCTTTTCAATCTGCTTTGGCTTGTGCAGGCTGTATACTGCAGGCAGAAGCAGGTTTTGTACCGCCATTTTTACATACTGTCGAATCATTATTTTTATATCTGCCTTATATTTCATATGCAAACGTCCCTATTCTTTATCTAATCACAATTGTATATCCTGGCTCATACCAGTCCTGCAGCTGCATTACGCTCAAATAAGATGTCGCAATCCAGTCCACGCCCATTTGGACTGCCTGCAGAACATCTGTATAGCGGTTATAAGAAAATAAACATGACTTTAATTTCTGTTTATGCAAATATGCCGTCACTTCTTCGTCCAGCGCTTCCTTCGGCATTGACACCCATGCGATTCCCTGTTTTTTGCAATACTTTCCTATGGAGTCCAGCGTGATTTTTTTCTCTTCGCGTACTTGCCTGGGCGGTATATAATACATGATCTGCATCGGCAAACCTGCCTGCTGTACGGCTTCGACATCGTATTTGCTCTGCAGGCGCAGCAGCAGATGTTCTTTTAAGTCAGTATCGTGCGCGTGCTGCACGCAAATCTGAGAAAGCTGGCGGATCAGGTCTGGCAGAACATCTTTTTTTGGCTTGCCGATATCTAAAATCAGCTTCCAGTCTCCCTCTTTGCCGCACATCCGCTGCATCAAATGCTCTGCATCCATCGTCTCGTAACGGCCATACATTTTACATGCTGAAAATTCCGCATAATCCATGCCCTGCGGATATTGCTGCGGATCTGCGCCGAGCTTTTCATAAGAGCCTTTCGACCATCCGTTGACGCAGACCAGTCTGCTGTCTTTTGTCAGCCGCAGGTCTGCTTCAAACAGGCGGAACCCGTTTTCCTCGGCAAGCTTTAGTCCGTCTGGCGTATTCATATTGGAATAGCGCATGCCGATTCCGCCTAATGCGGCGGCTACCAGACGATCTGCCCAGTTCATTGGTTTTTTTACATGCACCGCACGGTTTTTCTTCCATGCAGACGCACCGTACCGGTGTACAAACTGCCGCAGCGGTTTTTGCACATTTTTTTTCAGTGCCTGCGGACACGGTCTGACACCGGCGGCCATGCTCTCTTCCAGACATTGTACAATCCGCTTTGGCTCGAACTGTTCACTTGTTAAAAAGCGTTCCGGGCAGCCAATGCGCTCTCCCCAGAACACCATCTTATCGTTCCATACAAGGCCCACGCTCGCAATGCCAAGTGCATAGGCGATAATATTTGCGTGCATCCTGCAGGCGATCACTCCCGCATAAGACGCGGTCAGCGCGACAAGCTCACTGCTTTCCGCCGGCCTAGGCGCAAGCAGCTTGGAAACCTCGGCTTGCTTTCCCATATATTGTAAAAGCTCCAGCGCAAAATCATAATCAGAACGCAGTCCGTTTACATAAAACTGCCACTCATATCCACGCGCTTCCAGCTCTTTTGCAATCCCTTTCCACATTTCCAGCTGAAATTCTTTCGTAATCTGCGGGATTCCATAGTCTTCAAAAATACGATAACGCACGATGCCAAGCCCGATCGTTTTTGACTGTGTACATTTGCTGATGCCGTATACCTGCGGCGTAAATACTGCCGGGTCTATGGCGGATACAGCAGCTATGCGGTCTGTCTTAAGATAATCCCTGCGCAGTGTTTCCAGATCATCACGAACCGTAATCGTCTTTACACAATCTGCATTTAACATTTCAGCAAGGCGCAGGCACCGCGCATCGAAAGCGTCGTACCCTTCCACACCGACACAGTTAAAATATACAGGAATCTCATTTTGCGCGGCACACTCCAAAATACACGGCACATGCGCGTGAAACTCTTCCTGGCGGTATTTAATCAGGCCGCCGCCGGCAAAAATGATCAGATCCGCTGTTTTTAACAGCTCATAATCTTCACTTTGAATATCATAATGCTGCAGCACATAATGCCGTCTGGTCAGACACGGCAATGCCTGTCTGACCAGATATGCTGCATTATCTGCAATCACCTGATCACCTAGATTGCGGTTGACAATCTGGATGAGCAGTATTTTTACTTTTTTCCGATAAATGACTTTTCGATAAGGTCTTTTATACATTCGTTGTCCTCATGACGGTAACAGAACCGCTGGATACGCCGGACGCGTTGACAAAGCGTACCGTAATCGTCTGTTCTGTAAATGTCTGCGGAAGCTGCAGGGAATAAATATAACCATTATATGCCTGATTATATACGCCCGCCTGTATGGTATAGTCCACACCATCAATATTCACAATAACGGTTCCCAGTTCTTTTGCGAGTACATCCAGCTGCTGTGTATAGATCGTAATTTCACTCGTAAGCACTGACGGTGTCTCCGGCGTAATGACGGTCGGTACATATTCGGTGACTGTCTGCTCTGTAACTTCTGCAATCTTTCCTTCATGTCTTGCTACGATATAGACTTTTTCACCTGCCTGCAGTGATTCTGTCAGCGGACAGCTGAACTGTCCCAGGCTGTCCAGTGTCACCTTTGTGCTTCTTCCCCGCACTACTACAGAAACACTGTAATAAGGAAGCGTGTCGCCTTTTATTTCCGTGCTGTTGTTATATACTGTCTGCACTCTCGTATCCGCCATTGTTACATAATTTTCAAATGGCTGTACCGTTGTAGCTGCCGGCGCGCTTGTTCTGACAGTTCCGTCCTTTGTATCGCTGGCGGTTACCTGAACCGATTCTCCGGAAGCAATGCCGTTTGTCTGCACCGCAAAAGTGCCATCCTGCGCGATCTCACCTGTATAGGTACGGTTGCCAACCATAACGGTGACATTTCCTGCTTCATTGACATTCGTTGCCTGGCCATACAGATAATCTTCGATATCACAGATTTCCTGTATCACAGGTACGTTCGGCGCTGCGTCTGCGACTTCCAGTGATACGGTTGCGCTTCTTCTTCCCGCCTTATCCAGTGTTACAAATTTGACAGATTCTCCGGCGTTTTGTATCGGCAGCATCATTTCAAAATTATTTCTGGTTAACGTACATGGCACCGTATAAACAATTCTGGATTTGCTGTACAGCTCGGATTTTTCATAAAGCGCCCTGTCTTCTGCGGAAAGGTAAACATTGGAGCCTGCGATTGCGACAACCGCTGACGAGGATCCTGTAAAATATCCGCTGACTCTCTCTGAATTATTTGCCACGCCGTCTACAACCGGAGCATCCGGCCCGTTTTTAAATACGGTCGTTGAAACCGTCTTGCTGTGCTTGCCTGTTTCATCGGTACAATATGCCGTTACGGTACTGCCGGCAGGCAGACGGTCAATCGTACATGTATAAGTGCCGTCTTCAAGCGTCTGCACCTCGTAGGTCGTACCGTTTGCGTCAATATGCACCGTTGTGCCGAATTTTGCGGTTCCTGTGATCGCTGACACCTTATTGCTGATTTTATTGATCGTTGGAGCCTGTACCAGATTCGGGTCAATGTTCGATATCTGAATATATTTTACAGTCCGGTTGCCGTAAATATCTTCTGCCATAACCGAATAGTCGCCGTTTTTTTCTGCTGTAAAGCATCCGCGCGTCGTATTTTCCGCCTGTGCCCAGACTGCGCTGTCCGCGGCTTCTTTTCCAGCTGTCCACTTGATCTGCGCAACGCCAGAACGATCGTTTGCCTGTACCTTTACTTCAATCGGCTGGTCCGTTTCTTCCGTAAACGTAGATGAAACGATCAGCAATGGCTTTGTCGTATCTGTCTGCGTCATTTCCCCGGACTGGATAAACTGTGCCAGATAATAAGCAAATTTTTCATCCGTGCTTAACAGCCCCTGGAACCACTGCTTCATTGCCGCGTCCTGCTGGGATAACACGCTGGAACGCACAACATACGCACGATTCGTGTCAAATAATACTTCCCAGTTGTGGTCCGTCTCCACTGTAAGATTTCCCAATTCCTGCTGTTCTTTAATATAGTTTACAAGATGTACATAAGCCAAATCCGATTTTCCAAGCACCTTCTGTGTTGAAATCGTGCCTGTTGCATCTGTATTGCCTGGAACCGTATGGCTTACAAGGATCAGCCGCTGATCATCCGCTATCGGCTGTCCATTATACGTAAGGCTCACGATCCGATGTGCGTAGGCATCCCTCTGGTCGCCTGCTTTTGTATATCGGGCCGGTCTTGTCGCGTCAATCGTATATTCAATGCCGTCAAATACCGCAAAGGAACTCCAGTCATTCAGCCAGTCTGACGCCGCGATGGAAGAAGCCCCGCGTTCTTCCAGCAGACGCTGCAGTGCCTGATCTGATGTGATCGTGCTGGTTGAAGTAGCATAAATGCTCGCGGACCATTCCAGCAGTTCTCGCAGCTGCCCGCCCGTAATCCAGTATATAATATTATTGTTATGATTATCCTGCTGCATGTTCAGAATATCTTTCATCGTAATCCTGCCGTTTAAGCTGATATTATCTTCTGCGGACTGACTGCCGCTGAGCGTGTATTTTGTCGTCGCGACAACCGGACAGTCGGCATATTCATTTTTGCCCGCACCGCCTGTATACGAGAGGCCGTACTGAATTTTTGCTTCATTCGCAAGCTGGATCGCATAGTTATCCTCCAGCAGCGCAAAATAGCTGTTAATCTGTTCATTGTTTCCAAACGTTGCAATGACCTCTTCCAAAGACTGATTCACGGCATTGATTTCCGGCGCCTGCGATTCTAAGATCACTGCGCTTGACGGCGTGTCATTTGTAACCATGCGCAGTCCTGCCGCGGAATCTGTTACTTTGATCTGCCCGTCGTCATCAATTTCCAAAGACAGGTCAATGACGCCGATCCCTGCCCCATGGTCTTTGATCATCGTAACCGGCTTGCCGTTCATAAGTCCCGTTTCCTCGTCCACATTCGGCAGCCTGTAATAAGAAGCCGAAGCGCTGTCCGCAGACGGATAGTTTTTATGTCCATGTCCAGCCGCAATTGCGTCTACATTTGCCAGCTTTGTCAGCGCATAGACTGCATTATCGCTTTCCGGGTCCGGATTTGCATTGCCAAACGAAGAATGCGCAATCACGACCACAATGTCCGCTCCCTGCGCTTTTAAATACGCAGCCTGTTTTTCCACGGTGCTTACGATCGGCAGCGCAAGCAAATCTTCCTTGCAGTTCGAATAAGAAGACATCGAAGGAATCGTAATTCCAACAATTCCCACTTCCAAATTTACGGACTTATTTTTGCTTGTCTTTAGCTGCTTGGAAATCATCATTGTCTCATTCCATGCAGTTTCTCCCGTATCCGCCCGAAGGATATTGGATACGACGCATTTCTTTTTCAAGCCGGATAACTCCAGCTGTCTGTCAATATAACTGTATCCATAATCAAAATCATGATTGCCAAGGCAGACTGCGTCATAGTTCACTAATGCCATTGCCTTATAAATCGGCTGTACGGCATCTTGTCCGGAATTTTCAAGAATATAATCCGCCGCATAGCCATATACGGAATCTCCGGTATCGACCGTCATCGTGTTGCGTGTCCCGGCTTCCTGACGCGCTTCTTTGATCAGCGTATATGCCTGCGCAAGACTTCCCGGTTTTTCACTCGCCGTGTCATAGCGCGTCGTGGATACCTGTCCATGCATATCCGTCGTAGATATGATACGAAACTGCGCCGTATGGGGCTGCGGCTGTTTTGCAGGCTGCTTCTTTGCCGCCTGCGCGTTCATATGCGGGCAGCTCATAAATACAAGTGCAAAAATTAACAATAGACTTAAAAATCTGCCCGGTTTTTTTATTCCTGATTTACTCATTACTGCTAACTCCTATTCTATCCATCAAAAATCCTGCCATCCAATTATTTCTGCTTATGCTAATGCCAGCTTATTTGCTTTTATGTCTTTTTATATATGCCTTTGCCCAGTCTTTGAGCGTCACATCTTCCAGCTGCTTTTCCAGCTTTTGGATTTTCGCAACTTCCTCCGGAAGCGCTCCGCCGTTTTTATTTTTCAGCCGCTTTTCGAGCGTGACCGCTTTCTTTTTAAATTTATTGCGTTCTTCCAGCAGCCCTCTGTTCTGATGCAGCCATTTTTCCAGCGTCCAGTGCATCAGTTCATTTTGCCACTGACGTGCCTCCGCCTCGGTATAAGATGTTTTTTTCACCTGGTCAATCGGCAGCGTGCTGTCTTTTGTCTCGTCAATAAACTGTTTGATGCTGTCAGACAGAGCTTTTCTCGTAGCCAGGTGTTCTTTTTTATTTTCCGGAGGATTTTGAATGTCAAAAGGGATATTGCCTTCTAAAAAGTCCTTATCCGGAATGTGGTTCACCCAGTTATAATACGGCGCCCATCTTGTTGTATTGCCTGGATCGTTCATATTTACGATCGCCAGTACCGGCGTTTCCATCGCAAGGCACGGCAAAGATACATGCAGCCTTCTTGTCACGACAAATTTGGCGTTCTGATATTGGGTTAAAATATCTTCCACCGCCTGAAACCGCTCTTCCATCGAAGCATCGGACTTGCGGTAATCACAGTGATGCGTCAGCACCCGGATTTCCAGGCCGCTGTCTTTGAGCCATTCCCTTGCCGCCGCCTCCAGCTCCGGCTTTAAATCTACGAGACAGACATACGTCCCGGCATCCGCTGTTTTTTTCTGCTTTGGCAGCGTCAGCGTAATGCATCCGCTGAAATAGCAGTCAAATCCCCGTTCCGTAAAAAAGTCCAGTGTCGTCTGATCTCTGCAGCCAACCGGCCCGTTCGCGCGGAAAAAGTCACCGCCGATCCCCTGCAGCCATTCGTCCTGAATCGGAGACGCTTTTCGGTAAATCGTGTAATTGTTCATATGCATGCTGACCAGCTTTGGCACAATACACTCTGCCGGCGGCCAGTTCCATTTCTGCCACATCCACCAGGCACTCATAATGACGCCTACCGGCTCGTTGTCTTCTGACTGAAAGGAATCTATATTTTCCCTCTGCACGAGATAATCTATATGCGGCAAAAACTGTGCAGATGCATATGCCTGAATGTCATCGCCGATGTTCATTGTTGTCTTATGCATCAATACTCCATATTTCATCACTGCCTCCATTCTGCTGTAAATACAGCTGTTTTTTCATTTCTGTTCTGCTGTATTTACAGCTGTTTTTTCATTTCCTTACTGATGCGCATGCTGTCCGCCAGACGGATAAACATTTGTTTTAAGCCTGTCGCGGGCTTCCATCCTAATGCCATCAGCCTGCTGCTGTCCAGCGCGATGACCATTTCCGGATTATAACCAAAAGAAGCCACGTCTTCCGGCATATCAAATGTTACCCGTATGCCCGCCTGTGAAAATGTATCGCATACAAGCTGCGCCATATCCGCTATAGATATTTTCGTATCCATATTGGTCACGTTATAAGCAGTGCCGCATTCTCCCTCAGTCAAAATCAGCAGCATCGCCTCTACCGCATCTTTTGTATAGCAGTAGCTGCGTACCGTCTGTCCTTTCGTATGCAGGACGATATCTCTTTTCTCCAGCGCGCATCTTGCAAACTCTGCGAATACACGCCCGTCGTCATATTCCACGCCAGCCCCAAATGTCTGCGACAGCCTTGCGATCTTTACCGGCACATGATGCTGCGACGCATAAGCCGCACAGAGACATTCTACCATCCGCTTTCCTTCCGAATAGCTGCTGCGCACCTTAAGAGGATCTATATATCCGCTGTAGGACTCTGTAATTTTGCCTGCATCCGCCGCCGGCGTGCCGTACACTTCCAGAGAAGACAAATATAAAAATCCAGCCGCCTGCTTTTCTTTTGCAAGCTCCAGCATATTGACTGTTCCATTTACAGCCGTTAATATCGTCTCTACCGGATTGGACACAAAATACCTGGAGCTTGTCGCACTGGCTCCATGTACTATATAGTCTATGGGACCGTCATGCGAAACCGGCTGCATAATATCTCCTGTCACAAGCGCAAGGTCCCCCCGCGTCAGCAGACCGCCGAATACTTTTTCCGCTTTCTGCCGGCTTCTTACAAACGCAAGCACTTTACAATCTGTTCCCAGCATTCGGTTTGCGCATAACAGCGCTTTTGCAAGCTGAGAACCAAGCAGCCCGGTCGCCCCGGATATAAACACGGTTTTATTTTGAAATTTTTGAAATAAAGCCGCACAATCTTTGACCAGCAGTTCCAAATCTTCCTGCAGAATCTGATCTTTTGGACTTTCCAGAATCTGGCCTGCCTCCGTCTTGTTATCCACGTTTTCCATTCCTCCGTCTTCTTTATTCACTCATATTCATGCATTACTATTTTTTAATATTTTTGGCTATGTTTTCTATGCTTATTCATGCGTGTTTCAATTCGGTTTGTAATGCCAAGGCCAAATGCCTGCTCATTTTCCTTATATTGAAGCAGCGCGCGGAACATATATACATCTTCCGGCGTTGTAACCTTGATATTGCCCCTGTTGCCCGGCACCATATGCGCCTCCATCCCCTGGCTTCGGATCATCGTGCAGGCATCTACCATATTTTCATACCGTTCCGGCCGTTCTCTTATTTTATCATGCACCGCGATAATGTCTTTTAAATAAAAGCTCTGCGGCGCCTGTGCCGCGAATGTATCCTTTCGGTACGGAACGGATTCCACACACAGCCCGTCATGACTTAACAAAATCGTCTCAAAGCATGCCGTACAGGTAATGGCATTGCCGTTGCTTTTGACTCCCGCGATATTGTTGGAAATCACCTCATACGATACAAACGGGCGCACCCCATCATGCAGCAGCACGATCGAATCATCCGGATTTTCGGATTCCGCCTTTTTTAACGCGTTATAAATAGAATCCTGCGCTGTCTCACCGCCCGGAATAATAGCCGCTGTCTTGTGCAGACGGTATTCGTCTACCAGCTCCTGCATATACCCGATATACTCTTCCAGCACAGAAATATAAATCTTATCTATCTCATCATGATACTGGAACAGCTGTAACGTATGGACAATCACCGGCTTGCCGTTGATCTCCAAAAACTGCTTCGGGATGCCGGAACCCATGCGGACTCCGCTCCCTCCGGCAAATATAATTGCGATATTCATCTTCGCATTCCCTCCTGCATTAGCTCTGTGCCGGCTTAAAATCCAGCGTCTCCAGCTCTTTTTTCACCGCCGCGTCCGCAGCCAGGTCTTTTTTCACTGACTCAGGCAGCTGCCCTAAAATAATCCAGTCAATCACCCTGTCTGACGCATGGCTGTCGATATAATCAAAGTGCTTTTCCACATACTCTTCCACTTTCGGATAATCAAAGTCTTTCTGTGCGATCGCCTGCAGCACTTCTTCAAACGTATGACATACTTTTCCCGGCGCAGATTCCTCATAAGCTCTGTGAAAACCTCTCGAAAACGAATACTGAATCTCATCAAACGCAAAGAACAGCATTGGCTTTTTCATCAGGGAATATTCAAAAATATTGGAAGAATAGTCTGTAATCAAAAGCTCCGTAATATAAAACAAATCGTTAATATTCGGATATCTGCCTACATCCGCGAACCGGTCTTTGTACTTGTCCGAAATCGGCACCTCAGAAGCTACCCACGGATGCATTTTAAACAGCACGACATATTCCTCCCCGCACAGCTCATACAGCCGCTTAAAATCTATCAGCTCATACGGATAATGCGCATTGGCCTTATTCGTCCCGCGGTAAGTCGGCGCGAATAAAATCACCTTCTTATCTTTGCACATCGGATACTTTTCATACAGCTCTTTTGTCTTTTTTTTGCGGTAATCCTCATCTAAAAATTCATCTATGCGCGGCATGCCTGTCGGCAGCACCTGAGAATCATTAATGCCCCACACCTCGGAAAAGAAATGCGCGATATTTTTAGATCCGGAAATGCCGTACTTGTACTGCCTGTGGCAGCTGTAAGGCGCCGGACACCCGATATGCCCCCACCGGCTGTAGCCTGAGGACTTAAACCCTGCTCCCGCATGCCAAAGCTGTATGAGCGTCGTGTCTTTATCTAAGATCAGCCAGTCGAGCACCGGCGCGTGGTCATCCAGGAAAATAAAATCGCTCATCGCCATTTTCTTTAACAGGTCCATCCAGCTTTTCAGTCCTTGGCGCGGATCCGTCACCGAAGAACGGTATGATTCTACAATGACATAGTCTTTATCCATGCCGCGTGCAAGCATGCGGTCTTTGACTGCTTTCAGGTTCGTACTGATGCTTGTGCTCTGCTCGGACATAAACATCACGACTGGCTTTTTGCTCTTATGCTTATATTTTTTGCGGTATTTCCAATACATATCCACTTTCAGCGGCTTATTGATCTTGGAATATTTCTTTTTCAGCTCTTCCTTTGGATGAAAGCCTTTCTTCGCATGAACAACCGGGGCGCTGATTCCCGTACGCCCCCCTGCCAGTACATACATAATAAACGGAAGCCCCTCGTCTCCTTCGGTCACATAAAAAGTGACGGAATATACTTTTGCACGCCCTCCATATAAAAAGTTCCGGGAGGCGCTGCTCATCTCCTTTACGAGTGACTCCGCAATCTCCGCCTTAGCCATCTGACATTTTTTCTGACAGATGATCATGGAATACGTTCCCTGCGGAAGGCAGAGCCCTGTACCTGGATTGGTAATATTAATCTTAAGCTTATACGTATCCCCTTCGATTCCTGTCACTTTCAGCTTCGCTTTTGGTTCATACAGACCATTGATCAGATAAAAAGAAAGCTTGCTGTCTCTGTCCGCTCCTTCTGCAAATGTGATCTTCACTTCCAGATGGAGCCAGATGCGTTCCCATGTAAGCTTTGTTACTCTGGCAGTTATCTGCCGCTTGTCCATCAGATTCTCCATGTTAGTTTATTCTCCTTATGTTAATGATTAATTAAATATCATTTGCATGCATCATTCCTGCATAGTTTTTTACATAATTGGATTTATTATAACAGAAAATGTAAAGATTAGCAATCATTGCTGCCAATGAACATTGCCTCTGTTATGAAACAATCATTTCTATTAAGCGGTAAACCTCCGTATAAGGATTAACCGCTATTCCCAATGGCAATATGTTTCTGTTTTTCAAATGATATTCTTCCAGCTGCTTTGCTCTTTTCGTCGCTTTGCCTAAATTTTCTTCCAACATAGCAAATACATCATCTGATTTCTCATAATCGGGGATATGTTCTGACAAAAGTTTTTTAACTGCATCAAAATCTTTTAAAAATCCGGTAGTATATCGAAAATGCAGCAAATACCACAATTCAAAGCAAGGATTTGATATAATCATTTCCATTCCCTTTTGTTTCGCTAACTTTCTTGCATGAGACAGTTCCATATTCTTTTTTTCAATCGGATTTGGATTATTATAATTCACATCTGCATCCGCTACAATCCAGACGGTATCACCATCTGCGGAAGATAAATCGTTTTTATCCTGATATTCTTTTGCTTTTCTGATAAGGCTGTTATAATCTGTTTCTCCGGCACTTGTCCTGTTTCCAACAACCTGCACATCTATGTTCTTCTGCCGGGTTCGAAAATGATTAAAATATCCCGGTTCTGTCTTAGAACCTTCTGTCACGATTAAAACAACAGGTTTTATTTTCCGCTTTCTGGAACCCCGTTTCTCAATACATCCTCTTGCCATTACAAATAATCCTCCCTGATAAACGGAATCGCTCCATAATGCCCGATCAGATAACTTTTTTCCACCTTTGCATCCTTACGCACTGAGAAATCATATAAGGAAAACAACTCCGTAGCAACCTGCTTTTCATCCTTTTCCGTAAACCAGATCTGATCCCTTCTGAACACATCCATATCAAGCAGATTGGTATTATGTGATGTAAAAATAAGTTGTGCTCCATTTGGATTATAGGTCTGACTGTTAAACATCCTTACCAGATGTTTCGTCAAAAGCGGGTGCAGATGTGCATCCATTTCATCTGCTACTAATAATCCCCCGTCAGCCAAAACATTTTTCACAATTCCAGTCAATCTGAAATAGCTATTCGTTCCATCTGACTCCTCGGTCATATTCAGGGCAAATGAATGCGCATTTCCAGTCTCATCCTGAACCAAATGAATAGCATCAATATTCGTATATTCCTGCTCATTTTTTACTAATCGTCCTGCACCTTCCATTTCTCTGATCCGGAGGGACTGAATGCCAAAATCTGCCACGCGAAGCATGGAGACAACAGCAGAACGGTAATCATCATCACGCAGCTGCTCCGCATCTACTCCATAAGCGTCTGCTGCCGAGTTTTTAGTCAGAATTTTACAGGATGCAAACCACTCGAACACCGGAACTACTTTTTTGTAATTCCAATTCGAAGCTACAGACAGATACAGCTTATTCGGTGAAGTTCTATCCCGAAGCGTCATCTGTTCATCGACATCCACAGTAAATCGGTACTCATTCGTATTTTTACGTTCGAAAATAATGGCCTGTCTTCCATTCGGATAATAATAAAGATATTCTTCCACTACTTCCTTATCCGTTACTGAAAAACCATATGCATAACGAATTGCGTCTATCATAAATATCACTTCAAAATTACTTGGCTTTTCCAAAGCTGCCGCATCAAATTTAAACGGAACCCGATCTATCGGCTTATGAAGCTGTTTTTCATGGGACACTAATACATAATTTACCATAAACCAAAAAGCGTTCAGCACATTTGATTTTCCTGATGCATTTGCACCATAAATAACAGCTGATTTCAAACAGGACTCTTTCTTCTGTAAAGTAATTAAATGTTCTGCATGCTGTGTGTCATTGCTCGCCATCATAGACAATACAATTTTCTCTTTTAGCGAAAGATAATTCTCAGCAGAAAATTGAATCAGCATTCTATCATCCTCCTTAAACTGTTCTATGCAGATATTATACTCGCGTTTTTGAAATAACTCAACGAAATTAACAAATAAAGCCTCTCAAAAGCATCTCAACAATCTAACGCAAAAACAGTCTGACTGCACCCGCAACCAGACTGTTTCTATATTTTGACTGCTGTCACAGCTTATGATAAGCCGGCTTCATATGCTCAAATGTACAAAAATACCGATACCCAAGATCTTTCAATAATTGTCCAGCCTCTTCTATATATGCTCCCAGATGTTCTGGTGCATGGCTGCCGCGTCCTTTACAATCTGCTCCATTGGATATACAGAATCATCACTGAATTCTGTATGTACATGATAATCTGCAAACACTTTCTATTCCCCCTGCACTCGCATGATGTATTCTTATTATAAATAGGAATCTCAGCAGTCATGTTCTGCCTGCAGACCGGCTGGGATCGGTCTGTCTTTGTAATAATATTTTTCGTCGTGCTCATTGATCTCACGCAGCACCCTGCATGGATTTCCGACTGCGACGACATTTGCGGGAATATCCTTTGTCACAACGCTTCCCGCGCCGATGACCGTATTGTCGCCGATGGCAACGCCTGGCAGCACCACGACTCCCGCGCCGATCCAGCAGTTTCTGCCAATATGCACCGGCATATTATACTGGTACACCTGTTCGCGCAGCCTCGGCAAAATCGGGTGCCCTGCCGTAGCGATCGTAACATTCGGCCCTATCATCGTATAATCTCCGATATAAATGTGCGTATCATCCACGCAGGTCAGCTGATAATTGGCATATACCATTTTTCCAAAATGACAGTTATGTCCGCCGAAATTAGAATAAAAAGGCGCTTCGATATATACGCCCTCCCCACAGCTTCCAAGCATTTCTTTTAACATCGATGCTCTTTTTTCCTGTTCGGACGGCTTTGTCTGATTATATTCGCACAGCTTATCCTGATAAGCCATCTGTTCTTTCATAATAGACGCGTCGTTTGGCAGATAAAGCTCTCCTGTGTGCAGCTTTTCTTTCATTTCACTCATATTTGATCTGACTCCTAATCTTCATTATTATATTATTCTTTAATATAATCAATTTCAGCCAAGTTTACGCCCAGGCTGTTAAGCAATGCCTTCAGCGTCAGATAATCACGCTTTAAGCTTGCATAAGTTTTTGCCGCATGCTCATCCCTTGCTATCAGCATATGCTGCTGGATATTTTTAAAATCTTCCAGTCCCTTTTGTATGATTTCTCCATTATTCATCGTTTCCATTCCCTCCATATTGCTCACCGCCTTATCATCTATACAGTTCGTCATTGATACAATTATTATAGCGTATGCGGCGAAGCGTGTAAAGAAAAAAGACAGGTGAATGCACTCACCTGTCTTTTTTATAATCTGTTATTTTGTGCTTAATTTTTTATATTCTTCCAGTCTGTTTGCCGCATCTTCCGAAGCCTTGGCAAACAATTCCTGCGCATGATCCGGGAACTGTCTTGCCAGTGCGGAATAACGTACCTGTCCGAGCAAAAATTCCTGGAAATCGCCTGTTGGATCTTTAGAATCAAGCGTAAACGGATTTTTGCCTTCTTTGAGCAGACTTGGATCATAGCGATACAGATGCCAGTAGCCTGCCGCTACTGCCTGCGCCATATTGTCCATGCTTTTTCCCATGCCGGTTTTTAATCCATGGCTGATACATGGCGCATATGCGATAATAATGGAAGGCCCGTGATAACTCTCTGCTTCACGGATTGCCTTTAGCGTCTGATTCTTATCCGCGCCCATGGCAACCTGCGCCACATAAATGTTACGGTAAGTCATCATCATTCTGCCGAGATCTTTTTTCGCAGACTTTTTGCCGGATGCCGCAAATTTGGCCACTGCCGCGGCTGGCGTGGACTTGGATGCCTGTCCGCCCGTATTGGAATAAATCTCTGTGTCAAACACAAGCACGTTGACGTCTTCTCCTGAAGCAAGCACCTGATCCAGGCCGCCGTAGCCAATGTCGTACGCCCAGCCGTCGCCGCCGATCATCCAGATCGAACGTTTGGTCAGATAGTCTCTGTTTTTGTGGATTTCTTTTAACAAACGCACGGTTTCAGGTTCGCCGCCTAACGGTGCGTCTTCTAACAATACGCTGGCCAACAGCTCCTGCACTTCTTCTGCTGCCTGTTTCGATGCCTCGCCTTCTTCCCGCACCTGGATCCAATGTTTGAAAGCGTCGTTGAGCATCGGCGCAGAGGTTTCCAGTCCTTTGTCCATCAAAGCCTTCATATTTTGCTCGATGCCGTCCCGCAGCTGGCGTACGCCCAGATACATGCCGTAGCCATATTCTGCGTTATCCTCAAACAGGGAATTTGCCCAGGATGGGCCGTGTCCGTTATGGTCACAGGTATAAGCTGTCGTTGGCGCGGATGCGCCCCAGATCGAAGAACATCCGGTTGCATTGGCAATCATCATGCGGTCGCCAAACAGCTGCGTAATCAGCTTGATATAAGCCGGTTCCCCACAGCCTGCGCACGCGCCGGAAAACTCCATCAAAGGCTGTTTAAACTGGCTGTCTTTTACAGTTCTGCCTTCGAACAGATCTCCTTTATCCGATACTTTGCTGACTGCGTATTTCCAGTTCGGCACCTGCTCCGGCGTCTGTGTCGCCAGTTTTTTCATCACAAGCGCTTTTGGCTTCGCAGGACAGATGTCGGCACAGTTTCCGCAGCCTGTGCAGTCCATCGTGCTGATCTGAATGCGGAACTCATAGTTTTCCAGTCCCATGCCTTTTGCTTTCTGTGTGCGGAATGTTTCCGGCGCCGCCGCTTTTTCTTCTTCGGTCAGCAAAAACGGACGCACGCACGAATGCGGACAGATATAAGAGCATTGATTGCACTGGATACACGTATCCACGTTCCATTCCGGAACATTGACCGCGATTCCACGTTTTTCATAAGCGGACGTGCCGTTTGGAAATGTCCCGTCCTCAATGCCTGTAAACGCGCTGACCGGAAGCCTGTCTCCTTCCTGCCGGTTCATCGGGCGCATAATCTGTGCGACAAATTCCGGTTCTTTGACGCCGTCTGTTTCCTGCGGCTTTTGTTCATCCGCAAACTGCTTCCAATGCTCAGGAATCTGAATCTTCACAAGATCAGAAAATCCATGCTCAATCGCTTCGTGGTTCATCTGGATGATTTTTTCGCCCTTTTTCCCATATGCCTTCTGCACGGCTTCTTTTAAATATTTTTTTGCGTCCTCTTCGGGCAGTATATTGGCCAGCTTGAAAAAAGCGCCCTGCATAATCATATTGATGCGGTTGCCAAGTCCGATCTCTTCTGCTAATTTAATAGCGTTGATACAGTAAAAATCAATGTCTTTTTCCGCCAGCTCACACATCATCTTTTTCGGCAGATGCTGTTCTAACTCGCTGCTGTCCCACAGACAGTTTAACACAAATGTTCCGCCCTGTTTTAATCCTTCCAGCAAATTGTAGCTGTTTACAAAAGACTGGTTATGGCAGGCAATGTAATCAGCTTCGTCGATTAAATACGAAGATTTGATAGGCAAAGCGCCAAACCGCAAATGCGAGGTCGTAAGTCCGCCGGATTTTTTAGAATCATAGGCAAAGTAAGCCTGTACATACTGCTGCGTATGTTCGCCGATAATTTTAACCGCCTGTTTATTTGCTCCTACCGTGCCATCGGAACCAAGTCCCCAGAATTTGCACCGAACCGTCCCTTCTTTTGCCGTTACGATCTTTTCCGCTGCCGGAACCGATGTGTGTGTCACATCATCATCAATCCCGACGGTAAATCCTGTTTTCGCGGACGGGCTTTTTAAATAGTCAAATACCGCTCTGATATCCGCCGGCGTCGTGTCTTTGGAGCCCAGCCCAAAACGGCCGCCGATAATAAACGGCGCCTGTTCTTTGCCATAATAACAGTTTCTGACATCCAGATAAAGCGGTTCTCCCAGCGCTCCCGGCTCTTTTGTCCGGTCTAGCACCGCGATCCGTTTCACGGTCTTTGGCACCGCTTTTAAAAAATGTTCAGCGGAAAACGGACGGAACAAGTGCACCTCGACCAGTCCGTACTTTTCTCCCTGCGCGTTAAAATAATCTACCGTTTCTTCAATCGTTCCGCAGACAGAACCCATCGCAATGATGACATATTCCGCGTCCTGTGCGCCATAATAATGAAACAGCTCGTAGTTCCTGCCGGTCAGTTCATTGATGCGCTGCATATAGCCTTCTACAATCGGCACAATCTTTTCATAAAACGGATTGCCCGCTTCACGCGTCTGAAAATAAATGTCAGGGTTTTGCGCCGTACCTCTTGTAACCGGATGGTTTGGCGACAATGCACGGTCTCTGAACTGCTGCAGCGCTTCGCGGTCGATCAATGCCGCAAAATCTTCATATGAAAGCGCTTCAATCTTTTGTACCTCATGCGACGTACGGAACCCGTCAAAAAAATGGATAAACGGAAGCCGCCCTTTTATCGCTGCCAAATGCGCGACCGGCGCCAGATCTACAACCTCCTGCACCGAACCGGACGCAAGCATCACACAGCCTGTCTGTCTGGCTGCCATGACATCCTGGTGATCTCCAAAAATATTCAGCGCCTGTGCCGCGATCGAACGCGCACTGACGTGAAATACGCCTGGCAGCAGTTCGCCGGCTGTCTTATACATATTTGGAATCATTAACAGCAGTCCCTGTGAAGCCGTAAATGTCGTCGTTAACGCTCCGGCCTGCAGGGAACCGTGAAACGCGCCCGCGGCGCCTGCCTCAGACTGCATCTGGGCTACTTTTACCGTCTGCCCGAAAATATTTTTTCTGCCGTTAGCCGCCCATTCATCAACGACCTCCGCCATTGTGGAAGACGGCGTGATCGGGTAAATAGCCGCCACGTCTGTAAATGCATATGCCGCATATGCCGCGGCCGTATTGCCGTCGACCGTCATTTTGATCTTACCCATAATGTCCCTCCCTACAGTCTGCTGCCGTTGTCAACCCATTCTTTGGCGTTTTCAACAGCGCTTGTCTTTGGAATGGACACATTGGATTTTGGAGCATAGTGGTCAGTGCCTGCCCAGGCTGCCGTTGACTGGTTGTCGGACTGAGATGTTTTATTCAGCCGCTGATTCGATGCTCCACGCAGCGGCCTGCTTTTTTTGTCGTTCATGTAAATATTCCTCCTGTTTTGATAATCTGATGCTGCTGCATATAGCTTTACCAAAACAGGAGGAATTATACTGTTTACACGGATATTCTTCTGTTAAAAATTCCAGTCATTCAGGCTGATGCAGCCGCGTCCAGCGCCTGTGCAAGGTCTGCGATCAGATCTTCTTTGTCTTCCAGGCCGCAGGACATGCGTATCAGTCCTGCCGGTATGCCGGCCTGCAAAAGCTGTTCGTCATTCATCTGCCGGTGTGTGGACGTCGCAGGATTCAGGCAGCACGTTCTGGCATCCGCAACGTGTGTCTCGATCGCCGCAAGCTTCAAATGTTTCATAAAAGTTTCCGCCGCTTTGCGGCCACCCTTTAATTCAAAAGAAACAACGCCGCACCCGCCATTCGGCAGATATTTCTTCGCCAGCTCGTAATATTTATCTCCTTTCAATCCGGAGTAATTGACAGATACAACCTGCGGATGCTGCTGTAAATACTCTGCCACAGCCTGTCCGTTTTCCACGTGGCGCGGCATGCGCACATGCAGAGATTCCAGGCCAAGATTCAGATAAAACGCATGCTGCGGAGATTGGATGCATCCCAGATCGCGCATCAGCTGCGCGGTACATTTCGTAATAAACGCGCCCTCTGCGCCAAATTTTTCCGCATAAGTAATCCCATGATAGGATTCATCCGGCGTACACAGGCCCGGATACTTATCGGCATAGGCCATCCAGTCAAAATTGCCGGAATCCACGATTGCTCCGCCGACAGCCGCTCCATGGCCATCCATATATTTTGTCGTAGAATGTGTCACGATATCGGCTCCCCATTCGATCGGGCGGCAGTTCACCGGCGTCGGAAACGTATTATCTACAATGAGCGGCACGCCATGCGCATGCGCTGCTTTTGCAAATTTTTCAATATCCAAAACGGTCAGGGCAGGATTGGCGATCGTCTCTCCGAATACTGCTCTCGTATTTTCCCGGAACGCTGCATTTAACTCTTCTTTTGTACAATCCGGAGAAACAAACGTCACTTCAATGCCCATCTTTGCCATCGTAACCGAAATCAGATTAAACGTGCCCCCATATATCGAAGACGAAGACACAATGTGGCTGCCGCATTCACAAATGTTAAACAATGCAAAAAAGTTTGCCGCCTGCCCGGAGGACGTTAACATCGCCGCCGTTCCGCCTTCCAGTGCCGCGATCTTTGCCGCCACATAATCATTGGTCGGATTCTGCAGGCGCGTATAAAAATAGCCGGAAGCTTCCAGGTCAAACAGCTTTCCCATATCCTCGCTCGTATCGTATTTAAAGGTTGTAGACTGTACGATCGGAATCTGCCGCGGTTCTCCGTTTCCCGGCGTATAGCCTGCCTGCACACATTTGGTATTCATCTTATATTCGCTCATCATAAACTCCTTCTAAAATAATATTTTACTGTCTTTTTTCCATCACGCTCATATAAGCCGGACGGATAATCTTGTCCGTACAGATCAGTTCTTCCATACGGTGCGCGCTCCAGCCGACAATTCTTGCCACCGCAAACATGGCCGTGTACAGCTCCTGCGGAATGCCTAACATCTCATAAACAAAGCCGCTGTAAAAGTCTACATTCGGACTGACTTCTTTATTTCGATTGCGCTTATCGGCAATCAGCATTGGCGCTATCTCTTCGATTCCCTGATACAGCAGCATATCCTGCTGTCTGCCTTTTGCTTCTGCCAGCTTTTCCACATATTGCTTAAACACGCGCTCTCTCGGATCGGACAACGTATATACCGCATGTCCCATCCCATAAATAAGCTTCTTTCCGTCAAATGCATCTCCATCCAGTATTTTGGATAAATACGCTTCCAGTTCTTCCCTGTCTCCATAATCTTTGACATGCGCCCGGATATCCGCCATCATTTCCATGACTTTGATGTTGGCGCCGCCATGTTTCGGCCCTTTCAGCGAAGACATCGCCGCGGCAATGGTAGAATACGTATCCGAACCTGACGATGACACAACCCTCGTCGTAAATGTGGAATTATTTCCACCGCCATGCTCCATATGCAGCAGCAGCGCCGTATCAAGCACTTTTGCTTCTACCGGCAGATATTTGCGGTCCGGCCGCAGCATCAGCAGAATATTTTCCGCAGTCGAAAGCTTTGGATCCGGATTGTGAATGATCATGCTGGACTGATTCACATAATAATTATAAGCATTATAGCCGTATACCGCAAGTACCGGAAACTGGCTGATCAGCTGAATGCACTGGCGCAGGCTGTTCGGTATGCTTGTATCCATCGCCTGATCGTCATACGACGCAAGCATCAGAATGCTTCTCGTCATCGTATTCATAATGTCCGCACCAGGCTTTTTCATAATCACATCTCTCGTAAAATTAGACGGAAGCACGCGGTCCTCTCCGATCAGTTCAAAAAACTGCTCATATTCACTTTCCGAAGGCATCTGCCCCATCAACAGCAAATAGGCGATCTTTTCAAATCCAAGTTCGTCTTCCTTTAAGCCGCGGATCAGCTCTTCTACCTGATAGCCACGATACCACAATTGTCCGTCGCAGGGTACTTTCTGCCCGTTTTGAATTTTGGAAGACACAATTTTAGAAACTTTCGTAAGTCCTGTAAGCACGCCGTTTCCATTTTCATCACGCAGTCCCAGGTTTACTCCATATTCTTCATACAGTCTGGGAGAAATCGTATCGTTTCTGCGGCAGATCTCCTCCTGTCTGCGCATATAATCATTCATCTGTTTCATGTTCTTCAATCGCATCCGCCTCCATTTCTTCAAATTCTGAACTCATGACTGTTTCCAGCTGCTTCATCAGCTGCAAAAGCTGCACGAGATTTTCCCTGCCATAGCTCATAATCACTTTTCCGTAATACTTTTTTAAAGCCGCTTCCTCTTCTTCCAGCATCTTCCTGCCTGATTCCGTAATGGTAACATAAGTACCTTCGCTTCCATCTCCGTCATGCGACCATGACAGCAGTCCCCTCTCCTGCAGTGCCTTTACCATCCGCGACGTCTGGCGGATGGAACGCTGCATTTTATCCGCGATATCTTTTAAATAAGTCCTGCCGGCGTATATATCATCTGTCTGTTCACTTTCCTTAATAATATGCATCGCCAAATACTCCGGTATGCTCAGTTTTTGCAAAAAGCTGCGGATTTTGTCATTATTCATCAAATATTTATGATAAGTCAGCTCATGTGAAAGCCTGCCGATATCCGGTTCAGCAATTTCTGCTTTCCTTCCAGTTTCTTCCAGTTCGTTAAATTCCATAAAAAACCTCCTTATAATTGCAATGATTCAGTTAGGATTTCGTTCCTGATTATGTTTGATGGTAGAATTTTGCTGTTCTGCAGATAAAACGTAGAATATAGGATTCCATTACGGCGATCATGCATTGTTAGCACTCTTTTGCTATGAGTGCTAATCCGAGATGATAAATATCTATGTATTTAATAGATTATATAGTTATTTTTTCAGATGTCAATAGATTTTATATTTTTTTAACATTTTCATGTGGCTGCAGGCATCCGGCCCATCGCGAAGCGATTTTCAATGGCCGGATGCGTAACAGTTCAAGGGTTAACTGAACTGTTACACGTTTCGGTCAATGGTTGACTGATTACGTAATAAATAAGACTTTACAGCACCGTAATTTATCTGATACAATAAAATTATTAAATAAAAATTAAGGAAAGTAGGTGACTATATGCCAAATAGTACTGAAATAATAAGAGATACCATTCTGCAATTTCAAAGGATCCAAAAATGTATGATGGTTGCAAAAGAAGAAAACGCTACCAAAACATACACTGAATTAAAATCAGATTATCTATCTTTAAAAGCAATATTAAATGTTGCTGGTGTAAATCTTACTGATATTGATGTAATTAAAGAATAACAGTTTCATAATAGCCATTAAAATCGGAATCTTCAAATTCCGACAGATAACTCTGGATTTTTACAAAAGACTGTGTTATAATCATAAAAACAACAACAACCATACTGCAAAACGTTCGGCGAATCCGCGTTTTGCAGTATTTTTTGAGGATATTATCATGAAAATAACAATTTGTGACGACAGTATGAAGGATTTGATCACACTAGAAAGCCTGCTTGAAAAATATAAAGAATTAAATCCCAATGCAGACTTTCAAGTGGAAAAATTTTCAAATTCCTCAGAGCTTTATAAAAAAATTCAAAAGCAGGAACTGGCGGATATCTACATTCTCGATATTCTTATGTCGCAGACAACCGGTATCGACCTTGGCAATGAAATCCGCAAAATAAACAGCGACATCGCGATTATTTATATTACATCGTCCGATGATTTTGCGCTTGACGCGTTTCATATCCATGCTGCAAGATATCTGTTAAAGCCTGTACAGGCAAAACAATTTTTCGAAGCTTTGGACTTTGCTTTTTCTTATGCAGAGCTGAAAAAAGGCCCTATGTATCCGATCAAAACCAAACATGGGCTGCAGTCCGTATCCTGTTCCAAGATCGAATATGTGGAAAATGCTTCCCGGATGTTAAGCGTGCATATGACAGACGGCAGCGTAATTACAAGTATCTTTATCCGCAAATCATTCGAAGATGAGCTGGGAGAACTGCTTCGCAACAAATGTTTTCTGCAGGTACATAAATCTTTTTTAATTAACTTAAATCATGTTAAAAAATTGGATGGCAGCAGCATTATTATGAGCAGCGGGGCTAATATACCTGTCAGCAAAAAAAATACGTCCAATGTAAAAAGGCAATATCTTTTATTTGTATCCGGACAGTACCAATAGGAAGGCATATTATGGATTATTTCAGCAATTACTCATACATGATCAGCCATTTATTTTCGATGGTTTTTTTGTACTTGTTTATTACACACCGTTATTCCAAAACTGCCACCAGATGCATCTGCATTGTTTCTCTTTTCTTATTGACTGTAACGGATTATTTAAAATTAAATGTGTACCCGGACAGTGACCTGTGCTTTGTTTGTGTAACAGTTTTTCAAATTGTCCTCACGCAGTCGACCGGCTTTCTTATATCCAAAAAACGAAATACAAAAGTCCTTTTTATAGATCTGAGCGCTTCCAATTATGTTACTATTGGAAGCATTCTGGCATGCGTCGTGTATATTTACACGGGAAGCCAGCTGCTTGCCCTTGTTGGGAGTTTTACGATACATGTTGTATTTTTATACATTTTATATATCAGCATCCACGACATCTGGCTCCGGCAATACGAAAAAGAATATACGAAAGGCTGGTGGCAGCTTTGTCTGATTCCTGTGTTTTTTTACTGCAGCTTTACTTTTATTGCCTCTTTTCCAAATTCATTGTACGAATATCCTCAAAATATCCCAGGAATTTTGTTTCTGATTATAACGATGGTTGTTTCTTACATTGTAGTACTGCACTATGCAGAAAGCGAAACGGCACAAAAAAATATTTATTTGAAAAACATATTATTTGAATCTTATATTAAAGGCCTGGAAAACCAGTTTTATCTGGTAGAACAATCGGAGCAGAATTTAAAAATACTGCGTCATGACATGCGCCATTTTTCCAATATGATCCATCATCTGCTGGACCAGCAGGAATATGATGAAATCCGCAGGACATTGGCTTATATAGATGACGTTACCGATGAAAACAAAATTGTAAAATACTGCAGCAACCTGATGGTCAATACAATCATTTCCAATATGATGAAACGCGCAGAAGATCTGCATATTTACGTTCATCTGGATCTTGCCGTAGAAAAAGAACTTCCGGTTAACAATTATGAATTTACGGCAGTCATCGCAAACCTGTTTGAAAACGCCCTGATTGGAGTCAAAAATTTCAAACCGGAAAAAAGAAAAGTGGACATTATCGTTCACTGCTCAAACAGTGAGCTGTTTATACAGACCCAAAATGCATTTGATGAAGAAATCACCTTCGATCCGCTCACCGGCCTTCCGAAAAGCAATAAAGGCAAAAATCATGGTCTTGGCATGCAAAGCGCCCTGGCATTCTCAGAAAAGATTGACGGCTCGATTGACTGTTTTTGTGAAAATGGCATTTTTCGTCTTATTTTGTTTGCAAAATTTTCATAAACCCTGTTTGTTAAAACCCGGCTTTTACACCTCCAGCCACTTCTCCCGAAACAGCCGCACAAGAAACAGCGCCCCTCGTATACACAGCTCCACACACATCGCAATCCATACTCCCGTAAGTCCTATCCGCGGCGCTAAAAACGCTGCCATCGTAATCCGGATGCCCCACATGCTAAGCAGATTCATCACACTCGGCACGAGCGTATCTCCAGCGCCTCTAAGCGCCCCGGCAGCCACAATCGAGCAGGCAAACATCGGCTCCGCAAACGCCTCAATGCGCAGCACCTTTACCCCCAGACGGCGCACCGTCTGATCCGGCGTTAATACCGCAAACATCTGGGGCGCAAACACAAACATAACACACGCGGCCACTGACATCATCAAAGCTCCCAGCAAAACCGACAGCCGCGCAAACCCCCGCGCCTGCTCTTTTTCCCTGGCGCCAATGCTCTGGCCTACGAGTGTCGTCGCCGCAGACGCCACTCCATACCCCGGCATATAGCAAAGGCTTTCTGCCGTAACCGCCAGTGAATTTGCTGCCACAGATACCGTTCCAAGCGGCGACACGATCTTCGTGGACACAATCTGCGCCCCGCTGACGATCCCGTGTTCAAACGCCATTGGCAGCGCGATGCGGACCGCTTTCTTCATGCATTGCGGGTTCAGCGCCCAGCTCCCCTTCCTGGTCAGCCGCATCGTCTCAGACCGCACGCAAAGCATATACAGCATTGCCGCCGCTGTCACAGCCTCCGAAAGCGCCGTTCCAAGCGCCGCACCTGCCACGCCCATCCCGGCTCCCGGCAAAGCAATCCGCAGGCCGCCCGCCTGAACCGTTCCCGACGGAAAAATCAGAAAATAATTAAACACCACATCCAGCACACACATCAAAGCGTTTAAAAAACTGGGCGTTTTCATATCGCCGCTGCACTGCAGCATACTTCCTCCCAGCTGCCGAAGCTGCACCGCAGGCAGCGCACAGGCATAAATAAAAAAATACCTGGACGCATCCTGGCATATTGCTTCTTCACCGCCCAGCCAATGCGGCAGGCTGTGACTGATCAGCACACAGGAAACAGACAAAAACAGCGCAGTCAGCGACGTAATTAACAGCGACTGACGCAAAACATCCCTTGCCGCCGCTGCATCCTTCGCTCCGATATTATGCGCTGTCTGCACCGAAAACCCCATCGCCGCACTGATGCAGATTCCCCCAACCAGCCATGTCGAGCTGGACATCAGCCCAATCGAAGCCGTCGCGTTTTTTCCAAGGCTGCCAACCATGGCCGCATCTATGTACTGCATAACAATCGAACTGATCTCCGCCAAAATCGCCGGAATGCTGAGCCTTAACACAAGTCCGGCCTGTTGTCTGTACGATAATGTTGCACGGCTGCTCAAAAAAACACCTTCTTTCCACAAATTTCTGTCTGTTTTAATAGAATAACATATAATCTTAAAAATTAAAATCATTTTTCAAGAACCACAAAAAAGCGTTTTAGCCAGGCGGTTACGCATGGCCAAAACGTTATTTTTATATCGGGAATGCAGTTTCCCTCTTAATACGCAAACTGGCGATAATATCTGCGGATCACCATCGGATGTCTGAACTCGTCTTCTAAGTGCGCATCCACACGGTTATTCACCGCATGCATGACCAGATGCGAGATGGAGCCGCGGAACTGTTCGCTGATTCCTTCCAGTTCATAATCTTTGCTGTCAATGATCGTATAATTTTTGCATACCTTCGGCAGGAATCCGGCAACACGCTCTGCCAACGGACGCTGCTCATCTTCGCCCATAAACAGCGTCACCGGTGTTTCCGCTTCGACGACTTCCAGCATGCCATGGAAAAATTCTGCACAGGTAATGGATTTTGTCCGAATCCAAAGCTGCTCTTCCCAGTAGCACATTGCATAAGAGTAGGTAGCGCCCCACTGATCGCCGCTGCCTACAAAGTAATGCGGCATGTCTGGATTTGCCTTGACATAAGCATAAATTTCCTTTGCGTAATCTGCTGCCCACTCGTCAGCTTTTTTCTCTACCGCAACTAACGCTTCTGCCAAATGCGCTTCCATTTCCTTATTATAAGCGTCATATTCCGGAAATTCCCCATTGTTATGCATCAGGCGGTTTGCGGTCATGAAAAATTTAAGCTGCTCGTTTTCCGGATAAGAAATGCACCAGTCGCAGAGCTTTACGATCTCGGCATCTGCTTTATCTACAAATCCAAATACTCTCGCGCCTGTCTGTTTTGCTTTTTCAACTGCCTTTACCATCTCTTCCGTGCTTCCGGTCACAGAAGAGAAAATAACGACCGAATCTTTTGTAAAACGTTTATTTCCAGTTGTAATGAACTCAGCCGCATTTTCCACATAAACAGGAAGCGCGCTTCTTCCTCTCATATACACTTCTACCTGAAGGCTGGAAGCCCATGTGCCGCCGATGCCGATAAAAAAGATGCCGTCAAAGCCTTTGGCCTGTATTTCGTCTACCACCTTTTCAATCTCGCCTCTTAAAGCCAGTCCTCCGTTAACGCTGTCTATCTGCTTACGTTCATCAAATTTCAACATGTTATTGTCCTCCCTGAATTATTTATGGAAATGGACCGTAAAATTGCATTTATCCCCCCTCGTGTAGGATCTCGAATATTCGATTACCATATTTTTCTCATCATAAGTCGTACACGAGAACAAAAATACGGTC
Source organism: uncultured Eubacterium sp. (assembly GCA_948468465.1). The sequence goes on along the minus strand of CAOKJJ010000011.1, from coordinate 8,958 downwards.
TGTTCTTTGTTAATATTAATCATTCTCGCGTCGGACTGTGTCAGCTGAGCCAGATCCAGCACCTGCCAGGCCCTTACCGGATTAATCCCGTAAAACTTGTAGATTTCAAACATGCTGAACACGGAAAGATCTATATTTTCCACATTCGGCACCAGATTATACGGGATAAAAATTTCCTGCAGAGCGATCGGCTCCTCATCCGCATAGTCCAGACGCTTAATATAATAAATCAAATCATCTTTTTGGATATTCAAAATGGACGCATATTTTTCTCCGGCCAGTCTCTGGCCTTTTTGCAGAATCTTTTTGCCGGATAAGACATTTCGGTCTTTCATTGTCTGTGAAAATCCGCCGAGCACTTCCAGATCACGCTCATATTTGGCCATCACATAAACGCCTTTGCCCTTTACGCGCTTTAACAATCCTTCGTTCACCAGAGCGTCAATCGCATTGCGTACCGTCAGGCGATTGACGCCATAAGTATCTGCAAGCGCATGTTCCGACGGTATCGCAGTGCCTGGAGCATATTCCCCATCTTCTATTTTTGACCGCACGACCTCCCGCAGCTGAATATATACCGGTGTCAAATAGTCTACTCCTGTTGATTCTGACAAAACAAACGTCCCCCTTTTCCTACCAGGCGCCGTTATATTCCAAAGTCACGCTGGAATTTGCCGCGCCTGCTTTCATACATTCCTCTACTGTCTTTCCTTCTAATATTCCTTTTAAAAATCCGGCGATATAGCTGTCTCCCGCGCCCATCGTATCTACGACATTGCATGGAATGATGCCAAACGTGTGAAACTGTTCCCCGTCATATACAATGCTCCCTTTGTCGCCCAATGTCGTAATCACAAGCTTCGGCCCGCGTGCGTGGATTTGCCGCATCTGCTCCCTGAGCGCTGGCGTATCTCCGTCGTCCGCAGCAAAAAACAGATAATCCGTCGCCGGGATCGCAGTCTGTGCCGCTTCATCGTCCGGGCGTGTCGCCGCGTCAAAAGCGGTGAAAACTCCTCTGTTATGTATCTGTTCCAGATCTTGATGGATATTCCCCCACAGCCCTGTCACAACAAGGTCATGTCCGCACAGAAAATCAATTTCTTCCTTTGTGAGCTTAAAATCCGCCAGAACGCCTTCTTCGTATTCGCCAAATACACGTTCTCCGTCTACAAGCTCCACATGGGTAACCGCCGTCTTTCCTTCCTCAAACCGGATATGCGACACGTCTACGCCTTTTTCTCCGATTTTGTCTTTCATCAGCGTGCCATACTGGTCTGATCCAACAACGCCTGTATAAGAGGCTTCTCCGCCAAGGCGCACAAAATATACCGCTACATTTACCGGATTGCCGCCCGGATATGCCTTTCCTATATTTTCATATACATCCATACAGTTATCGCCAACTGCAGCCAATTTCATCTTCATCCCTCCGTTTTCATGAAACAGGCTGTTTGCGCGTTAATTCGCTGGCAAGGCAGATATACTGCGCAAGGGTAATTTCTTTAAAACACTCAAAAACTTTATCCTGATGATCGGACGTAATCCCGGACTGGTATAAGACAGGTGATCCCGCTTTTACCATCAGGCATTCCGCTTCCCTTTCATCACAGTTTGAAATGCTCAGATTCTCATGTCCGCTTTTTACTTCCACGCCGTAACGCTCTCTTAATACGCCGTATAACGATTCCTTTGCAAAATCATATTCGTCCAGCTGCGGAAATCGCACCGCGTCCAAATAAATCTGCGACAAAGTAACCGGTGTCCCATCCAGGCTGCGCACCCGCTCCAGCCTCCATAATTTATGGCCCAGCGGAAGCTTCATCTTACGCCCGACATGCTTGGAAGTCTCACAAATGGAAAGCTCCAGCACCCTGCTTGTAATTTCCCTGCCCATGTCGGCCGCTGTCTGGTACAGCCCTCTGACGTCCTGCAGGTTGCGCACAAGCTTTTCTCTTGCTACATATGTTCCTGATCCGTTCTTATTATATATTTTCCCCTGCGATATGAGCTGCCGGATCGCACTGCGCAGTGTAGATCTGTTAAAGTCCCACATCTCGCACATCATGCGTTCGGAAGGCAGCTTATCGCCTGCCTGCAGCCTGTTGCTTATCATATAATTTTCTATTTTTTCCATTGCCTCATCACGAGGTTTCTGACTTAATTTCATGGCAGATATTCTCCGATTTCGTTTTTCGTCCAATAGCATTTTACCTATAATCTTAGAACATCCGCCTGAAAAAGTCAACATGGCACAGGTTATTAGGACTGTGCAGCCTTATTCTTATTTTCCCAGAAATAATATACTGGAAGTCCTGTCACCACCGCGATAACCGCACATGCAATTCCCTGCATCGGCGCCCAGATAAATGTAGACCAGATCAAAGTTCCGGTTACAATCATAGCTACCGCAACCATCAGCGGGCGGAACGGCATATGGTAGGTAGGCTGATAGTTTTCTTTTTTGCGCAGTACGATAATCGTCGCAAATGTCATAAAGTTTTTCAAAAGACCTACCAGCGTAAAATAACCTAACAAGTCAGACAATGATGTCGCAAAAATAAGCACAATTGCAACCGCACACTGTACGATAATGGAAAAATACGGCGTCTCGTACTTCGGGTGCACTTTTGCGAAAGATTTGAAAAACAGCCCGTCTTTTGCCATCGCATATTCAATTCTCGGCTGATACATGACACAGCTAGACAACGAGCCAATAACGACAATGACCGCCATAACCGCGATGATCGTGCCCGCGTAATTGCCAACGCCAGGAATCTTGGAGGCTAACAGTGCGATCGGCGCCTCTGAGGAGGCCAGCTCGTCTACCGACAGCAGTCCGGATGCAACGATCGTAAGCGCCACATATAAGCCAAGCACCGTTACCGCTGTCAGTATCAGGCCTTTCGGCAGGTTCTTTTCCGGGTCTTTTATCTCACCAGACATGTAGCAGGGCGCTGCCATCCCGTCAAAGGACCAGGTAGTAGCGGATACGCCTGCCATAAGTGCGGCAAATCCTCCTGTTGCCGCGGCGCCTGCCAACGGTGCGCTGGATAAGAACAGGTCGCCTTTTATAAAGAAGATACCGATGCCGATAATAAGCACAAACGGTATAATCTTTAACGCTGTAATAATGGCCTGAAATTTTCCTCCGCCTTCCACAGACCGTATATGCATCATCATAAAAAACAATACAAACGCGGTTGCGATCAGACGCAGAAATATGCCGTGTACCGGAATAAAAAATCCCAGATAATTGGCAATTGCAAGTGCCATAATCGAAATGGACGGCGGATCGGTCGCCCAAAAGCTGATCCATCCGCATAAAAATGCCAGCGGACGTGATCCTGCTTCTTTAAAATATACGTACTGCCCTCCATCTTCCGGAAATGCGCTTGCCAGCTCCGCATAGCAAAAATTAGCCGGCACCTGCAAAATCCCTCCGATGAGAAACGCCAGTACAAGAAACAAACTGCTGCCTGCCGCAGCCGCAACTTCACTCAGGGATGAAAATATCCCCGATCCTACGGTAGTACCCACGCCTAAGGCAATGACCGCACTTAAGCCCAGTTTCCTTTTCAGCTCACCATTTTGAGCCTGTGGTGTTTCTGACATAGTAATCGCTCCTTTTCTTATGTTATGCTCATTCACCGATAACCTGAATGAGAATCGTCCTTTTCGCCGGGCCGTCAAACTCGCAAAAATATACTTCCTGCGCGCCGCCCTTTAACATACAGCCATTGTCAATGATAAAATGACAGTGGTTGCCTGTAACATGCGCCTTTAAATGCCCGGTCGGATTTCCTGCCGTAGAACCATAATCCCGCAGCATGCGCGCATGTGCATAGCTCCCGTCTTCGGGCGCCATCCTGCTTAGAAAATCCGCAATATCGCTCTCCAGGCACTCCAGTGATTCATTCACCATGATTCCTGTCGTCGTATGCTTCGTCATTACATTCACTATTCCATTTTGAACGCCGCTGTCCCTGACTGCCTGCTCAACCAGCTCTGTGATATTGATAAACTGGTTGTACTGCCTGGTCAGTACCGTGGCAGATTTCAATACTGTCATACATTCCTCCCATCGCTGTTATGCTCGCGCGCTGCAACCGTTCAGACAACCCACGGAACTGTTGCCACGCGCTTCCTACAGGCCGCCTAAAAATACGGCTGCATTTTCCCCTTTGATCAGTTCCAGCGTGCTTTCCCGAAATCCCAGCTTTGTAATGGCATCCGCCATGCGGATCTGTTCAAACCTTGGATTGTTGCTGCCGAACATGACCTGATGCCTGAGGCTTCTGTCTATCCAGGTCGCCGGGATATCCTGCGTAAACACTCTGCGGTAAAATTCCCAGGCATTGTCAAAATACAAAATGCCCGTATCCGCATATACATTTGGATATTTCAGCATCAGCATCGCTGCCTCCTGTACCCACGGCCAGCCAAAATGCGCCAGGCAGATGCGAAGCCCGCTTCTTTTTTCCGCCAGCTCTTCAAACTCTACGGGCCTGGAATATTTCGACAGCGCATGCGGTTCCCACGACAGCCCGCTGTGAAAAATAATCGGCTTATCGTATTTCTCGCACAGATCATAAATTGCCGAAAGCTGCCCGGCAGATTCATCGGATGGATAAAACCGCTGTCTGGACGGATGCAGCTTTAACCCTTTCAGTTTTAATTCCAAAAAAGCATATTCCAGCGTATCAGCCGCGTCTTTGTCAAACGGATCCACGCCTGCAAATCCGATAAACTTATCCGGGGCCAGATCCACAAGACGCCGAATTTCTTCATTTGACACGATTGGCTCGCCGTATTCCGACCGATAATCCTGCGGCAGCAGACATAAATAATCAAGCCCCGCGCACGTCATCTGGTTAAAAATGTGCTCTAATGGCGCCGTTCCGTTTAAATGAATATCCAACGCGTCATGACGAAGCTCCTCTTTTCTGATTCCCGCTTCGGTATCCGCATTCACAGGATCATAAAAAGCAGGATGGACATGCATATCTATAAACATTACGCTCCTCCTTCTAAAAACCGGCTTCTTTCATATAGCCTATGACCTGGTCAGCCGCCCGCCTTGCATACAGGCGCGGCTCATTGATATATCCTGTAACCAGCTCGATCGTCGCTGTCCGGTCATAGCCTGTTTCTTTCAGTTCCATAAAAAATTCTCTTAACGGGATGGAACCGTCTCCTGGCACTATGTGGCTGTCCGTTCCCTGCTCTCCGTCTATGATATGAAAGTGGTACATTTTATCACCTAACTTGTCCAGATAGTCCAGCATGCTTTCATGCTGCACATACGGAGGCACAAGGTCACACATGCCGACTACATACGGAGAATCCACTCGTTTCAGCAGCTCCGCCGCATCATTGGCACTCTTAAACGCATTCGTCTCATACGGCGTCAGCGTTTCCACGACGAGCTTTACGTTTAATTTTTCAGCATGCTCACCAAGCTCACGGACGGTTTTTACCATGCGCGTCCAGATCTCTTCATAAGTGGCCGCATAACCCGCATGCGCGGGACTGATCAGCATATAGTCAGCGCCCATTTCCTTAGCCATTTCCAGACAGATTTTCAGATACGCAACGGCATCCTGTCTTTGCAGCTCACTCCCGATCATAAAATTATAAGGGTACGCGTTATGCTCCGGCGTATATCCAAGCACAGGCATTTCATACTGATCTATCAGCCGCTTGACATGCTCGATCTCCCCGGCTTTTAAATCCGGCGCAAACGCATGCGGCCGCCCGCCCCATAATTCTATAAAGTCATATCCAAACTTTTTAGCGTCCAAAAAGCAATGCTCCAGCGGATTTCTCTGATACCCCGACGTAAACATTCCTATCTTCATCCAAACATCTCCTTTCCAATGCAAATCCCAGCGGATCTGATCGTTTCTGCCTTCGTTAATCCTCCTGGCCTTGCGTTTCCCACGGATCAAATACCGCAACTACACGGGAAGATACCCTCGCACCCGTATCCAGACATTTTTCTATCGAAGAGCCCTGCATAAGCTCATATAAAAATCCCGCAATAAAGCTGTCTCCCGCACCAACCGTATTTACGACTTTGGCCGGATAGATACCGCCGCTTATAAAGCATGTTCCATCATATGCCAGACTCCCTTTTTCTCCGAATGTCGCGACCGCAAGCTTCATTCCCCGGTCTACCTTATCTTTTAAGTAAGACCTGATATACGCGTCTGCGTCTCCATGATACGAATAAAAACCATAATCCACATATGGAAGCGTCTGCTCTGTCAATGCATGATCCAGCCGGTCCGCATAATCAAAGCTGATCCGGCAGTGCGGATTTTTCGCTTTGATCTGCTCCAGCGTGCCTTCCGCTTTTCCCCATAATGCTGTGTGAATAAGGTCGTGCTCCGCCGCAAACCGTATGTCTTCCTCATCAAATACAATGTGCTCCAGCACACCCTCCACATAATCGCCATGCACACGGTCGTTCCCGTTCATATCCATATATGTAACGGCTGTCTGTCCCTGCGCCGTTTTCAGATGGCTGATGTCAAGTCCTTCCTTCTGCAAGGTCTGCATCATCCATATGCCGTTTTCATCCGAGCCTGTCGTACTGATGACAGATACAGGAATGCCCAGCTTTTGTATATTCACGCCTGTATCCACCACATTTCCGGTCGGATATTTGCGGCCCAGGCGCTCGTACACGTCAATACAGTTATCTCCTATCGCTGCTACTTTCATAGGTGCACTCTCCTTATACCAACTTTTTGTAAATATGTTTTTGTATTTTTCATACCGGTTTGAATGTATTGACTATAGCACAGTGCATTCTGTACTGTCAATTTGACATTTTTAACAGATTATTTATTGTATTTTTATGCATTATCACCATTATTGTTTGTGAATTTTTCATATATTTTCAATATCTAGACTTATTTTTGTAAATTTCATACCACTTTTATTTCTTAATTATATTCTATTCCCTGCTGTCCTTCCTGCATGCCGCATTTTCCATAGCCTGCGGATTGTTTTTGTTAATTATATATAATATCAAGACTTTTTCATACCATTTTTACAAATCTGCAAAATACGATTTACTATATATAAAACCATTATTTTTAATCCACTTATGATGTTTTTTAAATATATTGCACAATTTCTGCTTCGAATTTTTGTTATAATTCACCTTTTTTGACTTATTGTACCATTTGCATTGCATAATCCAATACGCTGTGCTATGCTTTTTCTAAATGTGGTATGTTTTTTATGCTAACTTATCAATAATAAATCAAAAAAATCAATCAAGGAGGTTATTCATGTTACAAGCAGACATTATTTTGAAATCGGATCATATTTTTACCGGCACGGATGCATCCTGCTTCTGCGGATTCGTAGCTGTCAAAGGAAACCAGATCGCAGCCGTCGGCCCTGGAGACGGTGCGCAGTACCGCGGAGAACAGACGGCTGTTTACGATCTGAGCGGACAGACCATCTGCCCTGGTTTTACAGATACACACTGCTTTTTTACCGGTTATCTTCTGACCATTGCAGGCACAGACATGCACGACTGCACGACCGAAGAGGATGTGCTGCAAAAAGCCGCGCAATATCAAAAAACATTAAAGCCAGGCAGCACACTGCTTGCCAGAGGCTTAAAGCCTGATTTTCAGGGACTGACACAGAAAAAACTGGATGAAGCATTCGGCAATATGCCTGTGATTTTATTTCATGACGGCGGAGAAAGCTGCTATATGAATGCCGCAGCCAAAACAGCCTATGATTTTACTGAAGAAACCTGCTGGTCCGAAAGCTATTGGAGGCTTTTAAAAGACATTCTGGGCGACAGAAAATTCTCCGTTCCTTCCTTTCTGGAATATATGAAGATGATGAACGCAAGGGGAATCACTTCTGTAAAAGAAATGGGATTTGATGATTTTTACGGCTTTGCAGAAGCGCTTGAACAATTAGAAAAAGCCGGAAGCCTTACGCTTCGTGTGCATTTTATGAGCCAGCCGGTCGCGGCTCCGATGGATCTGCTCTACGGCCGTACCATGCGTGACAGATTCCACGGACCTTTCTTACGTTTTTCCGGATACAATCAAATGACAGACGGCTCCATCAGCCAGTTTGAAGGCGATATGAAACAGCCTTACCGTCACACAGATACCTGCTGCATAAAAAATATCGACTGGGAAACATTAAAAAAAGACGCGCTTGCCGCCGACGCCGAAGGATTCCGCTTTTCTCTCCACGCGCAGGGCGACGCTGCAATCGCAAAAACGATCGACATCTTTTCCCAATGCAGGAAAAATGCCGATGGCACGCTCGCAAACCGCCACACCATTACCGATCTGGAATGCAGCGATCCAGCCGATCTGGAACGCATGGGACAGCTTGGCATCATTGCCGAAGTCTACCCGCAGATCATGTCAATCGCAGACCGTAAAAGCAAGCTTGCCATGATTGAGGAAAAAATAGGCACCGAACGCGGCAAAAATTACTGGAACCGCAGAAAAATGGAAGATTCCGGCGTCATCATTTCCTGTGCCACAGACCTTCCATTGCTTTATGACGACATTCCGCAGTCCATTTATCACAGCGTCGGCGCCAGATTCCCGGAAGGCGGCAAGCCATTCAACGAGCAGAATGCACTGACAACAGCCGAACTGCTCAAAGCATGGACATACGGCGGCCAGTACAATCTGGGCCAGGAGGATAAGCTCGGCACTCTGGAAGCCGGAAAAATCGCTGACATTGCAGTATTGGACGCAGATGTCTTCCATACATCCATGGATCAAATACGCGATGTAAAAGTATCCATGACAATTGTGGATGGAGCTATCGTATATCAAAAGCAATAGGGCAGCCTGGATGTACCGGAAAAGAAACACTTTTGACATTTTGTTGCGTTTTTTGAGTGGCTATCCGGACGCTGGATGAGGGGCGGGGCCTGGATTTCGGCTCCTATTCCAG